>CANPFP010000040.1 GCA_947573385.1 uncultured Bacillota bacterium | reverse complement strand
TTCCGCAGCCGGTTCAGCCGCAGGAGGAACTGGAACAGGGTGCGGCAGCCGCTGTCCTCCATCTGGCCGGCCAGGGCGTAGAGACCCAGCAGATTGCCCTGCCGCTCTCCGCCCCCCTCCATCGCACCGAAAACGCCCAGCAGATTTGTCTTCTCATAGACGTGCCACATGAGCTGGCGGCAGGTGCGGTCCCCTGCGTCGAACCGCAGCTCCTCCAGACTGTCCAGAAAGTCCTGACATTCCCGGTCCCCCTTCTGTGCGGCGCGCACCAGAGCTGTGTAAAAGTCTTCCCCCTTACAGTCCGCCCGCAGCAGGGCCAGCTTGTCCCCGGAAAAGCCGTATACCGGGGAGCGCAGGGCGGCGATGAGGGGCACGTCCTGCCGGGGGTTGTCCACAATCTGAAGGATGGCCAGGGCTACGTTTACCTCTGTGGTCTCAAAGAAGTCCTCCCCCCCGTCGGCGGCCCAGGGGATGCCCTCCTCGTTCAGGGCTTGCAGGTAGTAGTGGAGCACCGGGCCGGGACTGCGCAGGAGGATCATCACGTCGGAGGGCCGCAGGGGCCGGAGTCCCTTCCCCTCCTCCACCATCAGGGGAGTATCCAGCAGCTCTCGAATCCGCCGGGCGGCAAACCGGGCCTCCAGCCTGTTTTTGTCGTCCTTCTCCCCCTCCTGGTCCCCCAAAAAGGACAGGTCAATGGCGTCCAGCTCCAGAGCGTAGGGGTCAGGACCCCGGCAGGGGCGGTCTGTGGAGCCCGGGCACCCGGCCGGGCCACTCTCCCCCGCCGTCCCGCCCAAACGGTCCGGTTCCGCCGGTAAAAACTCCTTTCCCGGCACCAGCGCCTGGTCGTCGGAGTAGTCCAGCTCGCCAAATTCCGTTGACATAATGCTGCGAAACAGGTCGTTGCACCCCTCCAGCACCTGGGGGCGGGAGCGGAAATTCCGGGACAGCACCCGCTTCCGGGCCTCCCCCTCCGCCGCCCGGTCCCCGTCGGGGAACCGGCGGTATTTGTCCAGAAAGATGGAGGGGTCGGCCAGGCGGAAGCGGTAGATGGACTGCTTCACGTCCCCCACCTGGAACAGCTTTCGCCCCCCGTCGGAGATGGCGTAAAAGATGGCATTCTGCACCTGGTTGGTGTCCTGGTACTCGTCCACCAGGACCTCCGTGTACCGGCTCCCCCAGTATTGGGCCAGCTCCGAGGGGCCACCCGCCCCGTCGGTGAGCAGCTTTACGGCGAAATGCTCCAGGTCGGAGAAGTCCACCAGCCGCCGCCGGGCCTTTTCCTGGGAAAAGGCGGTCTGGAAGTCCAGCACCAGGTCCATCAGCGCCTCCACCACCGGGGCGGACAGGGCCAGCTCCTCCAGCTGGGCGGCGGTGTTCCCGGTGAAGGGCTCCGCCAGCCTGTCCAGCGTTGTCCCGCACCGCTTGCGGATGGCGGTCATCCGCTGCTTGGTCTGCTCCGCCCGCTCCGCCGCAAGGGGGCTGAGGGCCTGGGTCCGCTTCTTCTTCCGCCCGGCGTCCGGGAAGGGGATGGGCAGGCGGGCGCAGGCCCCGTCCCAGGTGGTCTCCCGGATGAAGTCCTCCACCCCCTCCAGCGTGGCCGTGAGGGAGGGCGCGTAGTTGATTTGAAGGAGCTCATCCTCCTGGCACAGCTCCAGCGCCTGGAGCAGGCGGTCCCGGCAGGCCCGGGCCTGCCGTTGGGCGTCCTCCAGCAGCAGGCCGCCCCACAGGGTCTGGCTCAGGTCGGATACCCCCTCCAGCATCCAAAGCGACTTCTGTCCCTCCAGCCACCGGGTGGGGTCGGCGTGGCTCTGCACCTTGATAAAGATGTCCGCCACAATCCGGGCCAGCCGGCTGTCGTCCCGGCCGGCGGACAGGGTGTCCACCAGCAGGGCAAAGGGGCTGTCCTCCGTCAGGCCCTCATAGCGCCGGTCCAGCACCTCCTCCAGTACCTGGGCCATGAGGACATTGTGCTCCCCCTCGTCACACAGACGGAAGTCCGGGTCCAGGTCCAGAAGGTGGCCACTCTCCCGAAGGAGGGCGGAGCAGAAGGCGTGGATGGTAGAAATCTGCGCCCGGTAGACCAGCGTGGTCTGGCGGCGGAGGTGGCGGTCGTTGGGGGCCTCCGCCAGCCGGTCAGACAGCTCCTGGGCGATGCGCCCCCGCAGCTCGGCCGCCGCCGCCTTGGTGAAGGTGATCACCAGGAAGCGGTCAATGTCGATCCCCTCCTTGGTCACCCGGTCCAGCAGCCGCTCCACCAGCACCCGGGTCTTGCCCGACCCTGCCGCCGCCGATACCAGCAGCTCACCGCCCCGGTCGTCTACGATTTTCTGTTGTTCGTCTGTTAAGGGAAAGGGCATAGGTCTGTCTCCTTTACTCCGTCAGCACGCTTAAATACTTCTCGATGCGGATGCCGTTGTTCCGCTCGGCCACATCCTGCTCCAGGAAAATGAGCCGCTCCAGCAGGTCCACCGCCTTCTGCACCGCCTGGGGCAGGGAGCGCCCGCCCAGCAGCTGGCCGGTGAGCAGGGAGGTGAAGATATCCCCGGTGCCGGGAAAGTGGGCCTTGATGAAGCGGTAGGGGACGGTGAAGTACTCCCCTGTCCGGCCGTCGAAGCCCCAGACCACATGCCGGCCCCCCTCCTCCCGGCCACTGGTGATCACCGCCGACCTGGGCCCCAGGGCCCGGAGCCCGTCCAGAATCCGGCGGGCCCGCTCTCCGGCCAGCAGCTCCTCCCCCTCGTACAGGCCGGTGAGGAACTCCGCTTCGGTGAGATTGGGGACGATTACATCCGCCTCCCCCACAAGCCGTCGCATGTTGTCCACCGTCTGCGGGGTGGAACCGTTGTACAGCTTACCCCCGTCCCCCATGATGGGGTCGGTGACCACCAGGAAGTCCGTCTTCCGCTGGCTGTCGATGAAGGCCCGGAGCAGGTCCACCTGGGCCGCCGAGGCCAGAAAGCCGGTGGTGATGCAGTCAAACTGAAAGCCCAGGGTCTGCCAGACCCGGATGGTCTCCTCCATGTAGGCCGTGGTGTCCAGCACGGAGAATTTTCCGTAGTCGAAATTGTTGGACACCAGGGCGGTGGGCAGGTTGTAGACGCTGTGGCCCATGTTGGACAGAATGGGCAGCATCCCCGCCAGGCCCATCTTGCCGTAGCCGGGCATGTCGCCGATTATGAGAATGTTTTTGGTGTGTTCCATTTAATGCTCCTCCTCAATCTGCTCCCAAAATTCCTTCACGCTCACCCGAGCCAGCCAGCGCTTGCAGTCGCCGCCCCGGCCGGGCTCGAAGTGACAGGCGGCGGCGTAGTCGCAGAAGCGGCAGGCGTTTTTCTCCGGGCCCCGCCAGAAGGGGTCGGCGGCGATGCTGCCCCCGGCCAGCTCCCGGCAGATATCCTCCAGCACCCGCTGGACGTGCCTTCCCAGCCTGCCCAGCTGCTCGGCAGAGGCCAGGGCCTCGCCGGTAATCTCCCCTGTACTCTTGGTCACCCGCAGGGGCAGGAAGCGGTAGCCCTTTTCCCCCTGCTGCTCCATGGCGTCCAGCACCCGCCGGTCATCCACCACCAGGCCGCTGCGCACCAGCTCCTTGTCTACCTTTTTCCGCAGTTCCTCGTCGCTCATGGCCCGGCTGCCCCGGATCACCGCCTCCCGGGCGGGCAGGTAGAGCACCCCGGCCCCCTCCACCGGCAGGCCGTAGAGCTCTTGCCCGCGCTCCTCCAGCGTAAAAAGGTACAGCAGCATTTGCAGCCCCAGGCCGTTCCACACCTCGGTGAGATCGAAGGTCTTCCGCCCCGTTTTGTAGTCCACCACCCGCAGATTCAACCGGCCGCTGTCATCCACCCAGCCGTCCACCCGATCCACAAAGCCGGTGATGCTGATGGTGACGCCGTTACAGGTGAGCTCAACCGGTGGCAAGGGCAATTCCTTGTCACCCTTTTTGCTCCTGCCAAAGCCCAGCTCAAAGGAAATGGGCTTGAACCGGGAGCCGAGCAGCTCTTCGGCCACATTGTCCACCACCGCCTGGACCGACCGGAGCAGCCGGCGGAACAGGTACTGGAACCGGGCGCTCTGCCCCTCCAGGCCCCCCAGCTCCTCGGCCACATAGCGGTCCACCGCCTCCCTGGTCAGGCGGTGCAGCTCCTTTTTCCGGTCCCCCTCCATACCGGGGAGGACCGTCTGACGGAACATCTCGTCCTGAAGCACATGCTCCAGCACATAGTGGACAAAGGTGCCGTACTCAGGGGCTGTAAAGCCAGCTGGCTTGCGGGGTTCGGCCTCCAGGCCGTAGCGCATGAAGTAGGAGAAATGGCAGGATTTGTAGTTGTCCATCCGGGAGGCGGACATGGCTACCCGTTTTCCGTACAGCCGGTCCACCGCCTGCCGGGACAGCCGGCCCCGTTCCCAGGCGGCGGCCCGGTCCAGCCGGGCCACCTGGCCCACGTAGCCGGGGAGCTTCTCCAGCGCCCGGCGGGCGTTCCGGTCCCGCCCCGCCTGCTCCAGGGCGGGCAGGGGGGCCTCCAGACGGAAGGAACCCTTGCAATCCTCCTCCCGTACCGGCTTCAAGTCGTGGAACAGCAGCCGCAGCCGGCCCACCAGAAAGCTGGGGCGGCGCTCCCCGCCGTCCGGCCCCTGGACGGGCCACGACACCGCCAGCCTCTGGCTGGGCCGGGCGCAGATCTGATAAATCGTTGTCATTTCACGATAAAGCAGGTCCCGCTGGGACTGGGCCAGCTCCAGGCCGTAGCCCGCCAGCAGGGCCCGGTCGTCGTCGGAGAGCAGGCCGGGGGCCGTTCCCACCTGGGGCAGGGACGCGTCGTCCGCCCCCAGGAGAAAGAGCACCTTCACCCGGTGCCCGGTCTGCCGGGTGGTCTCCCCCGCCGTCACCCGGTCCAGGGAGACGGGGATGGTGCCCACGTCGTACTGGGACAGCACCAGCCGGAACAGCAGGGTAAATTCCTCCAGCTCCATGGGGGCGTCCCCCAGCAGCAGGGCGCACTGCTCCAGACCGCCGCAGAGGATGTCCCACAGCTGCCGGTACTCCTCCGCCAGGGCAGGCCGGTCTCGCCGCAGAAGGAGGTCCACCCGTTCCTCCAGCCGGTCGGGCAGGCCGATGTCCTCCAAAAAGGTGTAAAGGGAAACCGCCTGCCCACTTCCCGTCCGGTCCTGATTCTTCCGCAGCCCCTCCAGAGGGGCAGACACCCGCCGCCGGACGCCGTCCACCAGGGCCAGCAGGGCCCGGTCCTCCTCGGTCCACTTCATTCCGTAGCCCTTGGGGTGCCAGGTCCAGTCCTTGCCCTGGGTCCAGCGGCTGCCCCGGATGTCCCACTTGAGGACGTAGTTCTCCAGCAGGTCAACCTCCTCCTGGGACAGACCGGTGAGGCCGGTCTTTAAGTAGCGGAAGACGTCGTCATAGCGGTAGCCCCCCGCCACCGTCTCCAGGGCGGCGGTCACCAGGGCCAGCACAGGCTTTTCCAGAATGTCGGTCATGGCGGAGGAGAACACCGGCACGCCGTACCGTCCGAACACCGACTCTACCAGGTCCCGGTAGTCCCCATAGCTCCGGGCCGCCACCCCGATGTCCCGGAAGCGGCAGCCCCCCTCCCGGACCAGTTGGAGGATACGGGCGGCGGTCCACTCCACCTCGCTGCGGAGGGTGGAGGCCTGAAACAGCTCCACCGCCCCGCCGCAGGACGCCGGGGCCGGCTCCCGCTGGGCAAACAGGGCCCGCTCCAGATGGACCAGCGGCTCCGCCTTGCCGGACGCCGGGGCGACAAGGTGTTCCACCTCACAGGGAACCCCCTCCTCCCGGGCCAGCCGGAGCAGGGCTCCCGCGGTGCGCCGGGCGGGGGAAAAGATGCCCTCCTCGTCCTCCTCCAGGCGGTCGCAGGTGAGAGTGACGGTCATGGACCGGGCCTGGGCCATGAGCAGCCGCAGCAGCTCCCCCTGCTGCGGGGTGAAGTCGGTAAAGCCGTCCAGCCAGAAGTCCATCCCCTCCCCCCAGCGGCAGGCGCGCAGCCTGTCCGCCGCCCGGGTGAGCCGGTCCCGGGGGTCCAGGGCGGTCTGGGCGGTAAGGGCCTCGTACTCCCCGAAGATGAGCCCCAGGTCCCGGAGCTTGTCCCCCTCGGGGCCGGCCGTCTCCTCCCCCGCCCGGACCAGCAGCTCGGGCAGGACCCGGCAGCTTTTCAGCTCGTCCGCCGTAGCCAGCAGCGAGGTAAGAAAGGCGGGCCGCCTGGAGGGCCGGCCGTAGACCTTCAGCTGGGAGGCCACTCCCTGCACCGCCCGGTACATCAGCAGCAGCCGTCCGCCGGGCTCCAGCTCCTCCTCCCCCAGGCCCCCGGCCCTCTGGAAAATCCGGTTGGCCAGGCGGCTGAAGGACAGCACCTCCGCCCGGAGGTTAATCTGGGGACCGCCGGCGGCGCACAGGGCCCGCTCGGTCTCGTGGGACATCTGCTCCGGCACCAGCAGCACCTGGGGCCGCTCCCGGCCCGTCTCGCACAGCCGGTTTAATACCGCAGTGGTCTTTCCCGACCCAGCCCGGCCCAGCAACAGCTTGAACATGTGGTTTCCCTCCTCTTTGCCACAAAAAACGGGCCGTGCCGGTCATTGGCACGGCCCGATTGGCTGTCCTCAGTTGGGGCTGATGGTATAGTTGGGGGCTTCCTTGGTGATGTAGATATCGTGGGGGTGGGACTCCTTCAGTCCGGCGGCGGTGATCTGCATAAACTGGGCCTTGGTGTGCAGCTCGCCAATGTTGTGGCAGCCGGTGTAGCCCATGCCGGCCCGCAGGCCGCCCATCAGCTGGTAGATGGTCTCGCCCACCGCTCCCTTGTAGGGGACGCGGCCCTCCACGCCCTCGGGGACCAGCTTCTTGTTGGACTCCTGGAAGTAGCGGTCCTTGGAGCCCTTGTTCATGGCGGCCAGGGAGCCCATGCCCCGGTAGACCTTGAACTGGCGGCCCTGGAAAATCTCGGTGTCGCCGGGGGATTCTTCACAGCCGGCCAGCAGGGAGCCCAGCATGACCACGTCACCACCGGCGGCGATGGCCTTAGCGATGTCGCCGGAGAACTTCACGCCTCCGTCGGCTACAATGGGGATATCGTACTCGGCAGCCACCTGGGCGGCGTCGTAGATGGCGGTGATCTGGGGCACGCCGATACCGGCCACCACACGGGTGGTGCAGATGGAGCCGGGGCCGATGCCGATTTTCACGCAGTCCGCCCCCGCCTCGATGAGGTCGCGGCAGCCCTCGGCGGTGGCCACGTTGCCGGCAATGAGCTGGACGTCCGGGTACAGGGCCTTGATGCGCTTGACGGTCTCCAGCACATTCTGGGTGTGACCGTGGGCGGAGTCCAGGGTGAGCACGTCGGCCCCCGCGTCGGTGAGGGCGGCCACCCGGTCCAGCACATCGGCGGTGGCGCCGATGGCGGCGCCCACCAGCAGGCGGCCCTTCTCGTCACGGGCGGAGTTGGGATAGACCTCCGCCTTCTCAATGTCCTTGATGGTGATAAGGCCCTTGAGCCGGCCCTCCTCGTCCACGATAGGCAGCTTCTCGATTTTGTGCTGGCGGAGAATCTCCCTGGCCTGAGCCAGGGTGGTGCCCTCGGGGGCGGTGACCAGGTTCTCCTTGGTCATCACGTGGTCAATAAGGACGGTCATGTCCGTCTCAAACTTCATGTCCCGGTTGGTGATGATGCCGATGAGCTTGCCGTTGTCGCAGATGGGCACGCCGGAGATGCGGAACTTGGCCATCAGCTCGTCCGCCTCGGCCAGGGTGTGGCCGGGGGCCAGCCAGAAGGGGTTGGTGATGACGCCGTTCTCCGACCGCTTTACCATGTCCACCTGTTCGGCCTGCTGGCTGATGGACATATTTTTATGGATGATGCCGATGCCCCCCTCCCGGGCAATGGCGATGGCCATGCGGTACTCCGTGACAGTGTCCATGGCGGCGCTCATAAGAGGGATGTTTAAATGTATCTTCTTTGTCAGTCGGGTTCTCAGGTCGATGTCGGCGGGCAGCACGTCGCTGGCCGCGGGGATGAGCAGTACGTCGTCAAAGGTGAGGCCCTGCTTTACAAACTTCTGGGCGGCGTCTTGATTCACCATAATTCCACGTCTCCTTTTCGATATTTTATCTATTGTACCTTGTGCGTTTGGCCTTGTCAAGACGGGAGTTTGCGTAAGAAGAATCCCCCCGCCGCTTCGCGGCCCTCCCCCCTTTAGCAAGGGGGGCTTTTTGCTCCTCTGAATGTTTCAGGTTTCCTCCAAAGGCCCCTTTGCAAAAGGGGGCTGGCACCGCCGCAGGCGGTGACTGGGGGATTCCGTTTTGCAGTTGAACTCCTCCCTCTAAACCGGCGTCTCCCCAAAATACAGCGCCGTCTCGAACCGGGGTTTTCCGGCGTCGTCCACCCCCCGGACAAACCGGCTGTCCCCCAGGCCGCTGGTCTGGATGGACAGGACCTCCCCCGGGCGGCACTCGGCAAGGTAGCCGATCTGCAGCTCGGCCAGGTAGCGGTCGTCGGACAGCTGCTCCATCCCCACTGCATCGCAGGCGAAGTCGGCGTAGCGGGTGTTGTTCACATGGCCGTTCAGGTCGGAATCGCTGTACCGCATGGGGCGGCGCTCCGCGTCCATCAAATCGCCGGGCTGGCGGAGCTTGGCCAGGGTCATGGTCTTGCACAGCGTGCCGCCTCCGGTGCCCTCCAGCTCCGGGATGGCGCTCAGGCGCACCAGCTTGTGGCTGTCCAGACTGGCCAGTACCCAGGCGGACACCGACTCCCCCACCGGCTGGCCGTTGGCCAGAATGTCGTAGTCCCGATACATGATGGCCGACTTTCCCCCCCGATGCCAGGTGCGGACGGTCAGCCGGTCCTCATACCGCAGGGGACGGGACAGCCGGTACCAGGACCGGGCCAGCATCCAGAAGGCCCCGTACCGCTCCACCAGGGTTTCCCGGGAAAAGCCCCCCTCCTCCGCTGCAAGAGTGGCAGCGTTTTGCAGGTGGTTCAGCAGGGCAGACGCCTTGCACTGGTTCCGGTTGTCCACATCCAGACCGTTTAAACGGATATCATACTCATAAAACATGCTCATTTTTCCTTGCCTCGAATCAGTATTGAAGTTTTGCAGCACAGGTCATCAATGTCGTCGGCGGTGGCGGCGGGGACACGGTATCTGCCGCCGCAGTCCTGGCAGTACAGGTCCACCGAGCTGAAATGGACGTCGAAGCCCCATTTTTTGCTGCCGCAGGTACAGGAGACGCCCCCCCGGGCAGCGATGTCCCGCAGCTCGGCCAGAATCTCCTCCATGACGATCTCGTCTAGAAAGGCCCCATTATCGGCGGCGTCTTCTCCCAGCTTGTCCACCGCCTGCTCCAGCCGGGCGGTGGCGGCGTAGACCGGGGTCTCCTCCCCCACGTAGCAGCAGTCCAGCCCGGAGACGGCGCAGGAGAAGGCCAGGGCCTTTTCCCGGATGAAGGCCCGGGAGGAGCAGGACACCGTATGCTCCCGCCCGCAGAACAGGCACGGCACCGTCAGCTGCACCCGGTTGGGCTTGAACTCCACCAGCAGCTCCGACTTGCCGCAGGGGCACTTGATATGTGCCGGGGCCGCCGCCAGGGAGAACAGGTCCTGCTCCACAATCACTGACTGCATGCAGTGAGGGCAGATATAGGACAAAAACCGCTTCGTCTCTTGTACCATGTTCGGGTCGCTCCTTTGGCGTTTTCTCGTGGGTATATTATAGCGCAGTTTTCCAGAAAAAACAAGACGTCAAAGCCCCCGTCCATCGGACGGGGGCTCAGCTTGTCGAAAAGCGGCCTGCCTGGTTCCTTCCAGGTCAGGCCGCTTTTCGACAAGCTGAAGGGCCCTGTTTATTTTACAATATGCTGGCTGCATAGGGTTTGCGCTTTATTTTCTGCTCCGTACCCGGTCCACCGCCTCGTGCCAGCCGGACAGCAGATTTTCCCGCTGCTCCGTCTCCATGGCAGACTGGTAGCGCCGGTCCAGGGTCCAGCTGTCTCGGATATCCTCCAGATTTTTCCACACCCCCGTGGCCAGTCCGGCCAGATACGCCGCCCCCAGTGCGGTGGTCTCCCGGATTTTCGGGCGGGACAGGGGCCGGTCCACCAGGTCCGCCTGGAACTGCATGAGGAAGTTGTTGGCCGAGGCCCCGCCGTCCACCCGCAGCTCCCGCAGGGGGATGCCGGCGTCCTCCTCCATAGCCCGGAGAACGTCGGCGGTCTGGTAGGCGATGGACTCCAGCGCCGCCCGGATGATGTGGTTGCGCCCCGCGCCCCGGGTCAGGCCCAGGATGGCCCCCCGGGCGTCCATGTCCCAGTGGGGCGCGCCCAGGCCGGTGAAGGCGGGCACCACATACACCCCGGCAGTGTCGGCCACCTTGCCGGCGAAGTACTCGGTGTCGGAGGAGTCGGAGATCAGCCCCAGCTCGTCCCGCAGCCACTGGACTACCGCCCCGCCCACAAAGATGCTGCCCTCCAGGGCGTAGGTCACTCTGCCGTCCAGCCCGGCGGCGATGGTGGTAATCAGGCCGTTTTTGCTGACAAAGGGGGTCTCCCCGGTGTTCATCAGCAGGAAACAGCCGGTGCCGTAGGTGTTTTTGGCCTCCCCCGGCGCGAAGCAGGTCTGTCCAAAGAGGGCGGCCTGCTGGTCGCCGGCGATGCCGGCGATGGGCACCTCCACCCCCTGGATGTTCACCGTTCCATAGACCTCGCTGGAGGAGCACACCTGGGGCAGCATGGACATGGGCACCCCCAGCCGTTTGCAGATGGTCTCGTCCCAGCACAGATTACGAATATCGTACAGCATGGTGCGGTTGGCGTTGGTGCAGTCGGTGACGTGGACCGTTCCGCCGGTGAGCTTCCAGATCAGCCAGCTGTCCACCGTGCCAAAGAGGAGTTTTCCCGCTTCCGCCTGCTCCCGGGCCCCGGGAATGTGGTCCAGAATCCAGCGTATCTTGGTGGCGGAGAAGTAGGCGTCAATCAGCAGGCCGGTGCGCTCCTTCACATAGGCCACAAAGTCCGGGTCCTGCTTCAGCTCCTCGCACAGCCTGGCGGTGCGGCGGCACTGCCACACGATGGCGTTGTACACCGGCCTGCCGGTGTCCCGGTCCCAGACGATGGCAGTCTCCCGCTGGTTGGTGATGCCGATGCCCGCCAGCTCCCGCACGTCCACTCCGCTCTGGGCCAGCGTCTCCATGAGGACGCCGTACTGGCTGGACCATATCTCCATGGGGTCATGCTCCACCCAGCCGGGTTTTGGATAGAACTGGGTAAACTCCTTCTGGGCCATGCCCACCATGTTCTGGTCCCGGTCGAAGAGGATGCAGCGGCTGCTGGTGGTGCCCTGGTCCAGGGCGGCGATGTAGCGCTTTTCCATAACGTTCCCCTTTTCTTTGGTTTTCCTTATTATACCGCCGTTCCGGGGAAAAAACAAGACAGGAAAGACCCCCGTTCCAGTGGACGGGGGCCTTTCACAGACTGTTTAGTTTGTACTGTGCAGTTCCAGGTAGTAGGTGCCAGGCGCCAGCTTGTAGGAAACGGATTCAGCATCTTTGAATTTCTCACCCTCACGGACACTGGGAGAATAGCAGGTTCCGCTGTCCACCACATATCCATCAGTATCGAAAAGCTGCCAGCTAATCCAGCAGGGACCGCCCTGTCCAGAGCCTCTGACATCGTAGATTTTTTCACCTGAAAGGTAAAAAGTGGCAGTCTGTTCCTCCAAAAAATCGTGGTTTGAAACTTCATAGCGAAAATCCGTCACAGACCAGCTGCTCTCAATATTGCCCCTGTAATCAGCGAAACTCAAAGTCACGGGCAATTCGTTCTGGAGGATGATCTCATAGTCACCATTGGATTTTTTGTCCGATATGTCTGGTTCGCTGATGGAAACGTCACCAGATGACTGACCGTTTTGGCTTGACTCATCCTGTTTCGGTTTATCAGTTTCAAATATTGCTACGAAAATACCTATCAGAAACAGCACTGTCAAGAAACATACCACCGTTATGCACAATCCCTTTAACACTTTTAATATTCCTTTTATCATTATTTTCTCTACCTTTTACCTGAATATAATTGTCCTTTTGCCAAAAGGACAAGAACGCTAGCGTTCTTCGCTCATTATAGTGTATCTCTTTCAGGATTGCAATCCTTTTTTCAGATTTTTACCACGCCGCAACCGTCCCGTCGCACCGGGGCTCGGTGCCGCCGATGAGAAGGCCGTTTTCCGTCCGCCAGATGATCTGGCCCCGGCCCATGTTGATGCGGTCGTCGATGACCTCCACCTCGTGACCCATGGCCGCCAGCGCTTCGGCAATCTCCGGGCCGGCCTCCCGCTCCAGCTGGATGTGCTTGTCTCCAATCCACTGCACCCGGGGGGCGTCCAGGGCCTCCTGGGGGTTCATGTGGTAGTCGATGGTGTTCACCAGCACCTCCACATGCCCCTGGGGCTGCATAAAGGCCCCCATCACCCCGAAGGGACCCACGGCCTCCCCGTCCTTCAGCAGGAAACCGGGGATGATGGTGTGGTAGGACTTCTTCCCCCCCGCCAGACAGTTGTCGCTGCTGGGGTCCAGGGAGAAGTTGGCCCCCCGGTTCTGGAAGGAGATGCCCGTTCCAGGGACCGCCACCCCCGCGCCGAAGGTGGTATAATTGCTCTGAATCCAGGACACCATATTGCCCTCCGAATCGGCGGTACACAGGTAGATGGTGCCGCCGCAGGAGGGGTCCCCCGCCTTGGGTGTCAGCGCCTGATCCGTGATCAGCGCCCGGCGGCGGGCGGCGTACTCCTCCGACAGCAGGTCCTCCACCCTGGTCTTCATGTACCGGGGGTCGGCCACATAGGTCTTCGTGTCGGCAAAGGCCAGCTTGATGGCCTCCATGATCTTGTGATAGGTGCCGGCGCTCTCCCGGTCCGGGGGCAGCTCCAGGCCGTTGAGGATATTCAGTGCCATCAGCACGGTGATGCCGTGGCCGTTGGGGGGAATCTCGCAGACGGTGTAGCCCCGATAGTTGGCGGTGATGGGCTCCACCCATTCCGGGCGGTAGCTGCGGAAGTCGTCCTCCGTAAAATATCCCCCGGTCTCCCGGCTGAAGGAGACCATTTTTTCCATGAGAGATCCCCGGTAGTAGCTCTCGCAGTCGGTGGCAGCCAGCTCCTCCAGGGTGGCGGCATACTCCTCCCACCGGAACAGGTCGCCGGCGGCGTAGGGGGAGCCGTCCTCCTTCATAAAGGACTTCCACCAGTAGGCGTGGGGGGCGGGGTTTTCCTCCATGGCCTTTTTGATGCGCCGGCTGTCCCTGGCCCACTGGTGGGACACGTTTACCGGCACAGGCACCCCCTGCCGGGCGTAGGCGATGGTAGGGGCGAAGAGCTCGGTCAGCGGCTTGGAGCCAAAGCGGCGTTTTAGCTCCGCCCACCCTGCGGGGGCGCCGGGGACCATGGTGGGCAGCCAGCCCGCTTTGGGCATCTCCGTAAATCCTGATTGCTTCACAAGCTCTGCGCTCAGAGCCGCCGGGGCCACCCCGCTGGCATTGAGACCATAAAGCTTTTTCTCCTTCTCCACCCAAACCAGGGCGAAGGCATCCGACCCCAGGCCGTTGCCGGTGGGCTCAAACAGGGGCATCCCCGCCGCCATGGCCACGGCGGCGTCCATAGCGTTGCCGCCCGCCTTCAGCACCTCCAGCCCCACCTGGGCCCCCAGGGGCACCGAGGTGCAGGCCATGCCGTTTTTGGCATAGACCACATTGCGGCGGGAGGGGTATGTATACTTGCAGGGATCGTACTGGGGCATAATGGTCAGCTCCTTTT
Source organism: uncultured Bacillota bacterium (assembly GCA_947573385.1). Taxonomy (GTDB): domain Bacteria; phylum Bacillota; class Clostridia; order Oscillospirales; family Oscillospiraceae; genus Lawsonibacter. The sequence continues at coordinate 3,889 of CANPFP010000040.1, read as the reverse complement.
CTGTTTCGATGGAACCATTATACCGGATTTTCGGTAAGAAGGCAACAAAAAGCGGCCGAGGGAAAACACCTTTCTGCGTTCACTGTATCATACCAGGCAGAGCAATACAAGCCCCTTTGCGAAAGAATTCCCCAGTTGCCGCCGCAGCAGCGAAGCGGTTTATACAAAAAGCCCACCGGAAAACCGGTGGGCTTTCAAACATACACATTGGAACCATTGCTCAGTCCTGGTGGTGATTTTGGGCGGCCAGAAACTCCATAAAGTCCATAATCGTTTTGCGGTCAGCCGCTGGCAGGCTCCGGTAAGTGCCGCACAGCTTTTTCAGCGAATCCTCCTCCCGCAGATCAGAATGGCCCAAAAGGTAATCCAAGCTCACCTCGAACAGATCAGCTATCCGCTTGAGAATAATCTCATCTCTGGGAAAATGATTTCCACTCTCATAAAAACTAATCATCCGGGGAGAAATATCAATTGCCCGGCCCAGAACCGTCTGTGTCATTTTCTTCTCCTGGCGCAGCTGCCGGAGCCTGTCGCTGAACGTCACAAAAATCACCTCGGCCCCATTATGACCTCTATGTGTTACAAAATCATGAATTTTCGTGAAATTTGCTGAAAATTTTTGAATCAGCAGAATGGCTACCATAATACCCACAGATTCTCGGGTTAATCCACCCTCAGCCAGGGATAAAACAGGTTAAATGTACCCCTATCCCCCCAATAGAGCAGCCGGTAAAAGCCGATTTGTTCCTCTGCATTACCGGTCTCCCAGAAGTTCCCGGGCACACAGTAGATATTCCGCAGCTTCGGATTGATATAGTACTCCATGGCCACTGCGCCCTCTTCATTCAGGCCGTAAAGCTTGACACACTTATCCCCCTTCATCTGGGCCATTCCCTCGTTGGTCAGGCTGTAGCGCTCCTCTCCATCTCCGAGGAAATCCCGGTCCAGCTCCAGCTCCTTGAGAATCTGGGCGCAGCAGCTGTGGGCAAAGGTCTCCTCATACACATCCAGGCACTGGGCCGCGGAATATACCGTCAGGCCAGGCTGGATGCGGATCAGGACAACACGGCCCTCCTCCATCTCTTCGCTGCACAGCACCAGCTCACACCGCGTCGCCAGAGCTTTGTACCACTTCTCCTGGCGCAGCTCGTCCATCAGCTCGCCCAGATCGCTGATGATCTCCTCTCCCTCGCTGATGGGCAGGACAATGAGGAAGGTCCCGTTGGTCTCCCACGGCTCCATGTCCTGGTCCAGGCTGTTTACCGGCTCCATCTTGTGTGCCCGGGCAAACTCCTTCAGCTCCCACAGCAGCAGCATCTCCGGCAGGTTGGTGGTGTAGCCCCTCTTGCCGTGCGTTATGTCCCGTTCGCCATCCGGCCCGGCCAGGAACCGCTTGTTCGTAGGGTCGCCCTCCAGGTAGAATATATTGTCATGGGCTTCGTCGGCATAGGTCTCGCTCAGGTTGTACAGAGACCCCACCTTCACACCGAAGTCCTTTTCAATGTACCGGCAGGTCTGTTCACGGGGATCTCCGGCGGGCAGTAGATTTCTCCAATCCAGCTCGGGCTTTGACCGCGCCCAGGACATCAGCAGGACCAGTCCCAGCACGCAGGCCGTACCTTTGATAATAGACCGCCGCTCCTGTTTTTTACTGACATTACGCCCGATGTTGCCGGTTATCACAACCTTTCGTACCACCCAGATTATCCATACAAGGCCCAGACTAACGCCAAAGGCGGGAATCAGGCCCCAATCCAGAAGAGGGCCGAGAAGGAAGGGGAGGACAAGCCCCAGGGCCACACCCAAAATGACAATGCTCCGCTCCCGATTCTTCTCCCGTCCCGCCTCCCTCCAGGCGGGGCGGAGCATTTGATACAGGGGCCGCAGCTCGGGCCGGGCCACCCCCTTGTCAAAGCCATAGGCCATGAACAGGGCCAGCCGGACCTCTTGAGACAGATTTTTGGCGCTTACAAAGTCCTCCAGGCCAAAAATCAGGTCCAGACTTCCCTTGTGCTGCTGGAACAGCGGGCTCATGAAAAACCTCTGCCATACCTCCGTCTCTGCCTGGGCATTGTACATCATCTCAATCGCGTGGAGGATGGTCTCTGTACCCTGCCAGCGCTCCTCCTGGCGAAACTGCAGGTTCATCTGCTCCTCCCGGCGGGTCCACTGGCGCTGGCGCTCCTGAAACTGCTGCCGCTCGGCTCTGCGCCGCTCCTCGCCCCGGCGGCGGCGGGCCTCTGCCCGCTCGGTCTCCCCCTCGGCAAAGAGACGTTCAAAGTCGAAGTCCTGCTCCTCCGTCTCAGGGGGATGGGACGGGCTCTCCTCCTCTTGAAGCAGCCGGTCAAAATCGAAATTTTGATCCTCGTCCCCGCTGTGGGGCCGGCATGGGTCCTCCTCTTTATCCTCCAGAAGCCGGTCGAAATCGAACCCCTCCCGCTCCTCCGGGGGCCGTGGCGGCGGAACGGGCCGCTCCGCCTGGGACTCAGGGGGTCTCCCCCCGGCCTGGCGCTTCCGCTGGCGGGCCATGCGGCTGGCCAACTGATAGGCGGAGTGGAGACGCTGGAACCCCTCCGGGTCGTCCTCCGGGTGGGTGGTTTTCAGCTTTTCTGCGTAGGCGTGGCGGACCTCCGGCAGGTCAGCGGGGCCGGGCAGGCCCAGCTGACTCCAGGGCCAGCTCATTCGTCCTCCTCCTCATCCCCGGCCAGAGGGTTCAGGTCCAGGGGCGGCAGGTCATCCAGGCCGACGTAGGCTTCCACCTGGTCGAAAAATGCGGCTGTCCGGCGGCTGGCCTTGGCGATGCGCAGCCCCTCCTGGGTAGACAGCTGCATCTGATACCAGTCCAGAGCGGCGGCCACCTGGTCCCGCATCTGACCCACTGTCATGGCGTACAGCCGCTCCCCCCGGGCAATGAGGGTACGGGGACCCTCCTGGTCTCGGGGGTGCATTTTCAGGGTCTCCAGCTCCTTCAGGCGCCGCTCCACCTCCTCCTCGGTCATGCCCGAGCCCTGGAGGACCAGCCGGGCGGACTGCCCCTCCTTGGACACCACATCCACCTCCAGCAGACCGTTGATGTCGTAGGTAAAGCGCACCCGGACATACTGCTGTCCCCGGGGCCCGGGGGGAACGGCGATCTCCAGGTGGCCCAGGTAGGTGTTGTCGTCGCAGTACCGCTGCTCCCCCTGATACACCTTCACGTCGATGGCCCGCTGGTTATCCCGGGCGGTGTAGTAGGTGCCCTCCTTGCTGGTTGGCAGCACGCTGTTGCGCTCGATAATGGGGGACATGAGGGCCTTGTCGGGCTGGGCCTCGTTGATAACGTTGATGCCCAGGGTGAAGGGGCACACGTCGGTGAGGACCAGCTCCTTCAAATCGCCGGCCCGGGCCTTCATGCCGGAGCAGATGCCCGCCCCCACGGCGATGGCGGTGTCCGGCCGGGCCCCGGCGGCGGGCTCCCGATTCAGGGCTCTGGTAATGTACCGGCGCACCGCCGGCATGTGGCTGGAACCCCCTACCATTACCAGCTCGTCCAGCTCATCCGCCCCCACGCCAGCGTCCATAAACACCTTGCGCACCGGGGCCAGCATCCGCTGGAACAGGGCGCTGCTCTTACGGATGACCCATTCGTGGGTGAGGGCCAGGGAGGCGGAGATCTCCTCGTCAGACACCGCCATAATCACCGGCTCCTGGCCGGTGAGGGCGATTTTGCAGGTTTCGGCCTGGCGGATGAGGGTCTCCTGTCTCTGGCGGGACAGGCTGTCGAAGTTGAGATTACAGTCCTGGCAGAACCCCCGTGCGATGAGCTCGTCGAAGTCCCGGCCCCCCAGGTAGTTATCCCCGCTGACGGCGGTGACGCTGACCACGTTGTCAAACCGCTCCACCAGGGAGA
>CANPFP010000039.1 GCA_947573385.1 uncultured Bacillota bacterium | reverse complement strand
AGCATCCGCTTGACGTGCGGGAGGTCACAGGTTCAAGTCCTGTATCGTCCACCATAAAAACCGCTCTTTTCGAGAGAAAAGAGCGGTTTTTTCTAACTTTTTCTCCTGTTTTACGTGACGGCATACTCTCTGGTCTTTCCGCTGACCGCACAGAAAGCCACAGACAGGAAAAATCTTCATTTCAGAGAATATCTGACGTTAAACGATGAAAGCTGAATTGTCACCAAACTCATTGCTTTCGATCTGAACAGTCACTTTTTCATTGTCACGCTGAAGATATTCAAACAATTCCAGCATTATTTCGGTTGCTTCGTTCATCTCTGAAGGAATATTTTCAATATTCTTCAGCACTATTGTGGTTGGAAATTCAAACGAGCAATCAAGGCAATCCCAGAGAGCGTCCATATTGTATCCATAGTAATCTGGCAGATTGAACACCTCTTTGAAATACTCATGCAGTGTCCAAAGAGACTTGATACCATTAAAATCTAAAATGATATAGTTCATAGCAGATTCTCCCATCCTATCTCATAAAAGGTACAATAATGGTTATAGGTTACGAACAAAAGCCCATTGTTCGAATAGAGTAGCCGACGGCCATTTCTGCTCCCACTTACATAATCAAAATCTGCTTCATACCAGATCATTCCTGTTTTTTTACGCAACTACCAGACAGTTGGTGGTAGTGGTGTCGGCGCTGTCATTTAGAATGTTCCAGGCAGTCTTCCAGAACTGCCTGGAGGGGACGGGCACCGGCAAAGGAGGTCTTGACCAGAAGGCCGCCGCAGCGGTAAGTGAAGCAGGGCAATTTGTCTCCTCCCAAAAGTTTTGTTTCTTCAATGAAAATCCCCCTTTTCAAACTGAGGAGACCGTGGTATAGTTATCTCTCGGTGATTAAAATGATTTTTGTATGCGATAAGTGCCATTTTCTTTTCAGCCGGGCCAGCCAGCCCGAGCAGTGTCCCGACTGTGGGAAATACGCTGTCCGTCCGGCAAATGAAGCGGAGCGGCGGGAGTATGAGGAACACCTGAAGGAGTTTCAGGAGGCGGAACATGGCTGAATGCTCTCAGCGCGAACGAATCACGCAATACATATGGGATACCTATGGGACCGAAGCGGAATACTTGTGGGCCGACAGTCCGCACAATGCTATATTCCGCCACCCTGCCAGCAAAAAGTGGTATGCGGTTATGATGGGTGTCCTCCCGGAAAAGCTGGGCTTAACGGGGGAAGAATCCCTTGACGTGATGGATATAAAGTGCAGCACTATCATGATTGGCTCTCTTCTCACCACCAAGGGCTTTCTCCCGGCTTACCATATGAATAAAAATCACTGGATTTCTATTGTTCTGGATGATTCTGTTCCGGACAGCCAAATCATACCGCTGCTGGAACTGAGCTATGACAGCGTCGCGCCCAAACACCGTACTGTGACTGGAGGAACAAAAAATGAATTTTGATATAAATAATTTGCAATGGACGCGTGAACCCGAGAACTACCGCATAGCGCCTGGACAAATTGAGATTACTACCACACCTGGAACCGACCTATGGCAGCGGACATACTATCATTTTCGCAACGACAATGCGCCTGTTCTCCAAATGGAGATAGACAAGCCTTTCTTTTCTTTCATTGTGAAAACCGATTTCACTGGAGCTCACCATCGTTTTGACCAGTGCGGAATTGTCATGTATCTGGATAGCGAAAATTGGCTGAAAGGTTCTGTGGAGTTTGAGAACGAGGAATTTCAACACCTGGGCAGTGTTGTAACCAACCACGGCTGGTCTGACTGGGCCACCACGGCTATCCCGGCAAATATAAAAACGATGTGGTATCGCTTCAGCCGCAGAAAAGATGATTACTGCATTGAGTGCTCCCCAGACGGCAAGCATTTTACCCAAATGCGAATCTGCCATATGCAGGAAGGCGGAAGCAGAATCAGATTTGGCATTTACGCCTGCAGCCCGGAAGATTCATCATTTACAGCAGTTTTTGAGCATATGGAAATCACCGAATGTAAGTGGCCGGCCCATGATGGGCAGATGCCGGATAAACAATAAGTTCAGTAGCGGAATGGGACGGCCCATTCGCGTAAAGATTCTTGTATTCCGGGCAGACCACGCAGTCGTAATATTCATCATAGACGTGAGCCTACCAGGGATGTCCACCCTTCCGGGTCTGCTTCTTTTTTGAGGTGTTGTCTCTTTTCTTCCCTCCGGTTTCGGGCGGTTCATCCCTATCATCCAGTGGCTTTTTTCCACAAGTCCCCGGTCTGCGTTCACCTCCGTCAGCAGCTCCTATTGGTAACGTTTTGCCGCTGCCAGCACTTCCCGCTTCATTTTCTTCTTCAGATTTGCGCTGGCTTTGATGTGTGTCCCATCTATAAATACCGCCGCCGGCGTCAGCGCTCCCGCTGCTCCTGTCTCCTCCAATATCCACTGAAACACTGTCTCTATCGTTTCCGGGGTATACCAGTGCCGGAAGTTGTAGCTCACCGTGGAAAAATGGGGCGGCACCAGACTTTCTGTGTCCACCATTTCTATAACCCCTCGCTCATTTTTTCTCGTTCCAGCTTCTTTCTCGCCCCTTTCCTATTTTACTGCATTTATTGAGAAAAAGTCTGCCAGATAGCAGACTTTTTCTACAGCCTGAGGGCCTGAGCGAAGCTCAGGCCCTGTTTCTATTCTGTCACGGCCCGGATGAGCCGCAGAACGTCCTCCAGCGTCCGCCGGTAGTAGTCCGCCGAGCGGTGGGCGTACCGGGCGAAGTCATGGGCCGGGCGGTCGATGCCGAACATGGCGGTTACCCCCAGGGCGTAGGCCTCTTCGGCGTCCTCCCCTATCCCCCCCACAATGGCCACCAGAGGGATGTTCCGGGGGGCGGTCCGCCGGGCCACCCCGGAGATCACCTTGCCCCGGACGCTCTGAGCATCGATGCGGCCCTCGCCGGTGATGACCAGGTCTGCCCCTTCCAGGCAGCCGTCAAAGTCCACCATATCCAGCACTGCTTCGATCCCCGGCCTGAGCTCCGCCCACAGAAAGGCCACGCAGCCGGCTCCCATGCCGCCGGCCGCCCCCGCGCCGGGGAGACCGGCCAGAGACAGACTCAGCTCCCGCCGGAGGGCGGCGTCCAGACACCGGAGCTGGCCGTCCAGCCGGGCAACCATCTCCTGGCCTGCCCCTTTCTGAGGACCGAAGATGTGGGCCGCCCCCAGGGGCCCGAAGAGGGGGTTGTCCACATCGCACATGGCGGTGACGGTCACCCCCTGGAGCAGCTCCTTCGCACCCGAGGGGTCGATGCGGGCGATCTGGTCTAGGGTACCCCCCACCGGCACGAATTCCGCCCCATCCCGGTTGAAAAACTTCACCCCCAGGGCGGCGGCACAGCCGCAGCCTCCGTCGTTGGTGCAGCTGCCGCCCAGACCCAGCAGAATCTCGGTGCAGCCCAGCTCCACTGCATGGCGGATGACCTGCCCCACCCCGTAGGTGGTGGTCAGCTCCGGATTTTTCCGCTCCCCCACCATGGGCAGGCCGGCGGCGCAGGCCATCTCAATGACTGCCCGGCCTTCCCGCCGGGCCCAGAGGGCTCGGACGGGTTCCCCCCAGGGGCCGGAGACGGTCAGTTCCTCCGGGGCGTAGCCCCCGACCTGGATGAAGCACTCCACCGTCCCCTCGCCCCCGTCGGCCACCGGCACGGTGACCACCTGACAGCTTGGGAAAAACCGGGGCACCGACTGCCGGGCGATGTTACATATCTCCAGGCTGGACAGGGTGCCCTTGAAGGAGTCGGACACCACAACACACTTTTTCATGGCCGCCTACCCGTTTACCACGTTGATGGGGCTGCCCTGGATGAACGCCCTGGCGTTGGCTACGGCGCAGTCCATGATCCGCTGGCGGCTCTCCTTGGGAGCCCAGGAGATGTGGGGAGTGAGAATACAGTTTTTGGCCTTCAGCAGGGGGTTGTCCCCTCGGATAGGCTCGGTGTACACCACATCCAAGCCGGCGCCCCCCAGCTTGCCGCTGTTCAGAGCGTTGGCCACGTCCTGCTCGTGTATCAGCTGGCCCCGGGCGTTGTTGATCAGGATGACCCCGTCCTTCATTTTGGCGATAGAGTCCCGGTTGATCATCCCAGTGTTCTCCGGGGTCAGGTTGCAGTGGAGGGTGATGACGTCGGACCGGGCGTAGAGGGCGTCCAGGTCCACATACTCGGCGATTTCCCGGCCAGCGTCGTTGGGGTAGAGGTCATAGGCCAGCACCTTCATCCCCAGGGCCCTAGCGATCCTGCCCTCAGCCTGGCCGATGCGGCCGAAGCCGATGATGCCCATGGTCTTGCCCTCCAGCTCGATGAGAGGATAGTCCCAGTAGCACCAGTCGGCGCACCGCTCCCAGTTCCCCGCGTGGACGGAGGCGTCGTGGTGGCCGATGTGGTGGCAGACCTCCAGCAGCAGGGCGATGGAAAACTGGCTCACTGAGGCAGTGCCGTAGGTGGGCACGTTGCACACCGGGATGCCCCGCTCACCGGCGTAGCGGTAGTCCACCACATTGTAGCCGGTGGCCAGCAGGCCGATGAATTTCATGCCAGGGCAGGCGTCGATGACCCCCCTGGTAATGGGGGTCTTGTTGGTAAAGACCAGCTCCGCGTTACCGATACGGGCAACGGTCTCGCTCTCGTCGGTGAGACTGGTGCGGTCGTAGACCGTTAGCTCCCCAAGCTCGCCCAGCTGATCCCAACTCAAGTCGCCGGGGTTTTCGGTATAGCCGTCCAAAACCACGATTTTCATAAAAATTCCTCCTGTATTGTCCGGGGGCGCCCCGGTGCGGGGCGCCCCCTTCTGGTATAACCGCCCCAGCGGGCCGGCTATGTGTACCGGATGTTCTCCTCCTCAGGGAAGACCATGGAGCTCTGGCTACTGCTCAGGTGCTCTATCAGAGCCAGGACATACCGCTCCTGGTCCCGCAGCCGCAGGGCCTCCAGCATGTCCTTGTGCCGCACCGACATGCGGGAGTTCATCACCGGCTTGGTGTAGGACTGGATGCACTCGATGCGGTATTTTATGGTGTTCCAAATCTCCAGCAGCACGCTGCCGCTGATAGTGAACATGTGCTCGTGAAACAGGATATCGCAGTGAATGGACTCGTACAGGTCGTCCCGGTCGTAGGACCGGTCCGACTTCTGGCACAGTTCCTCGTAGTAGGCGATATCCTCAGCGGTGAGCCGGGCGAAGCCCCGCTCCGCAGCCATGGCCTCCAGGTGCTTGCGGATGTAGAAGATATCGTTGACGGTTTTTCTGGACATAATGGTCACATAGGTCCCCTTGTAGGGGAACACCGTCAGCAGGCCCTGGCCGGCCAGACGGCTGAAGGCCTCGCGCACCGGCGTGATGCTCACATTCAGGTCCCGGGAGGTCTTGGCCTCTACCAGCCGGGTACCCGCCGGTATCTGCTTGGTCAGGATGGCCTCCCGGATGGTACTGTAGACATAATCGCTGGTGCTTTGAATCGCGCGGTTCCGTCCTGATGACAGTTTATTTGACATAATACACCCCACCACATACAGTTATCTTTTCCATTATAATACACAGTTTCCTGATATTACAAGAAAAATTTATGGTGGTTTCCGGTGCTCACCCCAACGCCAGCTCCCGGAGCCGCTTGCCCTCCTGGAACCAGAACCGCCGCAGGGCGGACATCTCGTCATTCAGGCAGAAATCCTTTACGCCCAGCTGCTTGTAGTACTCCGCCCCCTCGGGGCTGGTGATCTCGCACCGGGGGCGCACCCCGTGGCGTAGGGCGCACTCGATCATCTTCTGCTCCGCCGCCCGGCACTCCTCCGGCCGGTCGGTCCGGTTGAAGCCCTGGTTCATCCCCCAGTCCCCGGAGCCGAACTGGACCATATCCACCCCGGGGATGGAACAGATTTCTTCCAGGTGCTCCATGGCCGACACCTTCTCGATCATAAAGCACCGCACGACCTGCTTGACCCGCTGGGCGTGGGTTATGGGCGGGACATGGGACTGGCCGCCGATAAACCGGCGCATGGGATAGCCGTACCGACCGCCGCAGTCGGGGGTGGCGGGCATGGTCAGACGGATGCTCTCCTCCACCTGCTCCGGCGTTTCGTGGTCCACAAAGAGAATGGCCTGGAACCCCGACGCCATGGCCTTCTGGGCCACGTAGCCCCGGTTTTGAAAGTCCACCTTGATCAGGGTGGCCATGTTGTACAGCTCGGCCGCCCTGCAGATGTTCTCCAGGTCAATCTGACTGAAGGGGGCGTATTCCGCCGCGAATTCCACATAGTCAAAATTGCCGCTGGTGCCGATGGTTTCGGTGATAAAGGGGTTGGTGCTCCAGATGCGGGTGGCCACGGTGGGCTCGCCCCGGTCCAACTTCTCACGGAACAGATTCCTCATAGACGGCGCTCCTCCTTCCCCGGCCCGATCAGGTCAGTCTGGCCGCCACCTGACGGATCAGCTCCTCGCTGGGGGCCTTTCGGTCCAGCTCGGAGGTCTTCACCACCAGGGGGTACAGGGGCACTCCGCACTCCTTCGCAATGTCCTGGAAACGCTTGGTAAAGCTGGAGTGGCAACCTGCCAGACCCAGAATCAGGTCGTAGGGCTTTACCGCCGTGTGGTAGCCGTGCTCCTCCATGGCGGGGATCAGCTGGCTGTCCAAAAAGTCCAGTAGCTTATACAGGTCGATGTCCTCCATCTGCCCGTTGCGCTGGAAGGCAGCCACCAGCAGCTCGGTGGCGCAGTTGCCGGCGCTGCGGGCCATGCCCAGCAGGCCGCTGTCAAACACGGTAGCGCCCCCCTCGGCCGCAGCCAAGGCGTTGGCCATCGACAGGCCCAGGTTGTTGTGGCCGTGGAAGGCCACTGGGATGTCCAGCGCCCCAGTCAGCGCCTGAACATACTCCCGCACCTGGTTGGGCATCATGGTGCCGGCGGAGTCCATGATGGTGACCTCGTCCAGCCCGCAGGCAGCCAGCATCCTGGCCTCCTCGGCCAGTTCCGCGGGGGAGAGGATGTAGCCCTTCATAAAGGAGTAGCGGCACTTCATCCCCGCCGCCTTCACCCGGCGGATGCCGTCGCAGGCCCCGGCACCGTCGCCGGCGTTGGCCCCGATGCGCAGGAACTTTAGCCCGTATTTGGCCGCCAGGTCCACGTTGGCCTGGGTGGCGTTCTTGTAGCCCATGAACATGCCGATCTCCGCCTGGGGCAGGTAGGGCTGGATCAGCTCCAGGTACTCCACGTCGGTGCATGGGGCAATGGAGTTGTCCGTCTCATAGGCCCCCAGCCCCAGGCAGTTGCCCATCTCAATGGTGGTGATGCCGGCGGCGATCATCCCCTCAATCATCATCTTGGTCAGGCGGGCGTCGAAGCCCTTACCCAGTACGTTGGCGCCGTCGCGCAGGGTGCAGTCCATTACTAACATAAAAAATCTACCTCACTTTTCCGGCCATACTACGGGCCATGTTGGTTTTTTTCCGTCAAAGGCCTCCATCAGGCCCCTGGCTACGTCCTGTGACATGTGCCGCATGGAGTCTGCCGTCACCCCGGCGCAGTGGGGGGTCATGATGACGTTGTCCATGCGGTGCAGGGGGTTGTCCCCCCAGGCCGGCTCCGGGTCGCTGACGTCTAGCCCCGCACCGGCGATCTCCCCGGCCCGCAGGGCCGTGATGAGGGCGGACTCGTCCACCACGTTCCCCCGGGAGGTGTTGATAAAATAGGCGGTAGGCTTCATCCAGCCAAACTCCCTGGTCCCGATGGAGCGGATGGTCTGGGGGGTGGCCGGGATGTGGACGCTGATAAAGTCAGCCTTGCGGTACACCGTCTCCGGATCGTGGACGACGGTCACGCCATCGGGGCGCTCCCCCTCTGGGAGGAAGGGGTCATAGGCCGTAACCTGCATAGCAAAGCCGTTTATCGCCATGGAGGCCACCTGAGCGGCAATGTTTCCAAAGCCGATCAGCCCCAGTGCCTTTCCGGAGATCTCCCCGCCGGGCACCCGGTCCTTCACTCCGTAGTCCTCCCGGCGGTAGCAGGAGGCCTTATAATTGATCTGCTTGGCGCAGGCCAGCATCAGGGTGACTGCGTGCTCGGCCACCGATTGGCTGTTGGCGTGGGGGGTGTTCACCACCGCCACCCCCCGGACCCGGCAGCAGTCCAGATCAATGTTGTCCACCCCCACGCCGTGCTTGCCGATTACCTTCAGCTGCGGGTTGGCAGCCAACACCCGGGCGTCGATTTTTGCCACCCGGACGATCACGCCGTCGCACCCCGCCAGCGCGCGAATCAGCTCCTCCTGCCCAGTGGGGGAGACCTTTTTTACCTGGAATCCGGCCTGCCGCAGCAGATTCAAACCAGATTCGTCCACCACCTCGGGCACCAGAATACAATGTCCCATTCTCATACACTCCTCTCCGGTGTCAGTCGTCGCTGTTGGCGTCGGCACCCGTTTCGGCCACGTCGGGCTTGTTCATCCTTCTGGTCAGCAGGTTCATCAGGACGGGGGCGAATATCGCCAGAACGATCATCAGCAGAAGCACCACGCAGATGGGGCGGCTCAGGTAGTACACCAGCAGGTTGGTGTCCTTGGCCATGATCAGGGACCGCAGCAGCCCCTGCTCCGCCATGGAGCCCAGAATCAGTCCCAGCACCACCGGGGCGGTGGGGAAGTCGAACTTGCGCATGTAGTAGCCCAAAAAACCGAATATCAGCATGACGCAGCAGTCGGCGAAGCTGATATTGATGGCATAGGCGCCCACCACAGACAGCACCACAATTACCGGTGCCAGAATACTGTACGGCACCTTTACCACCTTGACCACATAGCGGGCGGCCAGGATGCCGATGACACCCATGAGGAGGTTGGCCAGAATAAAGCCCACCATGATGGAGTAGGTGATGGGGGCCTGGTTGGTGAACAGGCCGGAGCCCGGGGTCAGGCCGTGGATCATCAGTCCGCCCAGGAGCACCGCTGCCGCCGAGCTGCCGGGGATGCCCAGGGTCATCAGTGGAATCAGCGAGCCGCCGGTGACTGCGTTGTTGGCCGTCTCGGAGGCGCAGATCCCCTCGATGGAGCCCTTTCCAAACTCCTCCTTGTGCTTGGAGAACCGCTTGGCCTCGTTATAGCCCACCCAGGAGCCGATGTCCCCGCCCGCGCCGGGCAGGATGCCCACCACAATGCCCAGGATGGAGGAGCGGATAAAGTTGGGAATCAGCAGCTTTATCTCCTGCAGGTTGGGCAGGAAACGCCCCTTCAGCTCGGCCGTCTCGGTCACCTTGTTGGCTTTGGCGCCGATGTTCTCCGCCTGAATCATCACCTGAGACAGTGAGAACAGGCCAATCAGCGCGGGGACCGTCTGGATGCCGCTCTGCAGGGCGGTGATGCCGTAGTCAAACCGGGGGGTGCCATAGACGATGTCGTACCCCACCAGTGCGAGACACAGCCCCAGCACGCCGGATATGATGCCCTTGAGCAGGTTGTCGGCCGACAGGGTGCCGATGATGGACAGCCCGAAGATGGCCAGCAGAAAGTACTCCGGCGCATTGAACTGCAGGGAAAACCGGGCCAGCGGCGGCGAGATCAGCAGCAGCATCACACCCGATATAGTACCGCCGATCATGGAGCCCACGGTGGACATGCCGATGGCCCGAAGGCCCTCGCCTCGTATGGTCAGCTGGTAGCCGTCCATGGCGGTGGCCGCCGAGGCGGGGGTACCCGGGGTGTGGAGCAAGATGGCGGTGATGCTGCCGCCGTAGATGGCGGAGGTGTAGATGGCGGTGAGCATGACCAGAGCGGCCACCGGCTCCATGGTATAGGTGACCGGAATTAGGATGGCGATGCCCATGGTGGCGCCCAGGCCGGGCAGTGCGCCAATCACCATGCCGCCCGCCACCCCGATCACCAGGGCTAGAATGGTCTGCAGGCTGAGCAGGTTGGATAAAATTTCAGAAATCATTAAAATTCCCCCTCATCCGTCACATGGGAAAGTACACATGGAGCAGCTGCACAAATACCAGATAGACAAACAGCTCCAGCCCCACGGTGGTCAGCAGGATGGGCAGCACGCTGCGCTCGCCGAATATCCACATGAGAAGCGGTACAAACAAGGCGGTGGCCACAAAAAAGTTGATATAGTGGAACAGGGCCAGGTAGACCAGCGTGGTGCCAAAGACAAACAGCGGATGGATTACTACCTTCCACTGGATGGACTTGTTGGACTTTCCGTAGCGGTTGTGATACCGCCCCGGCTGAAAGCTGTAATAGATTCCCTGAACCAGCAGGGCCGCCGACAAGATCAGAAGAATTGTCAGCATGATTCTGGGGTACTGGGCCGCCCTCTGGTTCAGGTTATTGCACTGCCACAGAAAGAAGAGGGCGAACAGGCTCAGACCCAGGCCCAGCCAGACCTCTCTCACCACAGAAAAATTTTTCTTCAAAACCATCATCCTTCCTTCACCGGATCAGATATCCTCCGCACGTCAACCAGGATTTTTTGCCCAATTCCTTCTTTATATTCCGCCCTCGCAGGAGTGGGAATACAAAAATATTTTTGCCGGGATATCCCAACGAATTGGGGGTTCTGTTAAAGCGACGCGTCTCCCAACGATCCGGTCGGGAGGCGCGTCCCATTTCGGTCAATCCATACGCCTGCTAAGGGTCAATATCACAAGAGTCTTACAGGTCCCAGCCCATAATGTCGGCCATGCCCAGCAGGGTCTGTTCCTGTTCCTTGATCAGGGCGGTGTAGTCCGCAGAGCCGATGAAGTCGGTCTTCAGGCCCAGCTTCTCCATTTCGGCGGCGTGCTCCGCGTTGGTAATGGCGTTCTTGAAGGCGTTCTCCAGGGTTTCCACAATGGCGGGATCAGTACCGGCTTTGACGGCGTAGCCCCGCTGGCTGGAGTTGGATATCTTGGTGTCGCACAGGCCCAGGGAATCAAAGGTGGGCACGCCGGGGATCAGGGGGTTCTCCTTGTCGGCGAAGACGCACAGCACGATGAGCTCGCCGTCGGCCAACAGGTTGGCGACCTCGCCCACGTTGGCGGCGGTGGCGTCGATATGTCCGCCCTGAATGGCGGCGCTGTTGTCAGCCCAGCCGGAGCTGGCCACCTGCTCCAGCTGCAGACCCAGGGCACCATTGAGCCGACACATCAGGATATGGTCGTCGGTACCGTTGCCGGTGGTACCAAAAGTGACCATGTTGTCCTTGGCGTAGGCGAAGAACTCCTCCGCGGTGGTGTAGCGGCTTTCGTCCTTGTTGATGGCGATGACGCTGTCGTCGGTCACGTGGTTGGCAATCAGCTGGAAGTCATCCAGGGAATAGCTGCGCTGATAGGCGGGGTCCAGATAGCCCGGCAGAAGAGTGGGCCAGTTGACCAGGGAGATGGTCAGCCCGTCATCGGGGGCGCCCAGCATCTGCTCCCAGCCGATCCAGCCGCTGCCGCCAGTGGGGTTGATCACGGTGATGGTGGTGTTCAGCTCCTGCTCCAGGTAGGGCACCAGCATACGAACGCCGTTGTCGCTGCCGCCACCGGCGGACCAGGGGCAGATCATAGTGATGGTCTTCCCGTCGGGGTATCCGGTTTTGGGATCGGCGGGGGTGCTGCCGTCTCCGCTGGGCTGCTTGCCGATGTTGTTGTTTCCACAGGCAGCCAGAGACAGAACCATCGTCAGGGCCACCAACAAAGCTGTCATTCTCTTCATAACCATACTCCTTTTTCAAAATTGATATTTTTTTGGTGCCGCCCGGCACCGTACGCACTAAATTTCCGGCGCTACGCCGTAGGTCTCGCCCAGTTCCACCAGCTCCTGGTACACCACCTGGGACAGGACCACTCCCTGCTCCGCCGCGGCCGCCCGGCGGTTGACCTCGATCTCGCCGGGGAGGTAGATAGCATCCACCCCGGGGTTCTTGGGCAGAGCCTTGATGTCGCCGGCCATTTTTTCCATCCGGTCACGAAAGTGCTCCAGGTCGGTAAATTTGCTGATGTCAATGGCGCAGAAGATATGGCCCACGTTCTGGGGGTTGATAAAGTCGTTCCACATGTTGCCCAGGTAGGGGCCAAACTCCGCCCCACTGAGCAGGCCGCACAGTATGTCCATACACAGGGACAGGCCGTAGCCCTTGGGGCCTCCGATGGGGAGAACGGTGCCCTTCATACCCAGGTTGGGGTCGGTGGTGGGCCGTCCGTCTGCAGTGATGGCCCAGCCCTCGGGGATATCCTTTCCCAGCTTGGCCGCAAGGATTACCTTGCCCATAGCGACCACGCTGGGGGCCATGTCCAGCAGGAGGGGCTCGCCCCGGCGGGGGGCGGAGATGGCCAGCGGGTTGGTGCCCACATAGGCCTTGTAGCTGCCCCAGGGGGCGATGTTGGGGGGTGCGTTGGTGGCGCAGATCCCGATCATGCCCCGCCTGGCGGCCATTTTGGCGTAGTAGCCCGCCATGCCGAAGTGGTTGGAGTGGCTTACGGCGATAAAGCAGCCTCCGCTCTCCGCCGCCTTTTCGATGCACCGCTCCATAGCCCGCACCCCTGTCACCATACCCATAGAGTTGCAGGCGTTCCACTGCACCGAGGCGGCGTACTCCTGCTCCACCTTGTGATCCCACCTGCTGTTTACAACGCCGGAAGCCAGCCGCTTCAGGTAGATGCTTGTCCGGCTTACGCCGTGGGAGCTGACGCCGCACATCTCCGCCTCCACCAGGTGGTCGGCGATGAGCAGAGCCTCCTCCTCCGGCACATTCTGGGTCATCATCAGCTTTGCGCAATAGCTGCGCAGGGTGTCGCAGGCCACAATATGCTCGCCCACTTTGGTCACTTCCTTATTTCAAATTTTATTCAATGCATGATGCATCATGCATTGATATATTGGGATACTTATATCATATTTGTAGTAATTTGTAAATAGCATAAATTTGTTTTTGGTTGTTTATACAAAAACGTGGGACCGCTTTTAGACAATATACCGGCAAACTGTGGCGCGGACGAAAACCTCCCGTGCGGACCTGAGATTCCGTGCGGGGGTGAGAGGGGCGTGTCACAGCAGGAGGGACACCAGGGGGATGGTGGTGATGGACAGCAGGCTGGACAGAAAGACGGCCCGGGCGATAGGAAAGCCCCTAAAGCCGTTGTGTTTCAAGGACTTTCGGCGTTTTTTCTTGTGTTCAGTTTGTGCCGGACAGGGCAAAAATAAGCACTTTTCGGCACTTGGGTGCTGGTACAAAATCCGAGCTCAAATAGGCGGGCTGTTCTCTGACACGTCCCCGGCTTGTGGGAAGCCGTTGGCTTTCGCGGTCTCGTAAGTAATACCACCCCGCTTGTGGTCCGACTTGGCCATGCTGAGATAATTGGCGCAGACCACTCCGTGGGCCGACCAGGGCAGCCCCACCATGGCGGTGAGCCAGGGCAGGGCTCCGGTGTAGCCGGTGCGGATACAGTAGGCGGCCAGGAGCAGCCCGCCCACCGTCACCACCCAGAGCAGGGAGCGGATATCAGCAATCATCTGTTTGGAATAGTCGGTCTGCTTTCTGCGTTTTTTGCGCTTCCGGGGGCGCTGTGCCCCTGTCTCCCCGCTCATGCCAGGCCAAACTTCACAGCGAAGGCATAGAGTACCTGGGCGCACTGCTCCCGGGTGAGCAGGTCCTCCCACATAAAGTTGGGCTGGCCATCCGGGCCGGGGGTTCCGCCGGAGAAAATGCGGTTCTCCGTGACGAACTTGCGGGCCGCTTCGCTCCAGGTCCCGCAGTCGTTGTCCTGAAGGGACCGGCGATACCTCAACATAGAGGCGTCAAACATTTTGTCAAACTGTTCCTGATTCATTTCACAGACTCC
Source organism: uncultured Bacillota bacterium (assembly GCA_947573385.1). Taxonomy (GTDB): domain Bacteria; phylum Bacillota; class Clostridia; order Oscillospirales; family Oscillospiraceae; genus Lawsonibacter. The sequence continues at coordinate 3,922 of CANPFP010000039.1, read as the reverse complement.
TTCCGTAGTCGCGCTGCTCAAACGCTTTGTCACTTCTGCGGCAATCATGCCGTGGAGATTGTAGAGGTAATCGCCGGGGCAGGCTTTCGCGGCGAACCAGCGGTGTACCGTCATAACCATCTCGTTTGGGGCGGGGGAGTAGCTGAGGGTCTTGTCCTTGTCCCCGAACCACAACAGCCTGGTCTTGCCGTGCCGGCGGCAGATATCCTCGCAAAGATTGATTGTGGCCTGGAGGGCTGCATCGGTGACGGCATAGGGATGGGTGGCGTCGCTGGCCACCTCGAACGTGATCGCCCTGTGGTCATTGGCCCCGCTGGAGGAACACCAGGAGCGGTCCTTTTCATCGACCACCAGAATGATGCGCCCATCCTTGCCAACGCCGTAATTACACGACGCCTGGCGGTTCTTGTTCTGGAATATCTCGCCGATACGCTCAGCGGTACACTGGCCGACAACACAGTGGATGGTAATGCGGTCAATGGGCTTGTTCCGGGGGCTGCTCCTGTTGGGGGAGATATTGGTGCAGCTGATCAGAGGGCTGCTGCTCATTCCCCATCACCCCCGGGAGCGAAAGTCCTGGCCTGCACCTGGGCCTTTTTCGTCTCCGTGTTGATTTCCCAGACAGAGCCTTCAATCATATTGAGCACCGTCTCGGTAACTTCCACGCCCAGCAGCCGGAGCTGCTCCATCACAAACTTCCGGCGCTTCTCTCCGTCGGGGTCGGTGTCATGGTACAGCTGCTCCGCCGCCCGGGTGAAGGACACTACCAGCTGGTGGATGCGCTCCTGGGTGTCCTTTGTGATCCGGGTCTCGAACCACTCCCTGGCCTTGGGCACCAGGCAGGCCAGCAGGCCCACCACAAAAACGGCCAGCAGATTACCGATGATTTCGTAGATGTTTCCCATGTTGTTTTTCCTCCTTTAATTTTTCAGTGTTTGCTCCAGGTCCTCAATCCGGTGGTTGGCCACCTTGATTTTTTCCTCCTGAAGCTCGGTGCGCTCCTCCAGCTTGTACACCCGGTCGATCACCCCGTTGTGGACCTCCACCTTGTGCTCCAGCTGCTCCAGGCGGTACTGGGTCAGCTTGGAAGATACCAGGATACCTCCAAAGGCCCCAGCCCCGGAACCCAGAAGACCAATTAGTGCAACGATCACCATGTCGCTCATGGTCAGGCCTCCTCCCCGGTGTCCAAGTTGGACACCGCCTTATCCGAGCTCCAGTCGTTCTGCCCAGTGGCGTTGTGCTGCTGCCACAGCTTGTACACCTGACCCTGCCATCTGTAAGGCGTGCCCACAGGTACGTCGGAGAAGTCCCGTTGACGCCATGCGGGGACCTTCTCCTCCCTCTGGGCGGCGGTACTCACAGTCTCCAGTGCCCGGCTGGCCCGCTCCCGCTCGAATACAGCCTGATACTGGCCGTTGGCAGAGCCCCGCAGCACCATAGCACAGGGCACTCCGCAGATATGGGTCTCAATTCCGTATAAACTCATATTCACTTCCCCTTTCTACCTTTGTGTGTATTTGGCGCTGTGTTGCACGAGGACGTACAACTAATAAACGGCATCAATCCCAACAGCCGCCAGCAAACCAATTGCACCCGCAACGGCGCCAATTGGAGTAGCCGTCAGCGCCACGCCCCACATGGTTGTGGCAATGGTAGCCAGAGCCACAATGGTGGAGCCCAGCTGCTCGCAGTCATCGGAGGAGGTCCCCGCGATATTGGCGAACCTGGCCAGGGCGGTGGCAGCCTGGTCGGCACTCAGGTCGGACACGCCCCCAGGTTGACCATGACCGGGGGAGATGGCTCTTATACCGTCACCTATCCTGATCTCCCTGGCTGCACCAGCGAGGGAAAATCCCTGGAAAATGCCCTGTATATGGCTCAGGACGCTTTGTGCGTGTGGCTGGGCTATTTGCTGGACGAGGCCGCCCCACTGGCAATGTCATCAAATGAAGCGATTCAAGGGCCAGATACGGTGTATCTGGCCCTCAGCTTGTCGAAAAAGTCTGCCATCTGGCAGACTTTTTGCAATAAATATAGTAAAATAGGTTAGGGATGAGAAAGATGCTGCAACGGAAAAAAGTCTCTGGATGATGGGGATGAACCGCCCGAAACAGGAGGGAAGAAAAGGGAAAACACCTCAAAAAAGAAGCAGGCCCGGAGGAAAAAAGAGACAAAAAGCAGAAAACTGTCACGGTGTCCACCGCAGATCCAGAACGTAGAATGTTCCACAGGGCGGACATCCCCGGAAGGCAAAGCGACAACGCTCCGCACCTTTCCCGCCTTTATCCTTATATTTGTCTATACTGCATTTTGCGGCCTGCCTTCTTTTCTTTGGACAGGCCGCTTTTCGGCAAGCCGAGCCATATTTATGGAGGGAATCAATTGTGGAAAAAGAAATTTCAATTCAATAAACCGGCGTTTATCGGGGGTGTCCGTGGGGAAAATTTCACCCATCTTCCTTCTGTGAAAATTATTCCTCCTAGAGCAGCACCCAGAAATAATGAGAAAAAAGGAAGCGAGGGCAGGGAGCGCAGGGCAAGGCGGAGGACGCAGGCGGGCTGACGCCCGTCAAGGACGACAACGCGGCCCTGCGATTCCTGGAACGCTGAACTTTTCTCATTATTTTTGGGTGCTGCTCCAGATGTTGTCCCAAAACGTTGGGCAGCATTTCGCTTTTTTTGAACGGAGACTTGAGGGCACTGTTCCGGCCATCTCATACTGCTCTGCGTGCAGAAGCCTTATCAGTGTCTCCAACCCGGAACACACTCAATGGAACACCGTCCTTTGCGGTAACCGTCTCATCCAATCCACGAACCGTCAAGGGGGCGGTATCCACTGACGAAGCCAGGATCGCCAGCATTTGCGCACTTCTTGGCTTCTGTACCAAGGACCTGCGGGCCAGCCGCTCCAACCGGGGCCGGCTCTCCCGCCAAATGATGCAGCCTACGGTTCGGATGTTCCGTTCCACCGCCTTCCAGTTGGTCCCATACTGCTTCGCCACCTCTGGGTACAGCCACTTCGTTACCAGGAGCAGCCGGTCCGGCTGTTCTGCACACAGCGATACTGCATAGGCTGTATGAAAAAAACCAGTGTAGTTCGCGGTTACGCCAAGGTGGTATAACAAGTCATATACTTTGCCATTCGACACTACAGAGGACATATGTTTTCCTCCAATTCTTTTTCAATCCTCTTTGGTTTAAGAAGTCTTTACAAGCTCCATTGTCTCTTGTACAGCCTTCAATTCCCGCTTCAGGATTTGTTCTACTATCTCAGGATACTCCTCCAGGACCACCTTCAGAATCTTGTCAATCGTTTTACATGTTGGATTTCCGTTTCCATCCCGATACTTGTAATAGTTGGAGGATTCAATATCCATTTTATTGGCGATGACAAAGCAGGATAGTCCACTTTTTTCTTCATACTCGCGAAGAACTTCCACAACGAAACTTAAAGTAGATTCTGTCATAATTTTCGACCTCCGTTAAATTATGACAGATTCCACCATTTTTAACAACATATATATAGGAATTTTTTTAATACATAATGTTTCTTCATTTGCTCTATCAGGGTTAGGAGCGCAAAAAGACGGCACAGCCCTTGTAATCGGAGCTGTACCGCCTAATCTAAAATTATTTACATTTCCGGCTTTTTGCAGCAGGTGTTAATAAAAGAATTACGTCACTCTGCCAGACTCAGAGCGTCTCCTCCACCATGGCCCACACCTGCTGCGCCGTCAGGCCGTCACAGCGGTAGGACACCACCGTCCCGTCGGGGTGGAGCACATCAAAGGAGTAGATCATCCCGCCTGTGTCGTGTTCCCGGCCCCGGGCCTCCACGATGGCCAGGGACATGTCCTCAGCCTTAAAGGCGGGGCGGTCTACCGTCTCCCGGTACTTCTCAGGAACACTGTCGCACCAGG
>CANPFP010000038.1 GCA_947573385.1 uncultured Bacillota bacterium | reverse complement strand
AGGGGGGCGTGCTGGCCCTGCTGAGCAAAAAGCTGCTGGTCAACTCCATCGGCGTGCTCTTTGGCCTGCTGGGCAAAACGGGTTCACGGGAAGCCATCCAGGCTGCCGCCGGCTACCTGTCTACCGCGGTGTATACCGTGTACCGCCGGCTCTACGACGCCAACCCGGACAACAATCCGGACTTTTTCTCCGTCCCGCCCCGCCACTTCCAGGCCGGCCTTCATGAGGCCGACATGAAATGCTGCGAGACGGAACTGTCCGACGCCCTGGCCGCCCATGCCAAGGCCAAAGGCCCCTGGCCTGAGATGACCAACGACGCCCTGGCCCGGGATTACCCTGTGCTCTACCAGTCCGTCCTCCAGGTGGTCCACAACACCGGCGAGCGAGTCACCGCCCTCAGCGCGGGGCGGAAGGCAAAGCAGGAGAAGAAATAGGTCGAAATAGAGGGGAAAGCCCCCCTTGTCAAAGGGGGGAGGGCCTCCGGGCAAAACCCGGTGGCGGGGGGGATTCCGTGAAAGAGAAGGAATTTTGCATAACAGAATCCCCCAGTCATGGCCTGTGGCCGTACCAGCCCCCTTTCCCAAGGAGCCTTTTCCCCGTGGGGGACGGAGGTGGAGGTATATGGATAACTACAGGATGCAGGAGTTAATCCGGCTCTATGAGGAGAAAATAGAGCTTCCCGACCCGCCGCACTGCTATATGCTCCGGTGTTTAACAGAGACTTCCACATGGATCGGGACTCTGGATAGCGAAGAGCAAAAAATGGTCTTTGAATATATCCACTACATTTTGGAGCGGCCGGGGAACAGCGCCCTGAAAGCAAAAACATCTATGCTGTTGAAACAGTTTCCCGATTGGGAGAGAAACCTCAAGGAGGCACATCTATGACCGACCAAAGTAAAATCAGAAATTTTTCTATCATTGCCCACATTGACCACGGCAAGTCCACCCTGTCCGACCGGCTGATCGAGCTGTGCGGGGCGGTGGAGCAGCGGCAGATGGAATCTCAGCTGCTGGACAACATGGACCTGGAGAAAGAGCGGGGCATCACCATCAAGGCCCGGGCCGTCCGGCTGGACTACAAGGCGGAGGATGGGGAGGTCTACCACCTGAACCTCATCGACACCCCGGGGCACGTGGACTTCAACTATGAGGTGAGCCGGTCCCTGGCGGCCTGCGAGGGGGCAGTGCTTATTGTGGACGCCTCCCAGGGCATCGAGGCCCAGACCCTGGCCAACACCTACCTGGCCATGGAGCACGACCTGGAGATCCTGCCTGTGGTGAACAAGATCGACCTCCCCGCCGCCGACCCGGCCCGGGTGAAGGAGGAGATTGAAAACGTCCTGGCCCTCCCCGCTATGGACGCCCCGGAGATTTCCGCCAAGCAGGGGGTCAACATCCCCGCCGTGCTGGAGGACATCGTTCAAAATATCCCCGCCCCCGAGGGGGACCCCACCGCCCCCCTGAAAGCCCTCATTTTTGACAGCCAGTACGACCCCTACGTGGGGGTGATCGTCTATTTCCGGGTTATGGAGGGGACCCTGAAAAAGGGGATGAACGTGAAGATGATGGCCTCCGGGGCCCAGTATGCGGTGTTGGACTGCGGCTATTTAAAACCCCTGGGGATGGAGTCCGCGCCCGAGCTGACCGCCGGGGAGGTGGGCTGGTTCACCGCCTCCATCAAGAATGTGAAGGACACCAGCGTGGGCGACACCATCACCGGCGCGGAATCCGCCGCCGCCGAGCCCCTGCCCGGCTACCGCCCCGCCCAGGCCATGGTCTACTGCGGCATCTACACCGAGGACGGGAGCAAATACCCCGACCTGCGGGACGCCCTGGAGAAGCTCCAGCTCAACGACGCCTCCCTGTCCTTCGAGCCCGAGTCCTCGGTGGCGCTGGGCTTCGGCTTCCGGTGCGGCTTTTTGGGGATGCTCCATATGGAGATTATCCAGGAGCGGCTGGAGCGGGAGTTTGACCTGGACCTGGTGACTACATTACCCTCCGTAATCTATGAGGTTACAAAAACGGACGGTACTGTGGTCCGGGTGGACAACCCCCACAACTACCCCGACCCCGGAGCGATTTCCGAAGCCCGGGAGCCCTACGCCAAGGTGTCCATCATCTCCCCCCCCGACTATGTGGGCAACATCATGCCCATGTGTCAGGAGCGGCGGGGCGTGTTCAAGGACATGCAGTATCTGGACACCAACCTGGTGGAGCTGCACTACTCCATGCCCATCGGGGAGATCATCTACGACTTCTTCGACGCCCTGAAGGCCCGCACCAAGGGGTACGCCTCCCTGGACTACGAGCTGGAGGGTTATGAGAGAAGCGACCTGGTGAAGGTGGACCTGCTGCTCAACGGGGACCAGGTGGACGCCCTCAGCTTTATCGTCCACCGGGAGAAGGCCTACGGCCGGGCCCGGCGCATCTGTGAGAAGCTGAAGGAGAACATCCCCCGCCAGCTCTTTGAGGTCCCCGTTCAGGCGGCCATTGGAGGCAAGATCATCGCCCGGGAGACGGTGAAGGCCATGCGCAAGGACGTGCTGGCCAAGTGCTACGGCGGCGACATCACCCGGAAGAAGAAGCTCCTGGAGAAGCAGAAGGAGGGCAAGAAGAAGATGCGCACCCTGGGCACCGTCCAGCTGCCCACCGAGGCCTTTATGGCGGTGCTGAAGCTGGATGAGGAATAGTATCGTCTTTTTCTGCCAGGCCACAGGTGTAAATGGCTTAATAGAGACGAACACCCGTGCATAGGATGGAGAAAAGAGAGAATGGGCGATTAGAAATTATATTGTTGGAAATTTTTTGTTGACATTTATGAAAAATTGTGATAATCTGACCAAAAGTTTTGTTTTTCCCTCGTAACCATTGCGCTTTGAGAAAGATATGGGGCTTTAACAGAGTGGATGGTCAGGATGGAGCAGGGCAAGAGTTGGAGAGAAAGGAAAATTATGGAAACATAATTTAGGTATTAAATTATGAGGAAACTGTCAGAAGCATTGAACATGACTCTGGAGGAGTATAAGGATGAGTATGCTCAGGCAGGGGGATACAATACCCGATTCAATACTAACCATCGTCTAGGCGGTCTTTTTCGGGATTTTTTGGCTGACGGGTGCGCTTCTTTGATTAAAGAGCACCCGGATATTGTGGATCATATCTCAGGAAAGCAGGACAAAGAGGTGGAATAGCGTTGTCTATTATAGAGACAGATAAAAAAGGTGTTTACACATATATTCCTTCCGATCAAGAGGAGATGTACCGAGACAGACAAGCTATTTTGGGCCTGTTTCATGAGTATACAGCGTATCAAAGTGATATAACAGATGATGATATTTTAGTGGATGATTCCAGTATCTCAGAGATATTGATAAGGGTAGATAAACGTAAAGATTACTTCAAGATATTTCACAACAAAACAGATATCGATGAGTTGAAGGAAGCTGCTTTAATTGTATATTGGCTGTTAAAGTTTCGGCCATTCAGCGTGAGCGTTTCTCTTCCGGAAATTGCACAGAAGTATGTAGATATTAATGAGAGATTCGCATTATTTCTTCTTTTAGGTGCTGTGAAACGTGCTGTAGATATGAAGGGAGCTGAATTCAGCCTGAAGAATGATTATATTGACTTGCTGGGTTACGCTTTCCGTTATTGGGATCTGAGTAAGGAGGCCATGATGTTGGTTGCCGAGACCCTGTATGCGGCGTTTTGAGGAACTGAACCGATGAAAGACCTGTTTGATGTGCTAAGTGATTTTTTAAAATCTGATTTAGCCAAGGAGATATATATTCAGATTTTGGTCTTTGTTTTTGTATATACGATAGCGGTCATTGCGGTAACGGTGTTTGGTGTGCGGTTCTTTATGAAAGTAGAGAAGACAAAGATGAGGAACAAAAGAGAAAAGTACAAGGCTTTAAAAAGTGAGGTCAAACGACTGAAAAGAGATAATTCCGTACTGGAACAGGAAAACGCAGCTTTACAGGAGACAGTGAATGGGCTTACCCAGGAAATCCACAAATGGAAGTCGGCGTCTAACGCATCGGCGTTGGAGGACGACCCAGCACTTGCTCAATATGTGAGACACGATTGATATGTTGAGGATAACACAGACAGCGCACCGAAGCTTTTATGGCGGTTTTGAAGTTGGATGAAGAGTAAACATATACAGGGCCCGCCGGGACGATACCTGGCGGGCTCTGTGTTTGGTTATGACGATACCTGACCTGAACCGCTGTGCTTTTGCCAAAAGGCGTCAATTTTTGCTTTAATATCCTCAGGCTTTAAGTACTTTAACAGATACCCCGCCGGTTTGAGGGACAGCAGCTCCCGTACAATGTCCGGGTCATCCCTGCCGGTGAGGAAGATTACAGGAATTTTGGTGAACTCCGGCTCAGAGCGGAGCATCTCCAGGGTTTGCTTGCCGTTGACAATCGGCATCTCATAGTCCAGCAGCACCAGATCAGGCCGGTTCAGGGTGATGGTGCGGATAGCGGCCACCCCGGATTCGGCCAGAGCCACATCGTAGTCTGTCTCCAGCAGCTTTTTGATGCTCTGGCGCACCGTCAGGGAGTCGTCCACCACCAGCACCTTCGGCTTGTGGCTGGCCTCCTCCTGCCGCAGCTCTTCCTCCCGCTGCATCAGGTACTTCTCCACCTCGGCCGCGGCCTTGTTTTCCTCAATGGGGGTGCCCACGCCCTCCTCCAGAATATGGGGGGCAATGGCGCAGTAGGCAAAGTACCCCGCGCCCCCTGTGTTGAACAGCAGGCTGATTTGGGGCTTCTCCCGCTCAAATACCTTCTGGAACTGCTCGTAGGACAGGAGCTGCTCCTCCTTGAGCGCGTAGGCCTTTACATCCGGGAGGTGCTTCATCACCCGCCCCACAAACTGCTGGGCTGTATATCGGGTGGCATTAATCAGCATAGAGTCCAGCTTGTTTGTCTGAAGTCCGATAATTTTTCCCACAGTGTTGACAAGAAGCTTCTCCTCGAAGGCCATGATTACCTCCTGCTTCTTTTCGCCCTGATGGGTTCCGTAGACCAGGCGGTAGTAGACGCCCTTTCCAAACTTTTCTCCGCCGTATACGTCGCTGATGGCCTGGGACTCCAGATGGAACATATCAAATACCATCTGGGTGATGACCTTTTTTACGGCGGCAATCTCTTCGCTGGGCAAAAGGTGCTCCCAGGTGCTCATCCGCTCGCCGGTAATGGCCTGATCCTCTGTAAGGGTGTGGCCAATCAGCCAGCCGGCGCAGACGCCCAGAAAATGATCCACCGAATCCGGTGAATAGCCGGCCTGTTCCAGCTCCTGCTCCAGGGCGGGAAGGGTATTTTCCTTAAAATCTCTGTGGATGCGCCGGTGCTGTTCCAGGCCCTCGTAGCCGATGGAGGCCATATAGGACTCCTCATCGGCAAAATGCTTTACGGCGTGGCCCCTGAAATACTTGATGCCCTCCTGGCAGGTCCACTGGCTGTCCTTTTCCTCCTCCCGGAAGGAAAAAAGCTTGTTGATAATTTTAAAGATACGCTGGTGTTCTTTATCAATGATATCCACTCCGAGGTTATATTCGTCCCGCCACTCGAACTGTGTATCCATGATGCTGCTCCTCCTCCTAAAAGCTTGCTGGGAAATCTATGATCTCTATTATACAAGACTGTCTGAGAAACTGCAAGCGGATTTGCGGTATATTATGGACGCATGTCCCATAAGATGAGAGACAAAGGGGGCGGCGGTATGGTGCGGCAGGATAAGAAGTTGGGCGGGGGGATGCGCCGGGTGGTGAGTGCGGCGCTGATTTTGACGGGAATTCTGTTTTTCCTTCCCGTGCTGGTGGTTCGGGGGGAGCCGGTCTGCCGCCGGGACGACGTAGCCAGTCTGCCCGGAGGGGAGAGTGCCCTGCCCATTGACCGCGCACCGGCCGTCCCGTCCGCCGGCGGCCGGGACAAGGGGCGGGCGGTGCGGCTGCTGACCAAGGAGGGGGAGGTGCTGGAGCTGACCATGGCGGAGTATCTGTGGGGGGTGGTGGCGGCGGAGATGCCCGCCTCCTTCCAGGAGGAGGCCCTGAAGGCCCAGGCCTGCGCCGCCCGGACCTACACCGTCCTGTTACAGAACAAGAGCGCCGGCAAGCACCCGGAGGCCGACATCTGCGGCGACAGCACCTGCTGTCAGGCCTACATCCAACGCTCCGCCGCGGAGGCCCGGTGGGGGCTGGACGCCGGGGAGTACGGCGAGAAGATCGACCGGGCGGTGGCCGGGACCGACGGGCTGGGCATCCTATACGACGGAACGCCCATTCAGGCCCTGTTCTTCTCCTCCGCCGCCGGGCGGACGGTGGATGCGGTGGAGGTGTGGGGCAACCCGGTGGCCTACTTAAAGAGCGTGGACAGCCCCGAGGGGGAGGAGGTGCCCAACTACCGCACCCAGGTGGTGCTGGGGGCGGAGGAGGTGAAATCCCTCACCCTGAACGCCTACCCGGGGGCCGACCTGTCCGGCGACCCGGCCGGCTGGTTCGGGGAGGCCAGCCGGAACGAGGGGGGCGGGGTCATCTCGGTGCCCCTGGGGGGTGTCACTCTCACCGGGGGCCAGGTGCGCTCGCTGTTCTCCCTGCGGTCGGCCTGCTTCACCGTGGCCTGGGACGGCAGTCAGTTCATCTTCGACGTGACCGGCTACGGCCACGGGGTGGGCATGAGCCAGTACGGGGCCAACGCTATGGCAAAAAACGGTAGTTCCTTTCAGGATATCCTCACCTGGTACTACACCGGGGCCGAGGTGGGGGAGCTGTGGTAAAAAAATCCCCGCCGCTTGCAAAAACGGCGGGGATTTATCATATTCTCAGCCCATAGCCCGGTACAGGAAGGTGACAATCTCCCCGCGGGTGCAGGTGTTGTTGGGGCTGAACTGCCTGTTGCCCGTCCCGCTGGTGATGCCGTTTTCAACCGCCCATGTAACAGCCTGAGCGTAAGCAGCGCTGGAGGGAACGTCGGAGAAAGTACTATCCGTCGCTACAACGATGAAATAATCTGCGTCGTGCATCAATACAGCGGTTCCCGGCGTATCCTTCCGGCCAGCATGTACTATGCTCATAGCTCCATCCATATTAAAGAGGTCTACAAAGTGAAAAACGCCGTTGCTGTCCACTTCGTAGTGATCGCCTAAAAAAGCATTTTTTTCTTCTTGATTCAAAAAGAACGTGTGGTTAATTGTCACCATGCTACCGGGACGAATTGTGACTTTTGTAACCTGCTTTGTCAACTTCTTACCGTGGATAACCTCACCAGTGAAGTCAACTCCGGAACTATCAGCATCATTAACCCTGATTTCTTCTTCATCCTGACACAGTGTTACCGTAGCCCGTTCCACTATAGCGGCCTCAAGTTGGATATTGTCAGATCCGCCCCATGTTTTGGGGGTAATTGTGTAAGGCGCATAATTTTTGCTGTTTTGCGTTGCCTTCGGGCTTCCCGCCAGCTTCCAGAGGTATTCCATCACCATAGCCCGGGTGCAGGGGGTGCTGGGGTTGAGCTTATTCCCGGACACCAGGCCCTTGCCGGCCGCCCAAACCGCCGCCTTATAGAAATAATCGCCGGTGGAAATGTCGCTGAACGGGTTGCGGCCCGTGGGCTCAGGCTTGCCGTTGGCATTCCAGAGGAAGGTCAAAATCTCGGCCACAGAGCAGGTCTTTTCCGGGGAAAAGGTGGTCGCGCTGGTGCCGCTGGTGATTTTCCGGTCCACCGCCCACTTCACCGCGTTGGCGTAGTAGGCCCCGGCTTTCACGTCGGTAAAGCCGCCGGCGGGAGCTTTGGCTAAATCTGAACGAAGCTGCATGATCGCATCGGTGGCCTTATCCTCGTGCCACCAGTAGTTATCCCCGCCGAAAATTTTTATATCATCCTCTTTCCACGCTTTATCAAGGCTATTGACTGTTTCGACAGTCCCGTCCGCATAGTAAAGCTTGTATATCGGGTCTGGAAGATTTCCCTGATCATCCAATAACCATTCGCGATAAAAATATGCAAAGCTATCACATACAGCGGCTTTCCCCGGCTGACGCACCAGGAAAATATTGGATTCTGAAACTCCCCCACCTGGTCCTATTGATGCTTCATTCACAGTCTGCACGGCTCTGCCGTTTTGCATCGTCCAAATGAAAAAATGTGCGTTGTCGCCTGTGTAGCAAATCACAATCAGTTCAGGCGTACCATCTGCGTCCATATCCTCCAAAGTGGCGTACTCCAGGCCATCGCCGCCGGAAACCGAAACAATGCCGTATTTGTTGATTTGCGCGGTCAAAACATCATAATATGCTTTCCGAGTGTTGGCATCCAGTCCCGACGTATCCGCCGCAAAGGCCGGGACCGCCAGCCCCAGACACAGAGCCAGGGTGAGCGCAAGGGAAATCAGTCGTTTTTTCATCAGTGTATCTTCCTTTCCGTTTTTTGGGGATTCGTGCCTTGGAAACAATTATACCCAAGAGCGCGGGGGATTGCAAGGACCATTGCCGCCGGTTTTTGGCCTGTATGGAAAAATTTTTCAAAAAACCCTCCATTTCAAATGTGAATAAATCTTGACAGAAAAGCGGTTTGCCTTTACAATGCTAGGTGGACAAATATTGAAAAACCTGTGGGGATGTTTTTCAGTTGCCGCAGGGGGGACAGGCAGCCCGCCTGTCCGGCCCCTTGCGGCCTTTTACTGAATGCCTGCGCCGGCCCAACCCGGCGTCAGGCTCCGTGGCGGTCCGCTGCGGACACGAAAATTTTTGGAGGTGTAACAAGACTCAATGGACCCAATTTTAGCAGTTGTCGGCATGATTGTCACGCTGATAGTGGGCGCGCTGGGCGGCGCGGTCTTTGGCTGGAACCGCCGCAAGGCTACCGCCGAGCGGGAGATCAAATCCGCCGAGGACGAGGCAACCCGCATTGTCAACGAGGCCTATAAGAGCGCCGAAAGCAAAAAGCGCGAGGCCCTGGTAGAGGCCAAGGAGGAAATCCTCAAGGCCAAGAACGAGCACGAAAAAGAGGTCAAGGACCGCCGCTCCGAGCTCCAGCGCCAGGAGAACCGCCTTCAGCAGAAGGAGGAGAACCTGGACCGCAAGATGGAGAACATCGAGCGGAAGGAGGAGCAGCTGTCCGGCAGGCTGGCCAAGCTGGACGCCACCCAGGCCGAGGCGGAGGCCCTGAAGCAGAAGCAGGTGGACGAGCTGGAGCGCATCTCCGGCTACACCGCCGAGGAGGCCAAAAACTACCTCCTCAAGCAGCTGGAGGAGGACGTCACCCACGAGTCGGCCATGAAGATCAAGGAGATTGAGGCCCGGTTCAAGGACGAGGCGGACACCCGCGCCCGGGAGATCATCTCCCTGGCCATCCAGCGCTGCGCCGCCGACCACGTGTCGGAGGCCACCGTGTCGGTGGTCCCCCTGCCCAACGACGACATGAAGGGCCGGATCATCGGCCGTGAGGGCCGGAACATCCGCACCCTGGAGACCCTCACCGGGGTGGACCTGATTATCGACGACACCCCCGAGGCCATCACCGTCTCCTGCTTCGACCCCGTCCGCCGGGAGATCGCCCGGCTGGCCCTGGAGAAGCTGATCCTGGACGGCCGCATCCACCCCGCCCGCATCGAGGAGATGGTGGAGAAGGCCAAGCGTGAGGTGGACATGGTCATCAAGGCGGAGGGCGAGCGGGCCATCTTCGAGACCAACGTCCACGGCCTGCACCCGGAGCTGGTGAAGCTGCTGGGCCGGATGCGCTACCGCACCAGCTACGGCCAGAACGTGCTCAACCACTCCATCGAGGTATCCCACGTGGCCGGGCTGCTGGCCGCCGAGATCGGCGCCAATGTCACCGAGGCCAAGCGGGCCGGCCTGCTCCACGACCTGGGCAAGTCCATCGACCACGAGGTGGAGGGCTCCCACGTGCAGATCGGCGTGGAGCTGGCCCGGAAGTACCGGGAGAGCGAGAACATCATCCACGCCATCCACGCCCACCACAACGACGTGGAGCCCAAAACGGTGGTGGCCTGCCTGGTCCAGGCGGCCGACGCCATCTCCGCCGCCCGCCCCGGCGCCCGGCGTGAGAATCTGGAAAACTATATCAAGCGGCTGGAGACCCTGGAGGAGATTACCTCCTCCTTCAACGGGGTGGAGAAGTCCTTCGCCATCCAGGCCGGCCGCGAGGTGCGCATCATGATTAAGCCCGAGGTCATCAGCGAGGACCAGATGGTCCTCCTCGCCCGGGAGATCGCCAAGAAGATTGAGGACGAGCTGGAGTACCCCGGCCAGATCAAGGTCCACCTCCTGCGGGAGACCAAGGCCATCGAATACGCCAAATAAGAAAGAAAACCCCTGGAACGCCCCCCAAGCGTTCCAGGGGTTTATTTTAGCTTTACCTTGCAAGGGGGGGCTTTTGATGCAGCTCTGTGCCCCTACAGTCTCTTACATACGGCCCGCGCCGCCTGGATGCCCGACGCTCCGGCCTGAGCCAGCCCTCTGGTAACGCCGGCGCCGTCGCCGGCGGCGAAGAAGTTGGGCAGGGCGGTCTCCAGCTCCTCAGACAGCTGGAGGCGGGCGGAGTAGAACTTCACCTCCGCGCCGTAGAGCAGGGTGTCGTAATTGGCGGTGCCGGGGGCGATCTTGTCCAGCTGGTAGATCATCTCGATGAGGTCGTCCAGCTGCCGCTTGGGCAGGGTGAGGGACAGGTCCCCCGGGACGGCGGCGGTGAGGGTGGGCCGGACGGTGGACTTGCCCATCCGGTGCTCGTTGGTGCGCCGGCCTCCCACCAGGTCGCCGAACCGCTGAACCAGCACCCCGCCGGCCAGCATGTTGGACAGGGAGGCCACATGCTTGCCGTAGCGGTAGGGCTCGTTGAAGGGCTTGGTAAAGCGGTTGGAGACCAGCAGGGCAAAGTTGGTATTTTCGCTTCTCAGGGCGGGGTCGGCGTAGGAGTGGCCGTTTACCGTGTTGATGCCCTCCACGTTCTCCGCCACCACATGGCCGTAGGGATTCATACAGAAGGTGCGCACACTGTCGCCGTACTGTTTGGTGCGGTAGACCAGCTTGGACTCGTAGACCACGTCGGTGATGTGCTCGAAAATGACGGCGGGCAGCTCCACCCGGACCCCCACATCCACTTGGTTGTTCAGCAGTTCAAGTCCCAGGTCCTTACACTGGTTAGAGAACCACTCCGCCCCCGAACGGCCGGGCGCGGCGATAAGGTATTTGCACTGCACCTCGCCTCCCCTGGCCAGGAGGAGCCGGTAGCCGTCCTCCGCCTTTTGGATGGAGGAGACTTCCGTGTTGAAGGAGAACTCCAGTTTGTCCGCCAGCCCCTCATAGATGTTCGTGAGGATGCGCAGGTTGTTCTCGGTGCCCAGGTGCTTGCACCGGGCCTGGAGGAGGTGGAGGTCGTAGGCCAGGGCCTGGCGGGCCAGCTTTCGGGCGGCGTCGCTCTCGGTGGAGAAGACCTCGGTGGTGGCCCCGTGGGCGACGTTGATGGAGTCCACATAGTCGATCAGCTCCATCACGTGGGCGGGCTCCATAAAGTCGGTGAGCCAGCCGCCGAACTGGGTGGTGAAGTTAAACTTGCCGTCGGAGAAGGCCCCCGCCCCGCCGAAGCCGCACATGGTGTGGCACACGGGGCAGTGGATGCACTCCTTCACCTTCCCCGCCACAATGGGGCAGCTGCGGTGGTAGATGTCCGCGCCCTGGTCCAGGGCGAGCACCTTCAGCTCGGGGTGGAGATGGGCCAGCTCGTAGGCGGCAAAGATGCCCGCCTCCCCGCAGCCCAGGATAACAACGTCGTATCTGGCGTTCATAGGGTTCTCCTTTCTTTTTGGGGCATGTAGGGGCGGCCTGCGGCCGCCCGTATTCCAATTGCCGTATCGACGGGCGGCCACAGGCCGCCCCTACAAGGTTCTCATCTTTTAAAGTATATCATACCTCTCACCAAAACACAACGGCCCGCCGGGACCGGCAGGCCGAAAAGGTTGGGAGATTCAGCATTTTTCCTGAAAACTGGCGCCGCAGCTGCGGCAGGTGACGGTGATCTTGCCCCGGCCCCGGGGCACACGCAGCCGCTGGCCGCAGCTGGGGCATTTGAAATAGACGTGCTCCTTATCCCGGCGGATGGTATGGCGAAAGTGGAACCACTGGATTACGGGGCCGACGGCACGCATAAATTTGGCGTTTTCCCGCCGTCTCCGCTCCAGGTTGTGAGAAAGCAGGCGAAACAGCGTTATAAACAGCAGCACAAAGCCTGCCACATAGAGCAGCTCCAGCCTGGTAAACAAAAATACCAGATAAAGCAGCAGATAAAGGCCCAGCAGGAATAAATTCAGTTGATCGCTTCCGTAGCGGCCATACATAAAGCGCTGAATTGCGTTTCGGATCATGAAAGTGCCTCCTTGGCTGAACAGACACGGCAGGCGCAACCGCCTGCCAATACACACAATTTATGATAACCTCTCCCGCCTGCGCCGTCAAGACGGTATTCGTAAACAATATGTAAATTTCAAGTGCATTTCCCTACTTTTTTACGAAATACTTGCGGCGAAGCCGGAAGTGCGCTATACTGTCGTTATCAATCGAATTCGGGAGGGTACGCCATGAATCGCATCGACAAGGAAAATTATTATCTGGACATTGCGGAAACAGTGCTGGAGCGCTCCACCTGCCTGCGCCGGTGCTATGGGGCCATCATCGTCCAGCACGACGAAATTGTCTCCACCGGCTACAACGGCGCCCCCCGGGGGCGAAAGAACTGCGCCGACCTGGGGATGTGCACCCGGGAGACGCTGAACATCCCCTCCGGCCAGCGGTATGAGCTGTGCCGCTCGGTCCACGCCGAGGCAAACGCCATCATCTCTGCCGCCCGCAGCGAGGTGCTTGGCGCCACCCTCTATATGGTCTGCAAGGACCCGAAGACAGGTGCGCTCATCCCTGAATCCACCTCCTGCTCTATGTGCCGCCGCCTGATTATTAACGCCGGCATTTCCCGTCTGGTTATCCGGGACACCCCCGACAGCTACCGGGTGGTGGATGTACAGCGGGACTGGGTGGAGCAGGACGACTCCCTGCCCCAGCTGGTGCAGCACGGCTGACCATCTTGTCTGTAGGCGCCTTCTGCAGGGGAGAGACAAATATCTGCGGCTGGAACACTTCCGGAAAAGGATAACATTCTCAGAAAGTGTAAACAAATTATGAACCCTATTGCTTTTTGAAGCAGTGTGCGTTACAATACGGTTAGCACTCAGATGACGCGAGTGCTAACCGTATTGTTATTAATTAACTTTAATATACATGGAGGAATCAAATTTATGGCAAAGAAACAATTCAAGGCGGAATCCAAACGGCTGCTGGACCTGATGGTCAACTCCATCTATACCCACAAGGAAATTTTTCTCCGGGAACTTATCTCCAACGCCAGCGACGCCGAGGACAAGCTGGCCTACAAGTCCCTCACCGACGACAGCGTGAGCGTGAAGCGGAAGGACCTGAAAATCACCATTGTCCCCGACAAGGAGGGGCGGCTGCTCACCGTGTCCGACAACGGCGTGGGCATGAGCAAGGAGGACCTGGAGGCCAACCTGGGCACCATCGCTCGCAGCGGCTCGGGCCAGTTCAAGGCCGGCCTGGCCGAGGACGACAAGGCGGCGGATAAGATTGACGTGATCGGCCAGTTTGGCGTGGGCTTCTACTCCGCCTTCATGGTGGCCGACCATGTGACGGTAATTTCCCGGGCCTGGGGCTCTGACGAGGCCTGGATGTGGCAGTCCGACGGGGCGGACGGCTACACCGTTACCCAGTGCGAGAAGGAGACCCCCGGCACCGATGTGATTATGCACATCAAGGCCAACGCCGAGGGGGAGGACTACGACCAGTATCTGGACACCTATAAATTACAGGGGCTTATCAAAAAATACTCCGACTACATCCGCTACCCCATCGTGATGGAGGTGGAGGACTACCGCCAGAAGGAGAAGCCGGAGGACGCCGGCGAGGACTACAAGCCCGAGTGGGAGACCGTCAAGGAGTGGAAAACCCTCAACTCCATGGTGCCCCTGTGGCAGCGGCAGAAGAGCAAGGTGAAGCCCGAGGAGTACAACTCCTTCTATAAGGAGAAGTTCAACGACTGGCAGGACCCCCTCACCGTCATCCACACCAGCGCTGAGGGAGCCGTCACCTACAAGGCCATGCTCTACATCCCGGAGAAGACCCCCTACGACTTCTACACCCGGGAGTATGAGAAGGGTCTCCAGCTCTACTCCTCCGGGGTGCTCATCATGGACAAGTGCGCCGACCTGCTCCCCGACCACTTCCGGTTTGTCAAGGGCGTGGTGGACTCCGCCGATTTTTCCCTGAACATCAGCCGGGAGGTTTTGCAGCATACCCGCCAGCTCAAGGTGATTGCCGGGGCTCTTGAGAAGAAGATCAAGAATGAGCTGCTCAAGATGCAGAAGGAGGACCGAGAGAAGTATGAAAAGTTCTGGTCCGCCTTCGGTACCCAACTGAAATACGGCGTGGTGGCCGACTACGGCCAGCACAAGGAAATCCTTCAGGACCTGCTACTGTTCTGGTCCTCCAAGGAGGGGGCCAACACCACCCTGGCCGCCTACAAGGACCGCATGCCCGAGGACCAGCCTTTCTACTACTACGCCTGCGGTGAGAGCGTGGACAAGATCGCCAAGCTGCCCCAGGTGGAGCGGATTTTGGACAAGGGCTATGAGATTCTCTACTGCACCGAGGATGTGGACGACTTTGTCATGAAGGGCCTGCGGGAGATGGACGGCAAGGAGTTCAAGTCCGTCACCGAGGAGGATGCCCTGCCCCAGACCGACGAGGAGAAGAAGGCCGCCGAAGAGAAGGCCGAGGCCGGCAAACCGGTGCTGGAGGCTGTGAAGGAGGCCCTGGGGGACCAGGTGAAGGAGGTGCGCGTTTCTGCTATTTTGAAGTCAGGAGCCTGCTGCCTGTCCGCCGACGGCCCCGTCTCCATCGAGATGGAGCGGTATATGCGCAAGGTGGAGGGCGGCCAGCCCATGAAGGCCGACCGGGTGCTGGAGCTCAACCCCGATTCCGCCCCCTTCTCCGCCCTGAAAAAGGCGGTGGACGCCGGGGATAAGGATACTGTGGCGAAATATTCCAAGCTCCTCTATGCCCAAGCCCTGCTCCTGGCCGACCTGCCCCTGGAAGACCCGGCGGAGTATACCGCACTGGTGTGCTCCCTGATGATTTAAAAGCAACGGCCTTGACGTACAAACGTCAAGGCCGTTGCTTTATGGACCCGCAAGGCAGCAATACCATCAAATCCATTTTCGCAGAGAGGGAATTATCCGCAGCCCTGCGGTGATAAGGGCGCTGACCCAGAAAATAAACAGCTCCCACAGCAGTACGGCGGCCAGGGGGTGCATCCATTCCAGCAGCATCTCGTGAAGAAACTCGGACAGGTGCATCACCATGTCTGACAGCAGATAAATACCAAAGGTGAGCCGGCCCAACCGGTCCAGCCCCCGCTCCAAGCCCAGAGAGACGGGTCGCCGGGTGAAGCTGTATTTTACGCAGATATAGAAGCAGGCGGAGGACCCGACGATGGTGATGAGACGCCAGTTGTCTAAAATGAGATAGCGGGAGGGATTTTGCAGATAAAACAGGTAGGTTCTCCACACCTGAAAAACAATCAGCAGGATAAACGTGCACAGACAGCGCCGGAAGACACGTTTTGTCATGGGCACATACCGCTCGATATAATAGCCCAGCAGGACCAGCCCAATGGGAGTGCCGATAAGGCCGGCGGTGAAGTGGGGGGACAGATTGAGAAAGGGGATCAGGGGAAGCGTCCCCAAAACGCCCACAGAGAGAAACAGCAGGTAGCCCAGATACTGTCTGTCCAGGGCCTTGACAAGCTTTTGCAGAATGGGCAGCATAAACAGCAGAGCCAGATAGAGATAGAGATACCAGTAAGCGTTAGTAACATAGATCTGGGGCAGCTTGAGCAGGAAGTCCCCAATGCTGAAAACGGTGTCATTTCGCACGGAATAGTAGGCGTAGTAGAAAAAGGAGCCTACCACCAGCACCGTAAAGATACGCACCAGCCGTTCCGCCGTTTTTTTCGGCGTGTCCTCCTTCTCCAGCAGCAGCGCGCCCATAATGAGCAGGAACAGCGGAACGGCGACCTTACAGATGAAAAAGTACGTCAGGGAGGAGAACCAGAGGGGGCTGGGGGACGAATGAAGGAAAATAGAGCTGTTGGTATGATTGACAATCACCAAAAAACAGGCGGCAATCCGCAGACATTCGATATAGGTTTTTTTCTGCAAAGTGCTCACCTCCTGGACAAACGGGAGTTTAAAGTGAAGTATATCATAGGAAATTCCCGTTTTCAATATCTTCGGAAGCATTTTCCGGGAATACAGCTCTGAAGCAGGCCATTCCAGTACGGATTTTCGGGTCTGGAGAGCAATGGAATAAACCCCCGTCCTTTCGGGTAAACTGGCCATAAGTCAATTTTTACCGAAAGGGTGTTTTTCCATGCGGGTAAAGGATTTAATGAACGCCGGTGCGGTGACGGTGGAGCCGGCCTCGTCGGCGGCGCTGGCCGCCCGGCTCATCAGCCGGCACAACGTGGGGGCGCTGCCGGTGTGCGGGCCCGACCGGCGGCTGCGGGGGATGGTCACCGACCGGGACATCGTCCTGCGGTGCGTGGCCGCCGAGGAGGACCCGGCCCAAACCCCGGTGCGGGATATCATGACCCGCTCCTGTGCCACCGTCACCCCCGGGGACGACTGCCGGGAGGCCACCCGGCTCATGGCCCTCCACCAGGTCCGCCGCCTGCCGGTGGTGGAGGACGGGAAACTGGTGGGCGTGATCTCCCTGTCTGACCTGGCCCGCAGCGGCCGGTATGACATAGAGGCCGCCCAGGCCCTGTGCGAGATTTCGGAGAATATCATCATACCATAGAAAAGGGGGCCGCCTGCGCGGCCCCCTCTCTTTATTTTTCTTCCTCCTGTTCCTCGCTCTGGTCGTAAAACTCTCGGTTCTGGATAAAGTCCTTTAAGGCACAGTAGCAGAACATTACCAGTATAGACAAAAATATCTGACCGCACAGGATAAACACTGTATCCCCGTGTCCCCCATTCCCCAGCAAGGCGAACATAGGGATGGGCAGAATCCAAAACACCATGATGAAATACAGCAGGAGTACACCCATCACTGGCCAGAAGGATACCGCCCGGTAGGCCGGCTTCTGCCGTCCGGACTGTCCGCCATAGAGCAGCCGCTCCGGTTCCGCCTCCAGCGCCTGGGCGATTTCCTCCAGGGTATCCAAGCCGGGCTGGGCTACCCCCCGCTCCCAGGCGGAGACGGTCTGGCGGGTGACGTGGAGCCGCTCTGCCATCTGCTCCTGGGACAGCCCCTTTTCCTTGCGCAGGCTCTTGATATTGCCGGCGATATTGTTCATGGCAATCCCTCCTATTCTGCCCCTATCCTACCACAGGCCGCCCCAGATACACAAGCAATTCATATTTGCCCGCCCAATTTTGGCGCTTCGGTGGACAAAGACGGCTCTCCGGCCTATAATAGAGCCGGAGGGATTTTTATGGAGATTACCCCAATTGCCCGTATCAGGAGCGATTTTACAGAAAAGTTCGGCATCCCCCGGCAGAGCGGCCTGGTGGAGGAGCTCACCGCCGCGGTGGTCTTCGAGCCTGCCTACCGGGACCCCAGCGCCCTCCGGGGGCTGGAGGGCTTCTCCCACCTGTGGCTGATCTGGGAGTTCTCCCAGGCCCGGCGGGAGGGCTGGTCCCCCACTGTCCGGCCGCCCCGGCTGGGGGGGAACAAGCGGCTGGGGGTGTTCGCCACCCGGTCCCCCTTCCGGCCCAACCCCCTGGGGTTGTCCTGTGTGCGGCTGGTGGAGGTCCGGCAGGACCGGGCGCTGGGGCCTGTCCTCGCAGTGGCCGGGGCCGACCTGCTGGACGGCACCCCCATCTACGACATCAAGCCCTACCTCCCTTACGCCGACTGTAAGCCCGAGGCGGTGGGCGGCTTCGCCGCCCGGCCCAAGGGGGCCGACCTGGCGGTGGACTGCTCCCCAGTGCTGCTGGACCGCGTCCCGGAGGACAAGCGCGCCGCCCTGTTGGCCGTGCTGGCCCAGGACCCCCGCCCCCAGTATCAGGACGACCCGGAGCGGGTGTACGGCATGGCCTTCGCCGGGCTGGAGGTGAAATTCCAGGTGGCGGGGGAGCGGCTGACGGTGACAGAAATTTCGTAGGGACGGCCGCAGGCCGCCTCTTCCCCCCACTGGAAGCATAAAAATTTTCAAAAAATCCTTGACCTTCCCCTTTCTGGATGGTGTACGGTGTTTCAGAAAGGAGCTGAAGAACATGGAACATAATCTGATGGTGGCCCAAACCACGATGATAGCCATGGCATTGGCCGGGATATTTACAGTGGTCCTTCCTCTGGG
>CANPFP010000037.1 GCA_947573385.1 uncultured Bacillota bacterium | reverse complement strand
CTGTACGACGGCTTTTTTTCTTTTGCCGTCGTGCGGCAGTTCTTTAGCCTTGTATTACAACGCACTCGCCGGAGCTGGTCTGTGCCTCTTTGCTTGACTGTGTGTGTTCGTTAAACTCCGCTTGGCTGAATTTCTCAATGCCGGTCAGCGTTCCATTCCCGGAGGTGTCCGGGTGGGCAAAGTCACGGACTGTATAAATGTCAACGGTTCCGTCTGCGCTCCCCAAAACACGCATTGAACCCTTGAATTTTCCACTGGTCAACCCCTCGCCATTGGAGGTCAGCACATCCCGGAAAAACCGAACCTTTTCACCATTGAAATACCACTGATTTTCTTTGACGTTATAGGTAACGCCAAACGCCTGATATTCCTTTGCCATGTCCTCCAATTCTTTCGCAGAAAGAGGATCGCCCGATATGGCAGTAATGGGGCCAGGATTTTTGATTGCTTCAACATCACGGGCGGCAAATTCCGCTGTCGAAAACTCTTTCACACCAGTCAGTTTTCCGCTGGGGTCAAAAGAGCCATCATTAGCCCGGATAATACTGCTGAAATCACGGACAGCATAAACATCAACCACGCCATTTTCGTTGAAAAAGTCTCTGCCAGCCTGGGAACCGTCCGCTGTGGTATAGTAGTCCTCAAACCACCGTACCGCTTTCCCATTGTATGTCAGTTCGTTTTTACTGGCATCGTAGGTCAGGCCAAACTGCTCATACGGCTTAAACTGTTCCTCATAGGAAACATCACTGTCTGCCCAGCCGTCCTCAGCAGTTGCAGAGAGGGACGGGCCGGACGCATTAGGGGATTGCGGGGAAGTCGTGCCGGTTGTGGAAAGGGTATCGCCCTGGGATGCCGCTGCGGTACTGCACCCAGCCAAGCATCCCACAAGCAGCACCCCTCCAAGGGCTAACGCAAGCAGGTTTTTTGTGTTCATTGAAGAAACACCATCCTTTCTTTGAGTGTATCTAAAGAATACCATCCTTTTTTGTGATACATTTGGGATTAGTTTGTGATTTATGTGTAGTTGAAAAGCGGCGGGCTAATTGCCCACCGCTTTCCTGTACCTGTTAAATTGTGAAAGAAAACTTCACCCCGGCCTGTGTATTGCAGACCGTACATTCACTTCCGTGCTGGTGTAGTATCTCCTGCACGATATACAGCCCTAACCCGCTTCCGCCGGTTTTACGGCTCCTGGATTGCTCCACACGATAAAACGCATCAAATAGTTTGGGTATACTATCCTCCGGGATATGTACGCCTGTGTTTTCAACAGAAAATTCTATCTGTCCATGTTTTGTATAGACGGAGATGCAAATACTGGCTCTCTGTGGAGAATATTTGATTGCATTTCCTATCAGATTTGTAAACACTTTTTCCATCAACATTTTGTTTCCAGTTATGAGCGCGGATGGTGGAACATCGAGATGTATTTGCAAATCTTTCCCCGCAATCAAATCTTCGGTTTCGCTTAAATAGGATTTGATGATCTGAATACAATCCAAATGGTCTTTTTTGAAATCTGTCCCCGCAGTTTCCAGCCGAGAAATTGTTAATATCTCCTGCACCATTGTTTCGAGGGTGTTTGCAATTTCAAGCGATCTTATCAAATACTTTTCACGATCTTTATATGCCCCAATACCGAGCAGCATCCCCTCTAACTGGCCTTTAATAATGGTGACGGGTGTTTTCAATTCATGGGACACCGCCGAAAAGAAATTGGTACGGGCCTGCTCCATTTCCTTTTCATGTTCAATATCGGCTTCGAGTTTCCTATTTGCGTCTTGCAAATCGGACAGAGCGATGGAAAGATTGTGCGATAGTCTGTTCAGGCTTTTTCCCAGGGTTCCCAATTCGTCAGTTCGTTGTTCATCAACTGTCCAATCCAACTGCAAGTCAGACATTTTTTCGGATATACGGCTGATTTCCAATACGGGCTTTGTAATCATACGGGAATATAGCCAAGATACGACAAGAGCGGCCACCAAAACAATTAGCAGGATAAGCGGAAAAATACGAATAAAGGATTGTTGTAGTTCCGCAATCTGTTCTGCTGCACCATAGACAATGAGCATATATCGGTCATTGCTATCAGCGAATGAAAAGTAATAATTGTTTGACAGAACAGGAACGGTTTCACCAAAGCTATTGGTTTCCGATTGTGCGATATTAACGCCCCATTCATTGTAAAATTCCACTGTGGGTAGCGGCACTAAATCGCCGTTGCTGTCATATAACTGAACAGAATTGATTTCCATATTCGCGATAAACTGATCGAACAAACCGCCGCTATTTGAGAAAGGCACTTGTTCTAATTCAGAAATAAAGTTCTGTGTTCGTTCATCTAAAATTGTGTCCAGCTTGTTGGAGTAGGTCTGCGGCATTAACCATGCCAACATTCCGAACACCAGCAACGATATACACAGCAGCATAACCGTAGTGATTAGAAATACTTTTACAAATAAACTGCCTTTAATTTTCTTTGTCAATTTTATATCCCACCCCTCGGATTGTCTGGATAAATTCAATGCCCAGTTTCTTCCGCAAGTTCTTGATGTGCGTATCAACTACACGCTCGTCCCCATAAAAGTCATACCGCCACAGTTTGTCCAAAAGGTTTTGCCGGGTCAAAATACGCCCTTGATTAGTGAGCAGTTCTTTCAGCACTTCAAATTCTCGCTGTGTCAATTCATAAGCGGCTCCGTCCACGGTGGCCGTATAATTGTCGCAATCCAAAATGAGATTTTGGTAGGCAATCGTTTTGTGTTCATCCTCTTGCGGCCCGCTGCTCCGCCGTAGGACGGCGGCAATCTTCCGAATTAAAATCGGCATAGAAAAGGGTTTTGTGATGTAATCATCAACTTGCAAATCCAGCCCCCGGATTTGTTCTTCCTCTCCGCTCAATGCGGTAAGCATGATGATAGGAACCTGGGACTGTTTTCTTATAAATTCGCAAACGGCAAACCCATCAATTTTGGGGAGCATTACATCAAGCAACACCAAGTCAAATTGCGAGACAGAAAATACAGAAAGGGCTTCCACACCATCGCTGGCTAAAATGATCTCATATCCTACCTCTTGCAGAAAATTCTTCAATAGTTCTTGAATGTCCAAGTCATCCTCGACAACTAAAATCCTTTGCATAATGCCACCTCCGAAAAAAGCATACCATAGAATTTTGTGATTAGTGTGTAGTTTCCAAATTTCCTGCCTATTATACCTCTGCCCGGCGTATTTCACAATCTTGCCGAATGAAATAAAATACTACTTAACGAGGAAATTCAACGAGGCGTCGTTGCTGTCCGGGATAATGCAGAAAACCGCCTGTTTCCGTTCCCCCAGCTTCTCCAGCTCCATCGTGTCCCGGCTGGTGATCCGCTGGACCTCCGGCAACGTGAACGGGGCCAGACGGACAGAGACGGTAATGAGGATGCTCATAGCCGTCTCGCTGGGAGCCTGCTTGAACACCTTGTACTGGCGCAGAGCGATGTGATTTGGATTTTCTTCCTCCAGAGCCTCAAAGAGAAGGTCCAATGGGGACTGATAGTCCCCGTCCCCCTCCTTGGCCGCCCCGTACTCCAGCATGGTCAACATCATTTCCATAGTCTGCTCCTCGGGCGGAGCCTCATGGAGAAGATAGAGCATGAGGGCGGAGTCCAACGCAATTTCGCTTTTCTCCCAAAACGGATCATTAGAATGGGCATTTTTCGGGGTGGTGTTGCGGATGAAGTTGGCGATCAGCTTCAGCACGTCGGCGTCGCTGCGGATGTAGTGGAAGGGATTGTAGCAGTCGGAGTGCTCCGGGTCCACAAGGTCGATAATTCGGATGGTGTAGCCCTCTTGCAACAGCAGCGGGACGGCGGAACGGGCCAGCTCCCCCTTGGGGTCAGTCGCTATGTAGGAGGCGTTGGCCTCATACAAATTGGGCTTGACCACATACCGGGTCTTGCCTGAGCCAGAGCCGCCCACCACAATTTGCAGAAGGTTGCGCAGGTGCTTCCGCCCGTTCAGGCTCATGCGGAGATTTTGGGTCAGAATGACATTGTTGTGGGGGTCTTTATCCCGGTACTTGAGGTTCAGGGTATGGACATTCCCCCAATGTGCGGAGCCGTGTTCCTCGCCGGGCCGCTTGTTCTGCCTGCTGGAAAAGTAGAGGGTGACGGCGAAGGCATACAGTACCAGGGCCACCACCATGAATTTCAGGGTGTAGGGCGTCCATCGGATGTCAAAGGGGCGTTCCAGTATGATACTGAAACGCCCCATCAGGTCGAAAATAGTCATGTCCTCCCGGTAGCCGCTGGCCAGGGCCGCCCCCACCCAGAGGACGGGGACGGCCAGCAGGAGCCACGGGAGGGGTCCGCTGTTATTCTGCTGTTTCACGGATACCTCCTGATTCGCGTCTCAGCGTGAGATTTCATTATGGGAGTGATTGGCGTCTCACGGTGGGATTTAATAGCCGGTACGGGGTAACGGAGTGGGCTTGCCGTATACGGTCGTCACCCAGCGGGTCACGCCCTGGACCCACACACCGTTGTAGGTCCCGCCCACGTCGGCGACGTTGACAAAACTGGAGCCGGGGACCAGACCGGGAAGGGTGATGCAATGGAGCATGGGAGCCTCCACCTGACTAAACCCTCCGGGGACCTGCCCAAACACAAACATGACCTCTGTCACCTGCTCATTGGCCGCAAGGCCCAGGGCGGCGGGACTGGCAGCCAGGGTGTAATTCCGGCTGGTGCTGAGGCTGTCGGCCAGGGTGCGGTAGTCGCCGGTGCTGTTCACTTTATAGACGATCTTATAGGTGCCGGGGAAATTGTAGGTCCCGGTGACTACCTTATCCAGCCGCACAGAGGCGGGGAGGGTATCCCTCCAGTAGAAGGACTGGAGCATGACATTGCTGGTGTTACCAATCCGGGAGAACACATAGCGGACAGGCTGGCCGCTCATGGCCTCCTTGGGCCCGGTCTTTTCGATGGAAACTCCGGTAGACAGGCTCTTGTTGCTGATTTCCAGCCGCACGATCTGTCCAGAGTATTCCAGCACGGCGGTGTAGGTTTCGGTGGACGTGCCATAGTTGGCCGGGGCCTTTGTCTCCCGGATGGTGTAGCGGCCCAGGGGGAGGGCCTTGGAGGACGCGAGGCCGTTGGCCCCGGTGACGATGGTATCCACCTTGTTTCCGGTGCGCTCGTTGTAAATCTCAAAGGTGGCCCCCTCCAGGAGCGTCCCGGCGGGCAGGCCGTTAACGCTGTTGTACCCGGCGGACTTCTTCACGATCTGGATTTGTCCCCGGATGGCGGTATTGGGCCAGGTAATGGTGGTGCAGCCGCCGTACTCCACATAGAAGGTCTTGGGCACGGTGTCCAGGATATAGCCCTGGGCGCACTCCAATTCCCGCACGGTGTACTTACCGTCCGCAAGGTCCTTGTCGATAAAAACATAGCCCTCGTTGTCGCTCTCATAGGTGCCGATGGGGTTCCCCTTGCTGTCGGATACCAAGAATTTAACTCCGCAAATCCCTTCTCCGGTGAGGCTGTCCACCTTATGGATAATAGCGCTGCCAGCCTGCCGGTTAGTGATCTCCAGGGTGGCGGTGGAGCCGTCCTTGACCTCTACCTGGTAGGGCTGGCTGTCCAGCCGGTAGCCCTTGGCGGCTTTCAACTCTGTCACCTGATACCAGCCCGTGTCGGCCTGGGGCAGAGAAATAACGCCGCTGCGGTCAGTGGTATAGTTGCCGATGACCTCGCCGTTCAGCTTGCGTATCTCAAACTGGACGCCGCTGATTCGCTCCCCGGTTTCCTCGTCCTTCTTGATGATGGTGAGCCCTCCAACTCGGGTGTTGTAGAAGCTGAGGGTTTGGACCTCCCCGGACTTAATTTCAATGCTCTGAGGCGTGCTGTCCAGAATATAGCCGTCCAGGGCCTTGGTTTCCTTGGCGGTAATGACGGCACCGGGGGTCAGCCCCTTGATAGTAATGCGGCCCAGGGCGTCGGTCTTATAGATACCGTTGTTGGGCCCAATCACAGTGCCGTCACTGTCCGTAACCAAAAACTCCACGCCAGCCAGCGGAGTACCCTTATCCCCTGAGGCGAACTTCTGAATCACCAGCGCCTGGGTGGGGACGTTATAGACTGTCACCGTCTGCGTGTCGTCCGGGTTGACAACAACGGTCTGGGTCCGGTTTTCCTCCTTGATATAGTAGCCGTCAACCGTCTCCAATTCCGTAATAATCACGGTGCCGACGATACCGGAAATTTTAATCTGGCCGTTGGAGTCGGTCACGTAAATTCCATTGGTAGAGGTCTTGCCGCCGTCCTGGTCCACATTGGAGCCGTCCGCGTAGGTGAGCTTGAAGCGGACACCAGCTAGGGGGTGCTTGTCAATGCCGTCAACCTTATTGATGATAAGATTCCCGGCCCGCTTGTTCCAGAACGTGAGCTGGGGGGCCTGCCCCGCCTTGATCTTGATGGTCTTGGGGGTCCCGTCCAGCACGAAGCCGTCCACGGTCTTGACCTCTTGGGCGGTAATAGTGGCGCCGGGTTCCAGGCCCTCGACCACGATCTCCCCCTTGGCGTCGGTGTAGAACACACCATCGCTGGGGCCGACCGGGGCCCCGGAGCCGTCCACCACCTTGAAGGCCACGCCAGCCAGAGGTTCATTGGCGGTGCCCTCAATGTACTTGTGGATGGTCAACGTCATTTTCGGGTCATTCTCAAAGGTGAGGTCGTTGCCGCCGTTGCTGCTGCCATTGCCGCCAGAACTGCCGCCGATGTTGCCGACAATCAGACTGTTGCCGGTGCCGTTCTTTACGGTAATAGTCTGCGGGGTCTGGTTCAGCACGTAACCCTCGGGCACTCTGGTTTCAGTGACAATCACTGTGCTGCCGGGAACAAGGCCGCTCACCGTGGCGGTGCCGTCCTTGCCGGTGGTACAGCGGCCCAGAATGTTGCCGCTGCCATCCTTCACGGTAAATTCCGTGTTGGGAACGGGCTTTCCGGTCACAGAATCTACCTTTTTGATGGTCAAACTGCACATAGGCTCGTTGAGGAAAACAAGGGTCTGGGTGTCCAGGGGATTGACCGTGACTGTCTGTGTCTGGGTGGACTGGTCGATGACATAGCCAGGAGCTGCTTTGACCTCCTTGGCGACAACGGTGCCGACAATACCGAAAATGCGAATCTCGCCCTTGTCATCGGTAGTGTAGAGGCCGTTGCTGCTCAGGTGACCGTTGTCAGCGTCCACGAAGCCGCCATTGGCGTAGGTCAGCTGGAACTGAGCGCCAGGGATGAAAGCGCCGGTCACGCTGTCTTTTTTCTGAATGACCAGCGTCCCGGCCCGCTTGTTCCAAAAGGTAAGCTGCTGGACCTCGCCGCCCTTAATCAGAATGTCCTGGGGGGTGCCGTCCAGCACAAAGCCCTCCACGGTCTTGATCTCCCGTACCTTCACAGTCGTACCCGGTTCGATACCCTCCAGGACGATTTCACCCGCCTTGTCGGTGTAGTAGCAGCCATCATCCGGGCCGACAGCGGCCCCGGAGCCGTCTACCACCTTGAAGCATACACCGCTCAGAGGTTCATTCTCGGTGCCCTCAATGAATTTTCGGATAATCAAGGTTGTACCCGGCTCATTGTCGAAAATCAAGCTGTTGGCAACTCCGGTACGGACAACAATATTTTTGGGCGTCTCGTCCAGGATGTACCCCTTGGGCGCTCTCTTCTCGGATACAACCACGGTGGAGTTAGGAGCCAGCCCAGAGACGGTCACGGTTCCGTCAGTCCCGGTAGTATAAAGACCGTTATTGGGACCAATCACATGGCCGGAGCTGTCCCGTACCAGGAACTCCGCGCCCTTCAAGGGTTTCTTGGTCACAGCGTCCCGCTTGAGGATGGTCAGCGTACACAGGGGATCATCATAGAATCGGATAGTCTGGGTGTCGCCAGCGTTGGCTACGACCGTCTGCGGAGTGGGGTCCTTCCGGTAGTTGTCCGGGGCAGTCACCTCGGCCACTACGTAGGTGCCAGGAATTAGTTTGGACAACACGATCTGGCCCTCGCGGTTAGTTGTATAGAGACCGTTGGAACTGGTTAGGCCCTCGTTGTCGGGCACAAGCTCTCCGTTAGCGTTGGTGATTTTGAACTGAGCGCCAAAAAGAGGCTGCTTTGTTACGCTGTCATACTTCTCAACAATGAGGCCACCCTTCCTGGTATTTGTTACAATTACTGTCTGCGCGTCCCCATTGGGACCGATGACCACATTGGTGCTGGGGCTGTCCATGACATAGCCAGCCGGGGCCTTGGTTTCAGTCAGTACATAGGCCCCTGGCGCAAGGTTGGAAATACGAATCTCACCATTGCTGTCGGTGGTGAATAGCCCGTTCTGCGTGAGGGTGGCGGTGCCGGTCACGCCGTCCAATCCCACCTCACAGCCTGCTGCTGTGGTCACCCGGAACTCTGCGCCGGGCAGAGGGTCATTGGTCTGGCTGTCCCGTTTCTGGATGATAAGTTTGCCGCGGGGCTGATTTTTGAACGTGAGACTGACGGTGCGGCCCTCTTTGATCTGTACTGTCTGCGACTGTGTATCAATGATGAAACCCGCCGGGGCCTTGGTCTCGGTGACGATCACGCTCTTGCCGGGTTTCAGCCCCTCAATGCGGATTTCGCCGTGGGCATCGGTTCGGTAAATACCGTTGCTGTCACCAATCAAGGTGCCGTCCGCATAAGTCACCTTAAACTCTGCGTCCTGAAGCGTAATGGAGGGATTCACGGAACAGACTTTCCGAATAAGAAGGATTCCGTCTGGTGCGTTGTCGAAGGAGACTGTGACCACGCTCTGCACGCCGCTGTCTGCCAGGTACACCGTTTCGGAGGCGTTGATGATGGAGTACCCATCCGCTGGGTCGATCTCCTCCACGATATATGTACCCGCAGTGAGCCCGGTCCAGATACAAGTGCCGTTCTGCCCGGTGGTTTTCTGGCCAATGATAGTGCCGCCCGTGCCGCTGGTGCCGCCCAGGAAACGCAGCTGGAAGGTACAGCCGGGGAGGGTCTCATGGGTCACGCTGTCATACTTCTCCACAACAATTCCGTTTAACGGCTCATTCTGGAAGGTGAGTGTTTTGCTCTCGCCGCCGTGTAGGATGACCTTCTGGGTGGTGGGCTCCTTCATCTGGAAACCGGGGGCGGGCTCCACCTCAGTCACGGTGAACTCGCCGGGGTACAGCTTCTTCCCCTTCTCATGCAATCGAATCTCACCGTGAGAATCGGAAATGAAATAGCCGAAGTCCATAGAGGCGGGAGCGCCGGCGGCCTCGCCGTTGCTGGTGTAGGTCACATGGAACTTGGCCCCTTCAATGGGAGCGCCCGCCACGCTGTCCACCTTGAAAATGGTCAGCTCAGGCCGCTTATGATTCTCAAACAGGACCTCCCGATCCCTATTGGGGTAGAGAGTGACAAGCTGGCTGTCAGCGTCCCTCAGCCAGGGCTCCGGGACGGATTTCTCGGAAATTTCGTACACGCCGGGGAGTAAATTTTCCAGCGTACCTTTCCCGTCCGGGCCGGTCCTGACCTCGTTGACGCTGTGGCCGTCCGCCGCCTTGACCAGAAATACCGTATTGGGCACAACAGCGCCGGTGTCAGCGTCCTTCTTCCAGATGGTGAGGTTGGGCCGCTTGTCGTTCTTGATACGAAGCTCGGCCACCTTGCCGGGGGACAACTCCACGTGGTATTCTGTTTTATCCAGAATGTGGTCGGGCAAAGTGGCGGTCTCCTGCACAGAGTAGACACCCGGCTCCAGGCCCTCCACGGAGATTTCGCCGCCGTTCTGGGTAGTACGGTCAATGGAATGGCTGGCGTCCTCAATGGGAGTGATCTTGAAGGTGACACCATCCAGGGGCGTACCGTCCGCACTGGTCTTAATCAGCTTGAATCCGGGCTTCTTGGTATTGGTGAAAACGAACTGCGCTGTGTCATTGGCCCGGAGGTGGATCACACGCTGGGCCTCGTCCACCACATAGCCGGGACACTCCACCTCCGTCACCACATAGGAGCCGGTGGGGAGATTGGACAGGTCAATTTCTCCGCTGCCATTGGTGGTGAACTCCTCGGGGCCGTAGCTGCCGTCCACAGCCTCAATGCGGAATTTCACATTGGGAATGGCCTTGGACGGATCGGCGCTGTCCACCTTTACCAGCTTCATACCGGGCTTGTTGTCGTTGAAAAACACCAATTCTTTGGTGCCGCCCCCGGCGACAAGCTCGACCTCCTGGTAGCTGCCGTCCATGATGTGGCCCTCGTCTCCTGTGTCCACCTCGACCGCCCGGTAGGTGCCGGGCTCAATGCCGGTCAGCAGGATTTCACCCTGGCCCTTGGTTTCGTAGCGGCCAATGGAAGTGCCGTTGCGGAAAATTTCAAAGGTGACGCCGTTCATGGGTGTATGGCTCTGCCGGTCGTATTTGACCACCCGAAGTCCCACCTTTGCCAAATTCTTGAACACCAGAGGTCCGGCGGGGATGGGGTTGCCGTCTGCGTCCAGCTCCAGCTTGATCTGCTGGACTTCGGTAGTCGACTCGTAATTGGGGGGCGGTACGATCTCAGAAACGGCGTACTCGCCGGGCTTGATGTACTTGCCCGCTTTCTCGGTGGGGTCCCACCACTGGATAGTCTCCAGCTCGCCGGAGGCATTGGTGTCAAATTCATAGACGCCGTTGGTGACAGAGGAGAACTTGAACGTGGCGGGGCCTACGCCCTTATTGGTATTGGCGTCCCGCTTGAACAGGATCGCCTTGCCGGGGGCCGGCTCGTCCGGGGGCGGCGGGGGCGGTTCAGTGCCATTGGTGAATGTCACTCTGGCGGCGCTGCTGGTGCTGGTGAATTTTTTTGCCGTCATATCGGCGGTGCCGCCTGTCCCGGTAATGCCGGTCAGTTTGGAAGAATCGTCCTCCGTTACCTCACAGCGGAAAGAGGGGTCAGCGTCAAAGTCGATACGGATGGTTTCATCGGCCTTCAGCTTGAACTTTAAGCCGCTGCCGGTGTCCGTCACCTGGGCAGTACAGTCTGTCCCGTTTTTCGTTGCGGAAAATTTGGAGGGACTTCCTGCTGTGTACTTGACGGTAAAGCCCCATTCCTGGCCAGCGGGGATATTTTCATCTGCTTTCTTGGTCACTTCCAAAAACAGTCCCGTGGGCTGGCTCTCAAAGTTGAAGGGGGAAAAGATATGCAGGCCGAAGGAGCGCCGCTCATTGAAGATGGTGTCCCGCATGGGCCGGGCATACTGGATGGTATCCACATAGCTGTCGCACTCCCGGAAACCGTTGGTGGAGTGCAGCTCCTCGCCGGTGGGCGTCCCATTTTCATCTAACGGATATTCCACAAACTGATTGTCTTTGCCCTGACGCATCCAGCGTGCCATGTTCACCATCGTGGAGGACTGGTCGTAAATCAAGGTGTAACGGCCTGCCCCCTCATTGTTGTAGATACTGTAAGCCATCATTTCCCGAAGGGTATAGGCCCGGCGATGACCGTCCGGGTCCTTGACTACTGCGCCTGTCTCCACGATGATCCGGTATTTGGTACGCAGATTGCCGTCTGCATCGTGGACGTACTCAGACCAGCGCTCCATCGCCTCATCCTTGCTCCAGCCGGAACCTGCGTCAGTGGTACTCAGGCAGTTCAGCAGGTACAGAAAAGCGTCGTTGGCCTTATACACTTTGTAAAGGTTACCAGGAGTGACAAATTCCGCGTCAGTGCCCCACATGGAGGTGTAGTCGTTGTCTGTCCAGCCAGTGGACCAACTGGAGGAATTACAGTGGAACATCTGCTCCTTCTGCTGGTCGGAAATTCCGGTGGCTTTCTGGAACTCGTCGGCGGTGGTCACCCAGCGGCTATTGCTGCCCCCGGTGGCGTCGTAGGAATACACGCCGCCGCTTTCAAAAGAGCCGCCCATTAACTGAGCGGCGTTCGTTCCTTCTCCGTTATACTGCATAGCGGAGGAATTGTACCAGGTTATATCGCGGCGGCACTGATCCACAGACCAACCGTTGCTCCAAATCACGTTGAGGGGGGTGCCGACTACATGCCAAGTCCCCCAATCTCTGGTGTTCAGGTCGGTGACAACACCCTGGGGAAATTCGATCAGGGTGAAGCGCAGAAATGTCCGCTCATGGTCTACGGACCAGTCCACATTGGAGGTGGTGGGCTTTTTTCCTCCGGGGCTGCCGGGGTTGTAAGCACCCACACCTCCGGTAGGATCGCTGGCGCTTACCTTAGAAGGTGCGCGCTTGACCGTCTGGGGGCAGAACATCGTCAGTGTCACGCTGGGATCGGCACTGTAGGCCCGGTCGATGACATAGGGCAGATCGTAGCTGAGGTCACTCAGGCTGTCGTTCGCCGCCTCATACTCCGTCCAGATGTCGTATTTCTGATAGGTCACCCCATTCAGGCTGTAGCTGTGGAGCTGGGCGGGGTCGCCCTTGGCCCGGCTGACGCTCACAGTCTGGCCGGACTGACGGACTACCAGCGTCTCGCCGCCGCTCATGGCCTCCTGCTGGAGCTGTGCCAGCTGTTCAGCCAGTGCGTAGGAGCCGGGAACGATGTATTCAAACCGGGTCAGCCGGGAGTTGAACAGTTTACCACTGTCCCGGTCATAGGTAATACTGGGGAGAATGTCAGGCAGATTGACCAGGACACTGTCCTTGTCCACCCAGCCGGTGCCGTCCAGGTTGGCGCCTGTCCAGCCGCCGTTCTGATAACCGACTTTCAGACGGTCGCCGCCCTTATCCTCCAGAAGGGCGAAGGGGACAGTGGCGGGGATGGTAGTAGCCTGGGTGCTGCCGCCCTCGGTCTTGTAGACGGTGAGGGCCTCATTGCCATCGTTCCAGGCGGTGGCGCCGGCCACATTTAACTCAAAGCTGCCGGTGGGGGCGTAGGGGTTGGAGCTGCCGCCTGTGTCAGCGGCAAGGGCCGAAGCCGGGAGCATACCGGCGGCCATAATGACAGCCAGCAGCCCGGAGACAGCCCGTTTCCAGTGGGCTTTCATATGTTTCAGCATTTACAAATTCCTCCTTTTGATTTTTGGAATGGAAAAGGGCCGCACATCATCGTGCGGCCCTGGGTAGGGTGATTATTTCGTTATGATTGGGGCTGTTCATGCGGGGAATGGGCGGTTTCAAGTGCATTTCATAGCCTCCTGTTTCTGATTTGGAGTAAACCATGCGCCCACGCTGGCTCCGGTATAGGGGACACTCTCAGGGTAGCGGGTCCAGACTTCCAGGTGATAATCTTTATGTTCTCCCTGGTAGCAGTCCAGATTGTCCGTATTGCTGTATGGGCTTTCGCTGTCCGGCCACTGGATCGTACCGCCCACGTTCCCGTCTGTGAAACGGAATGTGTTGATGTTGCTGGGCGATTCCAGGGCAACAATAATGTGCCATATCGAATTATTTTCGTTGCGCACTTTGAAAATAATGTCTCCCGGTCTGATTTGGGACAGGTCCTCCAGCCTGCGGCCGGGGTTGGCGGTATCCCCGAAGATAAGGGAGCTCACCATACTGGCATAGGCCCCGCAAGCGTAGGTGTTGCTGACGTGGTAGCCACGCATGATTGTTCCGCTGGCCGTGCTGGGGACCTCGTTCTTATGGGTGCCTGGGGTTTTGTTCGTCCCCCAGATGGTGCCGGTGGGCCAGTCCCGTTCGATCTGTCGCAGGAGTGCCAACACGTTTTCCTCGGTGACAGGCTGGCCGTTGGTCAAATAGCCGGTGCCTGTGTTCTGGACGGCGGCGGGCCGCTCTCCGATGTAGACGCTGTTGGTGGAGCCGTCATAGGAGACATGGAAGCCCACGGCCTCGCCGATGTCCCGGAGCTTCACATAGTTACTGCCGTTGATGGCGTAAGCCTCCAGTTGGACAGGTGTGCCGTCCACATAGAATTTTTGGGCGCTGGAGGTGGCGGCGAGCTGCTGTACTGCCGCATGGGTGGTGGGGACCAGCACGGCCCCGGCAATAATGCCAGCCACAAACTGAACGAATTTTCCTTTCACTTTCGATACCTCCCAAAGTTTATTTCGGAAATGATTTCCTGATAATATTGTATCAAAATTAAGGGAAACTGTCAAAAATCCACACAGTTTCAGCGTCAAGATTAAATCTCACGGTGGGATTTGTTTCTACACCTCCACCGCCCGGACACACCATCGGTAGTCCCGTTCATCCCGGACGCAGGTAAACAGAGTGATACAGTTGTCGGAAGTGGCGGCCAGCATGGAGTTGTCCGTCTCCCCCACCTTCATCACGTTGGTGACGGAGTAGGTCCGGGTTCCCAGCTTGGTCGTCAAGGTAATGGTGTCCCCCGTGTCAAGCGTGTGGATCTTCCCGAAGTGGTTTGTCACGCCCCGGTTGTGCCCGGCCAGACAGCAGTTGCCGTCCCAAATACTAGTGTTGGTGAAGTGGCCCGCGCCCTTGGCAAGAGCTTTGCTGTCCGTCCCCTGGACCACCTTTACGGTCAAGCCAATGGCCGGGATTTTCAGAGTACCCAGGCTGCCGTTGCTGTAGTAGAGGTCGGAGGTCACGTCGGTAAAGCCAGTGACTTGAGTATTGGCAGTGCTGCCGGTGGTGGGGTAGCTGGAAGTGGGCGCGTCAACCGCCCCAGGTAGAAGCACGGTTCCACCGCCGATGGAGCCGGTCACGGTCCCATTGAGGGAGGGGCTGTTCAGCGGCCCGCCCGCTGCCAGATTGGGCGTCAAGTATTCCCCGGAGTTGGGGAGGTAGCTGGTAGGGGTGCCGAAGCCGGGCGGGATCAGGGCGCTGCCCTTGCTCCGGTCCACGTTGGGGTCCTGATGCTCATAGATGGTATCGTCGCTGGTGGGTGTACCGAAGTCCCCGGTGGACGGGCTGTCAAAGGTATATTCCAGGGCGCCGGTGGGCACAGCGAAGGCCCCCAGCAGACAGCAGAGGGCCAGCAGCGTTGTCAAGTGTTTTTTCATTTTACATACCCCCGTTTCTTATCTTTCATGTATTTCGTCAGTTTCCAGCCGCCGAAACCGGCCCCGCCCAGCAGCACGGCCAGGGGGAGGATCAGCAAGGCCTTGCTCATGCTCCTACCGCCGTCCTCGGCTGCCGGGGCGGACAGCTCCTGCGGGCCGGGTACGTTTCGCGTCTCACCGTGAGACGCGAATATGGCGGTGTAGATCACGGTGTCGCCGCTGGTTTTGGACACCTCGCCCTTGTACTCCATGGTGGCGGTGTAGCCGGTGGCATACTTCCCCGTGGCGGTGCCGCTGTAGGTGGCGGTGGCGTTGTAGAAGCCCGCGGCCTCCTGCCACTGGACGTCGGTCAGGGTCAGCGTCCGCCCACCCTCCTGGGTGGTCTTGGGGATCAGGGATGCGTCAGCGTCAGAGAGATTGGGATAGCTGCGGGTGGCGGTGACGGTGCGGGAACTGGTTTTGTATCCGTCCGCCTCCACGGTGATACTGGGATAGTCCGGGGCAAGGGTGCCGGTGTAGCCGTCCTCGGTGGTCACTTCCAAGGCGGGTTCCAGCTGTTGGATGATGGCGGCCATATCCTTGGTATTCGTGTTCACGGTCACGACCTCGATGTGATCTTTGGTGTCCGTCTCGGTCTGGTCGTTCTTGATCACGTCCAGAAGGGTGTAGCTGCGGCCCTCCCGTTCAAAGTC
The DNA here is from genome assembly GCA_947573385.1 of uncultured Bacillota bacterium. Lineage (GTDB taxonomy): Bacteria > Bacillota > Clostridia > Oscillospirales > Oscillospiraceae > Lawsonibacter. The sequence continues at coordinate 3,454 of CANPFP010000037.1, read as the reverse complement.
GGCGGTGGGGATGGCGGCGGGGTCGTCCCGGATGGACAGAACATAGACTTTTTCGATCCGGTGAACACCGTTTTCCTCGCTCTCCCGTACCTCAGCGGGATAGACGGCGGCGGGCTCGGCCAGCGCCGAAGCAGGGCACAGGGCCAGTGTCAGCATGAGGGCGGCGAGTGCGGGGGCAAAGCGCCTCCATTTACGTTTCATGTGCAAACCTCCAGTTTTAATATAAGGTAGTCCAGCGGGGCCGTTGGCCCCGCTGGACGGTGGGAGGCCAACCGCCTCCCAGGATAGCAAAAGCCGCCGAAAGGCGGCTTTTGGGGTGTGTCCCCTTTCATAACAAAAACGCCGGGGGGCGCTGACTGTCAAGGCCCGGCCAGTCTTCAGACTGGCCGGCTCGCGCATAATTGCGAAGCAATTATGCGGCCTTGACTGACAGGGGCGCCCGGCGTACCCTCCCTAAAGGGGACACGCCCCGGATATTGCCGCCTTATCTGGTCCCGTGACGGCGGTTGTTCTGCCGTTCCTGCTGCCGGGGGTTGAGCTGCTGGTCCAGGCCGTCCCCAATGCTCCGGGCGGTGCCCCGAAGCTGCTCCAGGGCCTCGGCCCGGCTGGAGGGATCATAGCCGTCATAGAACATGCGGACCATCTTGGCGTCCGGGGGATCACAGGCCACCCCGAAGCGGCGGCAAACCATATAGCCCACGCTCTCAGAATCCAGGCGGTATGCCTCCCGCCGGTAGCCCTTGTTGTAGCCCCGGTCATGGGCTCGGGCAAAGGCGATCTCCGTAGCCAGAGCCTTGAAAATCTCCGTGTCGGTGTGGGCCGGGTTGATGTAGATGGTAAAGTCGGCCTCGTTATAGTAGGCGGGGGTGGCGATTTCCTTGTCCACGGCGATGGCCACCGGCGTCTGATCCATAAGGGCGGCCAGGGCCGCCGTCATTCTGGAGCTCTTGTCCTCCAGCGTGGCGGGGGGAATGATGGGCTTGCCGGTGGTCTGGCTGATGTCATAGTAGCTGCCCATAAAGTAGCCCCGGCGCTTGGGGTCCCTGGGCGGGACGAACACCTTGGCCCCGCTGTTCATAGCCGTGTCCATGACGTACCGGCCCTGCTGGTGCCAGAAGTCGGTGGAGCCGATCCGGGTGGCTCCAGGCAGCTGGTACATGGTCAGAGCCACGTTGCCCACACTGCACCGGATGTTGTCCGCCTGCAAGGTCAGATACTGCTGGTAGCGGTCCGGCTTGGTGGTGATGTCCTCCAGGGCACTGTCCCGCATATGGGACAGGTTCTCCCGGTTTGCCCGGAGCTGTTCCGTCCGGGCCTGATCCCGGTCCGCCCTCCCCTTGATGATGTCGCTGATACTTGCCAAATAAATTCCTCCTTATCTGATTTTTTCGTGAGTCCTCTCCCTGGTGTGCGTCCCCCTGGACATGGCTTTCAGCCCCTCCAGCCGGGCCCGGACGGATTCAATATCCGTCCCCTCCGGTTGGGAGGGATTCCAGCCACTCCCGCGCTCGGGCGAGGACCTCTCTTGTGGAGCACGGGGGCCCGCTTTTTTTGACGGCTCACCCTCCTGGGCCTTCTGGGGAGTGGGGTACTGCATGGCCTCCATGACGGCGTTGAGCTGGGCGGCGTAGTTCTGATTAGACACAATATTGACGTAGCCGGTATCGCTGCCCTTTTTCTGGGCGATAAAGTACAAAATTCCGTACTCTCTAGCCAGCTTTTGAAACCGCTTCACGTCCTCCTGCTTCAGCGGGACGACGACGGCGGGGGCGGGGTCACGGGCCAGCCGCTTGGCGCTGGTCTTGCCCACCACCTTGTTATCCTGCCGCTGTAGGGCCAGCAGAAGGGCGGCGACATTTTTCAGCCCGGTCCCGGCCAGCTTGACGGCGCTCTCTGTGGCCTGAATACTCTCCTTGACCACCAGATCGGCGGCCTCAGCGTTCACGTCCAGTTAAATCACTTCCTCTCAAATTTTTAGTGGGACGGTCCCTTACCGGACCGCCCTGGGTCCTCTGCTCCTGATAAAGTGCTGTCCGCTCACGGATACGGGGTATGTCCGCCTCGATTTTGCCGCAGGTTTTCAGCTCCCGGCGCAGACGGCGCAGTTCCCCATTGACAGCGGCGATTTCCGTTTCCACGTCCTTACCGGCCCGCCTTTTGGCGTAAAGGTCCTTGCGGTTGTCGGTAAGAGCGTCAATCCGGGCTTGCAGAGCCTCGTCCAGCGTGGCAAGTTGGCTGTCGCTGTCAATGCGGTATTTTTGCAGCAAGGAAAATTGCCGCTGATACTGCCGCAGTTTGGCCACATCCGCCCGGACAGCGAAAGAAGGCGGTTTCCGCCTCCGAAGATGCGGTCCGCCCAACAGATACAGATAATACACATATAGAGCACGAAAGCCGTGGAGCTTGCGCCGCTGGCTCTGGCGGTATGTCCGCCTTTTGACGGTGTACCGCTTGGGGACAATGGGCTGTGGCGCTGGCGGTGTGGGTATGCTGCCACTGCGGACAGCGGCCAGCCGTGCCCGGATGTCCGCTTCTGTGTAGCCATTCCCCAGGCTGTCCAGGCGGAAAGCCCGCCTGCCGCCCGGCGGGGTGATGGCGGTGTGCTTGACGCTGGCCCCATACTTCACCGTGTAGCCCTGCCGCCGAAGGGCAACCAGAAAGCTGTCAAAGGTGAAGCTCTCCCGGATGGCGGCGTCGATGTCCTGGCGGACGACTCCCCGGACCGTACCTCTGCCGCTGCGCTCGGCGTCCCACTCGGCGTAGTGCCTGCCCTGGCCCTCCGGGTCGATGACGGACAGGCCGTGTTCCCGGCTGACGGTGTTGGAGGTCTCCCGCAGGGTGCCGAAATAGCTTTTAAAATCGCTGCGGTATTTCCTGCCGTCTACGAAGGACACAGAGTTGAACACGATATGACAGTGGAGGTGTTCTCTGTCGGTGTGGGTGGAGACGACGGCCTCATAGCGGTCCCCCAGCAGACGGCGGGCGAAGTCCACTCCGGCGGCGTGGGCCTGTTCCGGGGTGACCTCGCCGGGGGCGTAGGAGTGGATGATATGGTAGCCCAGCACCCCGCCCTGTTTGTCCCAGCGGCGCTTGGTGGCCTGCATATCCCGGTGGGCCGTATCCGGGCCGCAGTTGATCCCCGTCACCAGATCATGGGTCTTGCCCGGATTCATGCCGTAGTCGATGGCCTGGGACAGCGCCGTTTTTTCCTCGTTCAGCGCATAGTCCAGACAGTGGTCTAATCGGCTGCGGATGGTGATGATTTTGTCGTAGGCCACTACAGCGTCTCCTTGACCAGCCGCCACGCCTCCCTGACCAGGGCGGCGGCCTGCCGTATATCGGCCTCGGAGACGCTCTTTCGGGCGTTGGCCCAATAAGCGATCTGGTTGGCGTTGTTGCCGATGGCGGACAGCTCCCGGAGCAAGGCGGCGTAGGTGTCGGGCGGACGGGGGCG
>CANPFP010000036.1 GCA_947573385.1 uncultured Bacillota bacterium | reverse complement strand
AAAAGGGCCTGCCCGTTTCCTCGGCTGTGGCGGACGACCCCATGTGGGGAGCCCGCATGATACATGAAATCCTCACCAACCCCATCTATACCGGGGATTTGGTACAGGGCCGCCGCCGGGTGAAAAGCTACAAGGTACACCAGATTGAGGCTGTGCCGGAGGAAGAATGGGTGCGCGTCCCCGATACTCACGAGGCCATCATCACCCACGAAACCTTTGACAAGGTGCAGGCCCTGCTGGTACGCGATACCCGGACATCCCCCAAAGGGCGGGAGGTTCACTTGTTCAGCGGTTTTCTGAAATGTGCGGACTGCGGGAAATCCATCACCCGCAGCCAGAGCGGGAAAAATATCTATTACGCCTGCTCCACTTACAAGAACCGCTCCCGGACGGCCTGCTCCATGCACTCTATCAAGCACAACCGTCTGGAGGCCGCCGTTCTGTTCGCTATCCAGTATCAAGTGAACACCGCCGTTTCCTACTCGGAATTGATAGCCCGCATCAACTCGGCCCCGCTGAAAAAAAGTCAATCCCACCGCCTTAACGACCAGATAGCCGCAAAGGAAAAGGAATTGACGAAAATCACCCGCTACAAGCAGTCACTGTATCAAGATTGGAAAGACGGGGAAATCACCCAGCAGGAATACCGGGATATGAAAGCCGATTATGAACGGCAGGCCGCCGAGCTTGCGGATGTGCTGGCCCGGCTGAACGCGGAACGTGCGGAGCTGGCAAACGGCGTTGACAAGGAACACCCCGCGCTGGTAGCCTTTGCAAAGTATCAAAGCATCGAAACGCTGACCCGTGAAATCCTCACGGACTTGGTAGACCATATCAAGGTTTACGAAAACGGCAATATCAGCGTTCATTTCAAGTTCGCGGACGAGTTCCGCAAGATTGCCGAGTACATTGAAATCAACACCACCGATACCGCCGAGGCGGGCTGACCCCCGCCAAAAGCAAAAAACCTTTTGACAGTGTGTTTTCCTAATAGGAGTTAATCATATGAAGTTTGGTGTTCCATCCGCCCCGTGTTCTTCCGATGGATTGCGTCCCGTTTTTTTCAAAGCGCCCATTCCATCCGGATGAACCTTTATGCAGGTGGAATCCAAACTTATCACATTTACTTGGATTTGAATGATTCCCAGTTGCTGCAACCGCAGAAATACCCGTTCCAAAACGCCTTTTTTCGCCCAGCGGTTTATCCGAACATAGATCACATGCCAATCTCCGTATTCTTTGGGCAAGCTCCTCCATTTGCACCCATTTTCCACTACGTATAGCACTGCATTCAATACGTCCAGGTTGCTGATTTTGGCTGGTTTCCGCTGTTTGGGAAAGCTCTCTTTGATTTGCTCGTATTACTCTTTCTTTATTTCCATTCTTTAATTATATCACAATCCCACTTATGTGAACACGTCCTAAATCCTTTATTTTATCGCTTGTTTTTGTCTGCCTTTAGGGTACGTCTCTGCTTTTTACCCTGTCCACCAACCAGGGTTTCCATTTTCCCCACTGTCCACAATCTTGGGTACAGTTTAGACAATGGACAAATATGAAGCGAATAGAAGCGGAAATCATAGAGATACGGAAAGCAAGAAAGACTTGGCAGCTGCGGATTATGAAAAAGTATCATCTGCTTTCTGAGATTTGCAGGCCAATCGGGTGCCCTCGGGCGCTCTCCCCCTTACTGTGGGAAACGGATCAGGCCGGAGGCCCATTTCAAGTGAGCCAGCAAGGTGTCGGCCAGTGCGCCCACATCCCTTTGGCGCATGAGGGACAGAATATTCAAATGCTGAAGTGTACTCTCTTTGATATCGTTCAGAGCTTCAAAGGAGAGAAGTTGATACTGCTTCATGCTGGAATAATTGTTGCGCAGAATCGTTTTAAGATAGTTATTCTGGCATCGCTCCACAATCAGCTCATGCAACTCCCAATCCAAATCAGAGAACTGTCTGGGGTCCGGGGGCGAACTGTTCAGACAGGCGCGGAACCGCGTCTCCAGGCTGTTGATTTCCTGGTTGGAGATGTTGAACACAGAGGTTTTGATCGCGAGGGTCTCCAAAAGGCAGCGCACCTCATATAGGTCCTCCATATCCTTGGAGGAGGGGGCCTTCACGTAGGCGCCAATCCCCCGCCTGATTTCCACCCATCCCTCGCTGGCCAGGATGCGCAGGGCCTCCCGCACCGGGGTGCGGCTCATGTCCAGCTCCTCGGCCAGCTGACTCTCGCTGAGGATATCGCCGGCAGCAATCTTCCCCTTGCACAGGGCGTCTTTGATTTGCTCATAGGCGCGCTCAGACAGGTTTGGTTTTCTGTTTCCCTTAACCATTCCACAAATCACTCATTTCACATAGAAAACTGTGCCGGTAAAAATCGGGCTGCGCGGGGAAGCCGCTGGCCCAACTGTCACAGGCCGCATTAAATGCCAGAGACAATACACACTCATAGGATCTCCACATACCCCTCGTCCGCGTTGACGACAACGGTGTCACCGTCCTTTACGGTCTCATAGAATTCGGCAGGCAGGCGGTCCACCATGGGAAGCTCCATAATAATAGTACCGGCCACGATAACGGGATCAGGGTCCTGAATGATAAGGGCGGCGGGCATGTTGTGGAAGCGGTCCAGATGGTACAGGCCGTCTTGCTGGACCACGGAACTGCCCTTGCCGCCGGGGAAAATTAAAATCTTCCGGGCGATGATCCGGCCCTCCAGATGGTGGTTTTTCTCCTCCATCATGCCGTCCTCCGGCCGGACCTGATAGAACATGATGCGGTCCTTGGAAATAATGGTCTCAGCCTGGGCCTTGCCCTCGGAAATCTTATGACAGGAAAAACGTTTGCCCATCTTAGTTTACCTCCCCGGTCAGCGCGGCCTGGATGCAGGTGTCCAGGTCACGGATGATAAAATTGATGCCCCGGCGGCGGGGATAGTAGGCGCACTTGGGTGATTCGGTAATGCCCGTCTTGCCCTTGAGATAGTGCCAACAGGGCTGGTCGGGGCAGGTATCGGGAATGAGTTCCGCTCCTGCGGCAGACAGGACGTCAGCCACGCCCATGCGCCCGGCCATCTGGCTGGCATGGCTGGACACCAGGATGTACATGGGGACGGCCAGGTTTTTGCCCTCAATATGTTTGGCGATGTACATGGTCTCCTCCAGGGTGAAGTGGGGGCAGCCAAACATGGCAAAGTCGATCTTTCCGTTGAGAGCCTTGTCGCTGAATGTCTCCTCAAATTCCTTCAGGTCCCGCTCGGTGATTGTCACCTCATATCTGGGCTTCTTATGGCCCAGGGCGGTCTCCAGGTCAGGCGCCTCAGGAGTAAAGCCCACAATGTGATACATACCATAGGCCCCGGAGGTGTTCAGCTGGGCTCCCAGATTGCGCAGGGCCTCGGGGGTGATAACCTTGGGCAGGCCGGTGAACACGGGGATGCCCTCGCCGATCTTGCCGCCCATCATGCCCAGCAGGTGGTACTCATAGGCGGACTTCATATCGGCCTCCACATGGACCACAATGTCGCCCTTCCGGTTCTCGTCCAGCAGCAGGCCGTATTCAGGCACACAGCCGGTGACGGCGGCACACAGGGCGCTGTTGGCGCTCTCCCGGTTGGACCGGGCGCCCCAGACGGCGTTAACATAGGGGGTGGCACTGGACTCGGAGAAGGCACACACCTCGCCGAAATTGGGCACGTTGGTGGCGATGTAAGGAGTGCAGTTATAGGACAGGACCGCCCCCAGTCCCCGGTAGGCGGCATCGGTGCGGCGCATGTGGTCGGCGTCCGTCTCCTCCACAGGGTGGGCGCACTGGCCGGTGAAATGGCCCAGGCAGAAGCCAGGGTTGACGGTGGGGGCCACCCGGCAGTGGGCCCCGGCGTTCAGCAGCTTCTCGGCAAACCACAGGTCGCCTGCCTGGTTGCTCAGCGCCACGTGGGCCCGCTTGATGGGGACCATCCGTGGAGCGTCGAAGCACTCGCCAATACCGACCTGGATCTTCATGGCGTAGGCAGTGCCTTCACCAAACTTGCCATCCAGCATGGCCTGCTGGTCTTGGTTCAAAATCATAGCGTTATCCTCCTTTATGTATTATCTTTATCTCGTTCTGGAGAGGGAAATCATTCCTCCACCAGAGAGAGCCTGGGGTCTGCCTCCACATCGGGGAGCAGGGCCTGAGAGACTTCAATGTATTCCAGGTTCAGGGTGTTCTGGATGCGGATGAGCCTGGGATTGTCCCGGTCGATGCCCCGACAGCACTTCAGGGCCACCCTGACAGCGGTCTCCTCGTCCTCCATCGTACAGGGGACGCTGGCATCTGTCAGACAGTTGCAGGCGATAGCGTTGGCATACATGGTCTCCAGGTCCAGTTGTTCCGCCACGTGCCTGGTGATTACATCAAAGAGACCAACGCCAATACCGTTACCGTGACTGGCAGGCGTGATGCCGGTGAGCACCAGCTTCTGGTATTGGGGGATGGGCAGAACAAAGGTTTTCAGAACTGAGCTCCGCCCTAAAATATTGGGGTCGAACCCTGCGCCGGATATGTCCTTTCCAATCTCCCTGCAAATGATAACATCCGCCTGAGACAGCATGATGCAGGGCATGTTCCTTTTGGCAATTTGGACCAGCTCCTTCTCCCGCCGGATCAGGTCCCTGGCCGGGACGGCCTCCACCGCACAGGTCCGGTCATAAGCGTTTTCCAGAATGGCAATCCCAAAGCCTACAGGGGCCTTTTCCAAAATAACGGATGTGGTCTCCTCAATGATAGCGGCAAAATGCTCCAGGTCCTCCTCGTGGACAGCAGAACAGCCCTTATGGTTGCCCAAGCCAATGACCAGCATCTTGCACAGACCGCTCTGGAGCGGCCCCACAAAGTCGGTGTGCAGCTTGACCCGGTTAATAGGAACAATCAGGTCGGCCTCGAAGGCGGCCCGGTCGAACCAGATGGGCCGTCCGTTGGCACAGCGCCCCAGACAGATGGTATCCACCGTGGTGACCACCGGAACCCCCAGGTTCTCCTCTGTGATCCCGTAACCAGCTAGCACCTCTCGCTGCCCCTCCTGTGTGCCGCCTCCGTGGCTGCCCATAGCAGAAACAATGAAGGGGTTTGCGCCCAGCTCCTTCAGACAGGTCAGGGTGGTCTCCACCACCGTGTGCAGGTCTCGGATTCCCCGGCTGCCAACGCCTACGGCCACCCGGGCGCCCGGGCTTACCAGGGAGACCACCTCCGGCCGGCTCAGCTGGGCGCGTACTGCACCAGCTGTATCCTCCAGGCAGACATTGTCAAACTGCTGCCGTACCCGGTACAGCTTAGGCAGAGGGCGGGCCAGGTCCTCCTTCAGTAAAATAGGCACAGACAGTCTCCTCTCTATCCCGCAGCCAAAAAATCTGCGGTCTTTTAATATTGTATACAAGTTGCATACATCTTTGATGCTCATATAAATTTTTCTTTTTTCAATAAACATTTGTTTTTATAAAAAGAACTACGAGCGGCAGCCGTAGTTCTTTTTTGTTGCAGCAATCAGAAAACCTGTTTTAAAACATAGGACTTCTCCTGCATCATTTCACACAGTGTATGCAGGATTCCCTCCCGGCCCAGCCCGCTTTTCTTATATCCTCCAAAAGGCATTTCAGAGCTCCGGAAGTCACTGGCACCATTGATTACCACACCGCCGCACTGCATCTGGCTGGCCACCGTCATCGCGGTTTGTAGGTTTTGTGAAAAGACCGCGCCCATCAGGCCATAGCAGGATTGGTTCGCGATTTTAATGGCTTCCTCCTGTGTATCAAAGGGAATCACGGGAAAAACAGGGCCAAATATTTCTAAATCGGAAGCAATATCCATTTCCGCAGTCACGCCGGTCAGGACCGTAGGCTGAACGTAGACGCGGTCGTACAGCTCTCCGCCCAATGCACATACTGCGCCTTGGCGTTGAGTATGCTGTATCTGCTCCACCACGTACTCTGCCGCTTCCGGACTGATCATACAGCCCTCATCCAATTCCGGGTTTTGGGGGTCCCCCAGTTTAATCTGTTTCAGCCGCTCGATAAGCTTGCCTATAAATTCCTGCTCCACACTTCGGTGAACAATAAATCGTTTGCTGGCACAACAGGTTTGACCACAGTTTCCCATCCGGCCAAGTATAGCTTCACTTACGGCTAGATCGATGTCCGCATCCCCGTTAACAATAAAGGCATCGTTCCCACCCAACTCCAAAAACACCCTTGTTAAATTGGGAGCGGCTTTCTGATAGGAGGCTGTGCCTACCTCGGTGCTCCCTGTCAGAGAAATCGCTGCGACACGGGGATCCGCAATCAGCTTGTCCCCCACGGTTCCGCCCCGCCCCGTCACCACCTGGGCCGCTTTTGGTGGGACGCCCGCTTCATGCAGAAGCGCAACAAGCCGCATTACAGTAAGGGGGCAGTCTGTTGGGGGTTTGATGATGACCGCATTTCCGGCAGCCAGTGCCGGCGCCGCTTTTTCCGCATAGAGATCCACCGGAAAATTAAAAGGGATAAAGCAGGCGACCACGCCCAAAGGCTCCCAGCGCGTAAATACCAGGTCCTCCCTGGCGCTGGTCATCTGGTTTCCGCTTGGCAGTGTACTGCCGCAGAGGTGGGCCGCCTTCTCCGCATATCCGGTAAACAGTGCGTGGACAGCATCAAATTCCATGGCGGTATGTTTGATATTTTTCCCATTTTCCTGGCATAAAAGGAGCTGTAATTCCTCCCGATGCTCCTCCACCAGTGCCGCATAACGATAGAGTACCTGATTGCGCTGAAAAACCGTCATAGCGGACCATTCCGCAAAGCCTTCCTGTGCCGACTGGAGAGCCAGCTCAAGTTCTGTCTCTCCGGCCGCTGGAACACAGTCAATCCACTCCTCTGTGGCCGGATTAATTACATCAATCCAGCTGGTTCCCCCGATACGAGTTCCCCCGATTAACATATCCATTTATATAACTCCTCCCTATTGCCTGGAGAAGCTTCCACAAACGCCCCCCGACGCACCGGAGCTATGTCTCTGCAAGGACAACATTCACTTTGCCAGACAGGCCTGCATAAAGCTCGGATGACAGTCCGGTATCGGTAATCAAACCGTCAAACTGCCCCCAGGCGGCATATTCAATCAGAGCATGGTCCTTAAATTTTGTGCTGTCCGCGACAATGTAGCGTTTTTCGGCGCTCTCCATCATTTTCCATTTTACATGAGCCTCAGGGAAATTTTCTACACAGGGACCGCGGGAGACGCTCAGTGAGCTGGCCCCGATAAACGCCACATCTGCTCGAATATTTTTCAAACACAGGTCTGCCCACTGTCCTACCGCCGCCAGATTGGAGGGATGTATTTCTCCCCCAAGAACCAGCGTGTTGATTTGGTGTTCCGCCAGAACTGTGGCTACTGTCAGGCTGTTTGTAACCACGGTGATATTTTTCTTGGCAGTCAGCTCCTCCGCAATCCAATAGGTAGTGCTGCCAGAATCCAGAATCACCGTGCTGTGGTCGTCTATCATTTTGACAGCTTCCCGGGCAATCTGTCGTTTGGGCGTAATATTCCGCTTCATCCTCCTGTTAAGAAATACATTGCTCCCTGCAAAATAACTGTCAACAATTACCGCTCCGCCGTGTGTTTTCCGGGCAATTCCCCGCTCCTCCAGCGCCAGCAGATCTTTGCGCGCGGTTTCGGAGGACACGTTGAACTCCTCAATAATCGTTCCGATCTTAATATGTCCGTCGGCTACCAACATCTGAGTGATTTGCGCCTGTCGTTTTTCCGCTAACATACGAGCCAATCGTCTCATCACCTTTCATAACATGGAAAAGCAAAATACTGGATTTTTCCCCGAAGGGCAGGGGAAAAAACGGCTGAGCACAACGCAAAAACGCCTTTCCGGAACCATTATAACACGAATTGAATAGCAGAGCCATTATTTTGATGAATTTTCTTACTGCGCTTTTTGATCCCCCATACAGGTTTTGATCCATTCCCGCGCAGCCCCCCTGATCTCATTCCTAACGGGTTCGATCAGGTCTATAATGAAGGCGTTTTCCCCGTGGAGCTCTAATTGAGCCTTCATGCTGTTCATGTAAGTGCTGGTAATACAGGTGCCCACGTTGACCTTCCGAATGCCAAGCTTGATGCAGTGGCGGACATCCTCCCGGCTCAGACCGGTCCCGCCATGGAGCACCAGAGGAATGTCCACAGCCCGATGTATTTCGGCCAGCCGGTCAAAGCTGAGACAGGGCTGTCCCTCATAGTAGCCGTGGGCTGTACCGATGCCCACGGCCAGCGTGTCCACACCGGTCTCCATTGCGATGCGGACACAGTCCTCTACCCGGGCGAGGTAGCCCTCTCCATTGTATCCACCCTCGTAACCCTGGCCCTTGATTCGGCCTATCTCCGCTTCCACCACACTGCCCCGTGTATGGGCATAGTCCACCACCTCCCGCACAGCGGCTATGTTTTCCTCCAGAGGGCGGAAGGAGGCGTCCAGCATAATGGACGGAAAGCCGCAGTCTACCGCCGCTTTGCAGAGCGACACATCGGTACAGTGGTCCAGGTGGAGAATCACCGGCACTTTGGCCGCTCCGGCCATGTGCTGGACAAATACCCCATAGACCTCCAAAGGAAGCTGAGAAAAGTTTTCCTGGTGAATTGCAATCATCACCGGCGCGTTCATCTCCTCCGCCGCCAAAATGATTGCGCTGACATCCCATACATCGGTACAGTTAAACGCATTCAGTGCGTAACCGCCCTTCTCCGCCTGCGCCAGCAGCCGTTTCAGGTCATTGCCATTCATAATTCATTCTCCTAAATCTTTTTCCTTACGTTCCATTCGGCACAATAACCACCTTGATCGCCTCCGGGTCCTCCACTGCGGTTCGATAGGCCTCGTCCCACTGCTCCAGCCCAAATTTGTGGGTTACAACACCCTGAGTAGGCAGCAGTCCGCTGGCAATTCCAGAAATAACCGCGTCAAAGCAGCGGGGCCCCAAATGTGATCCCAAAACATCCAGCTCCTTCTCGTCGCCAATGATGTTCCAATTTGCCATAATATCCCTAGAGAAGATTCCGAACTGAACGTACCGTCCCAAATTCCGCACGGCGGCCAGACCTTGGGAGACGCTGGCTTCACTGCCGGCTGCTTCAAGATAGACATCGCAGCCATATCCGCCGGTCAGCCCCCTGATTTCCTTGACTACATCGCACTGGGAGGGGTCCAGGACCAGGTCCGCACCAAATTTGAGGGCCAGCGCCCGCCGGTTTTCCCGCAGGTCCAGACCGATGATTTTTCTTGGGATGGCCAGTCTGGCCGAGGCGACCATACTCAGGCCAATGGCGCCCAGACCGCTGACCACAACGATGTCATCGTGCTGAATCCGGGCCCGCTCTACCGCATGCATCCCACAGGCATAGGGTTCGATCAATGCGGCCTGTTCTACCGTAACTTCTTTCGGAACGTGGTGATTCACACCCCGGCGGTGAATCTTCATATACTGGGCAAAACCGCCGTTGGCCTCATTCTGGAAACCGTACATCCGCAGATTCTGGCACATCCAGTACTGTCCGCTTTGACAGAAGCGGCAGTTTCCGCATGGAATAATCTGTTCGGAGATCATCCGCTCTCCAACTTCGTAACCCTCTACCCGGCTCCCTTTTGCAACAATTTCGCCATAAAATTCATGTCCCGCTGTAACCGGAGTCTCGATAAATCGTTCCTCTGGCGGAACATTCCACTCATGCCCTCCGGCAAAATTTTTCAAGTCGGAGCCGCATATGCCGCATCCAAGTACCCGAAGAAGCATCTCGTCCTCTCCGCATTCCGGGATATCCAGCGTCTCCAGCCGCATATCCATAGGGCCGTACAGCCGCAGGGCGTCCATGGTCCTTTTTTCTTTACTCACGCTCGCATTCCTCCTCCCGGATAGACGATTCCTTTCATATAACTGCTATCACTGGAGCGGTCCATTGTCTCCGCCAAGCCATCCAGACCGCAGCTGTGGGTAAAGAGCCGTTCCAAACCCTTCCCTCTGTCTTTCAACAGAGTAAACGCCTTGTGGAAGGCGTGGGGGGTATTTACCGTCATACCCACCAGTGTGGCGTGCTTGGCGCACAGGTCTTCAAAGGGGTCGAAGGTCACTGGCGAGGGCTTCATAGCGTTTCCGCACTCCACCAGGGTCCCCAGCCGGCGGAGCAGCTGCAGGCCCTCCCGAAAGGCTTGTCCCGTCCCAACGCACTGAAACACTACATCCGCGCCCATTCCGTGCGTTCGTTCGTAGAGCAGTTCACAGCGCTCCTCGATGCTCTGTGTCCTGTAATTGAGCAGCAGGTCTGCGTGTGAAAGCTCCTTGCAGGTTTTCATGCGTTCCTCCCGTCCGCCAACTACCACAATTTGGCCCACGCCCAGCAATCGGAGGTAAAAGGCGACCAGTGTCCCGATAGCACCGTCTCCGATAACCAGGGCTGTTTTTGTCTCATCCAGACAGTTTTCCAGTACACCAGGGCACCGCTGGGCCAGCTCTACGGTCCGAACTGCCACAGCCAAAGGATCCAAAATTACGGCCCGCTCATCCGGCATATCCTCCGGCACCTTCCAGAGGTAGGTCCCGGGATAGAGGTACATATACTGGGCAAAACCGCCGGTTATGGCCGGAACTCCTTCCAGCCGAGGATAATCCCCGGAACCCTGGTATGGAAACCAGTCCCCATAGCCAAAGGGCTTGTCACATACGGAGTAGGCCCCATTTCCAAACTCCAGGCAGCTGCGGCATCTGCCGCAGGTGACAGTGGGGTAGAGTGACAGCCGGTCCCCCTCCTTCAACGGCCCGCCTGAAATATACATCGCTTCATTGGCTTTGGAACCGATAGCGGTCACTGTCCCGGTCACCTCATGGCCCAGCACAACGGGGAAGGGAGGTTTTTCGGTTCGGATATGCAGGTCAGAGCCGCAGATGCCGGCGGCGTTGACCTGAATCAAGATGCCGTCCTCCTTCACCTGGGGAATCGGGATCTCACATAGGGAAAACTGGTTTTCTCCGTAAAATACCGATGCGTTTGTATTCATCTTCCACCTCACATCAGGACTGTTTTTTTACGAGACCCTTCTGTATGTTGTCCACTGCCACCGCAAACAACAGGACCATGCCCTTAACTACCCATTGGGTATACTCGCTCAGGTCCAGCATCACCATGCCGTTGGACAGGATGCCCATAATCAATACACCGGCTGCTACATTGATGATTCGGCCCTCGCCGCCCATCAGGCTGACTCCGCCCAGCACAGATGCTGTAATGGCGTCCATCTCAAAGCCAACACCCACCGCGGGCTGTCCTGAGTTCACCCGGGATGCGGTGATGATTCCGGCCACCGCCGCCAGTGTGCTGCAAACCACGTAACAAATCATCTGCACCTTTTTCGTATGAATGCCAGACAGCCGGGCCGCTTCCTGATTACCGCCCACCGCATAGATATGGCGGCCAAAATAGGTTTTCTCCAGCAGGATAAAGCCCAGGATAAAGGCTGCCACCATAATGCACAGCGGTACAGGCAGTTGACCTATATAGCCCTGCCCAAAGACGCGAAAACTATCTGGCAGGCCGGTGATGGGGATGCCTCCGGTGAGCAGATAGCCGCACCCTTTTGCGATGGTCTGCATCGCCATGGTTCCAATCATGGCCGGGATTTTAAAATGTGTACACATAAAGCCGTTAATGCTTCCGCAGAACGCGCCCACCAGCATGGTGGCAATGACAGCCGCCCAAATGGGGAACCGGGCCTCTACCACCAGCTTGGTACAAACCACGCCTGTAAAGGCGCACATGGTTCCAACGGAAATATCTATTCCACCCACCAGCAGCAGGATGGTCATTCCCACTGCGGCAATCCCCGTTGTGGCGACTTGGCGTCCGATACCCAGCAGATTGCTCATACTGAAAAAGTTATCCGCTGCAACTGAGAAAAAAATGAGCTCCGCTGCCAAAATCAAAAAAACGCTGATTTTAGACAACTGTATCTTTTTACGGTTCACCTTCCAATACCCCCATCCATCAAGATTTAGCTCCGCCAGAGGCAAGCTCCAGAATAGCCCCTTGGGTCACCTCCGCTCCACAGAGCTCCCCGTTTATTTGCCCTTCATGCATGACCAGCACACGGCTGCTCATTCCAATCAGTTCCGGGAGTTCCGAGGAGATCATAATAATGGCCTTTCCCTGTTGCCGCAGGCGTTCCATCAGCTGATAGATTTCCTGCTTGGCTCCTACATCAATTCCTCGGGTCGGCTCATCAAAAATCATGATGTCGCATTTGGCTGCCAGCCACTTGGACAGGGCCACTTTCTGCTGGTTACCACCGGAGAGGTTATTGACCTCCTGACGGTCGGAAGGGGTTTTGATTTCCAGTGCGCGGATGTATTCATCAATCAGCGCCTGCTCCCGGGCCTGCTGAACCAGCAGAAACCGGCTTAATGCTTTGATCTGCGTGAGAGAAATGTTGTTCCGAATACTCATATGAAGGTGGAGACCCTGGCCTTTCCGGTCTTCTGGAATCAGGCAGATTCCGGCCCGGATGGCGTCGGCGGGGGAATGAATTTGCCGGGCTCTCCCATGTACCAGGATTTCTCCCCCTGTTTTGGGGTCCGCACCAAATACTGCCCGGGCAACTTCGGTGCGGCCTGCGCCCACCAGTCCGGCAAAGCCAAGGATTTCCCCACGGTACAGGGAAAAGGAGATATCCTTCAGCTTGCCGGTGTTCAGATGTGAAACTCTGAGCACCTCCTCATCGGAGCCCTCTCCCTCCCTGGCGGGGTAACTCTCACCCAGCTCCCGGCCTACCATCAGACTGACCAGCTCTTTCCGGCTGGTCTCCTGAGTGCGCAGGGTCTGGATCACCCGGCCGTCACACATCACAGTTACCTTTTCTGCCAGTGCGAAAAGTTCTTCAATTCGGTGGGAAATATAAATAATGGTAATGTTCTGCCGTTTCAGATCTCGGATAATGTCAAACAGAATCCCCACCTCCTGCTCGGTCAGCGGAGCGGTGGGCTCATCCATAATCAGGATTTTAGCCCTTTCATGAATGGCTTTTCCGATCTCTACCAGCTGCTGATAGGCTATGCTCAGCTCCCGGACCGGGACGGTGGGGTCTATGGAAACCTTGAGCTGTTCAAATATGTCTTTGGTTTCCTGAATCATGCCTGCCCGATCCAGCATCGCCCCCTTTTTCCGTTCCTTGCCAAGAAAAATATTCTCATACACGCTGAGCCCAGGGACCAGATTAAACTCTTGATAAATGATGCTGATTCCCGCCTGCTTCGCTTGAGCCGGCGTGAACCCTGTATATTCCTCCCCACCCAAACGGATTGTACCGCTTTCGGCACTGTAGGCCCCCGCCAGTATTTTACAGAGCGTGGACTTTCCTGCCCCGTTTTCTCCCAGGAGCGCATGGACTTCTCCGGGATAAAACTCCACAGTTGCATCGCTCAAAGCTTTTACACCTGGAAACGACTTTGTCAAATGCCTGACTGTTAAGCTTGGCGCTGGCATATTTTCACCTCTTTCCATTCACCGCTGCCAGTTAGACGCCGGCAGCGGTGAGCGACAAACACATTACTCCGTCAAATAGGTGTCCACGTTGGCACTGTCAATTGCAACACAGCCCAGATAATAGATATTGTCCAGTGTCTCTCCGTTGATAGCCTTCACAGCATAATCCATACACAGCCGGCCGATATCCTCATTGGGCAGTTCAAGCCCGGCGGAGGCGCGGTAGATCGTTCCGTCCTTAATCTTTTTCAGCGCATCTCCAGCCCCGTCGCAGCCGCCGATGAAGAAATTTTCCTTTTCCACACTGGAGGCCATGACCGCCTCGTAGGCGCCCAACGCCCCGCTGTCATTGACACCTAGGATAACCTGGATGTTCGGATTGGCCTGCAGGATGTTCTCTGCGGCCCGCATTCCGGTATCGGTCAGATTAGCTGCGGCGGTGGCTGCCAGTTTGGCGTCAGGGGCGAACTCCGCGACCCCCGCCTTGATGCCGTTCTCACGGTCGATAACCTGAGGCAGGGTGGGTTGGTTTAAAATTGCATATTCTGCATTGCCGTTGAGATGTTCGGAAATCCATTTACCTGCTGCGGCCCCCAGAGCATAACCGAAATCATATTCCTCAAAGGTGACACAAGTGGTTGCCGATTCGACAAAGGTAGTTTCAGTAATTACGCGGATCCCCTTTGCCTCTGCTTCTGCGATGATGCCCTTGCTGGACTCCGCGTCCAGGGCACTGACCACAATGGCGTCGCAGCCAGAGTTGATAAAATTCTCAATGGCAGAAACCTGCTTCTGAGTGTCAGATTGGGGGTCGTTGATAATCAGCTTGATGCCGTTTTCATCTGCATATTTCTGCGCGCCGTTGGAAAACTCGGCAAAGTAAGAGTTGGAAAGGTCCATCACGGACAGGCCGATTTTCAGTTCCTTGCCTGTTCCTCCGCTGGAGCTGGATTGGCTGGAGTGGGAGGACTGGCTGTTACTTCCTTTGGTTGAACATCCGACGCAGGCGGCGATTAGCATTCCGGTGGTAAGTATGCAGCAAATCAATTTTTTCATCATAGCACTCCTATCTGTTTTGTCAATTTGTTGATTCGTCCTCATCTTATCTTCTTTACAATAAAACGCTCCTCCTTCCTTAAATTTCGTTTTGTTCCGGTCCCTGGCAAAGCGTTTGATACAGCGGATGGAACCTCTTATAGCGGTTGAAACGCTCCTGATACCATCCATGTTCCGCCTCCCTCCCATGAAGTCTCGGACCGAAACGCACCATATGGCCCACTGCCTGTTCCCAGGTGGGGTAGGCCCCACAGGCCATAGCGGCCAGTATTGCGGCACCCAAAACTCCAGCTTCGTTATACTCCAGTGTAACAATATCTTGCCCCATAATATCTGCCTTCATTTGTAAATACCCTGTAGAGCGGGCCAATCCGCCTACCGTGTGGAGTTCGCTAATACGCAGTCCAGACAGTTTCAAGCACTCCAGATTGATCTCCAGCTCAAACGCAATTCCCTCCAGCAAAGCCTTCAGCAGAGCTCCGCGGTCTGTATCCAGGGTCACGCCAGTCAAAACGCCCTCTGCCTGAAGATCGTTGAACGGCGTTCCGGCCCCGGAAAAATAGGGGACCCACATGGGATACCGCTTCCCCTCTGGAAGATGATCAAACATTAGGCTGTACACATCCTCGCCGGTCTGTGCCGCCTGATAAACTAGGTCTTTACACAGGTTGTCCCGAAACCACTTTACGGCCCGGCCTGCAGTCATGGTACAGCCGTAGACGGAAAACATTCCAGGAATCACATGGGGTTCTACAGACAGCCCATACCGTGACAGAAGGGCTGTTGAAAAATTGTGCTCCACCACCACGCCGATTGCTTCCACGCTGCCCATGCCGTCCAGGGTCTCTCCGGCGTGGATCACACCTGCCCCCAATGAGACACACGGTTGGTCATGCCCCCCCGCAACCAAGAGGGGGGTGTTCTCAAAACCCAGTTCTCGGGCAATCTTCTTGTCCATTTTCCCGACTGTCGTCCCTGAAGGGACTATCTGAGGAAGCTTGGCCGGATCAATCTGTGCCGCAGATAAAATGTTCAGGTCCCACCGATTTTTCCAAATATCAAAGGCCTGGGAGGTAGAAGCCAGTGTAAAATCAATATGGGTTTTTGCGCCCAGCCGGTGCAGCAGAAGCGCATTGAGCGGGAGGAAACATACCGCCTGTTCGTATAGCTCAGGCCGGTACCGCTTCAGCCACATGATGCGGCAAAGAGAGGAAGCCCGAGAGGGCCTGTACCCTGTGACACGATAAAAACAGTCCAGGTCTACCCGGCTAATCAGCTCCTCCTCCAGTTCCTTTCCCCTGGGGTCAGAATACAAAATCCCAGGGAACAGAACTCTCCCGTTGCGGTCCAATGGAACAACTGTCTCTCCCAAAGAGGAGACGCTGAGTGCGGCAATCTCCTCCCCGCCACACTCCGCCGCAACTTGCTGTATTACCTGTATAGCATGCGCTAAAACTATCTCTGCATCCAGTTCATGTCCACCCTCCGGCGTCAGGACAGGTGTATACTCCTGATAAGCATCCGATAAAATGGTTCCATCTGTACGGATAGCTGCCGCCTTGCAACCGGACGTCCCAAGGTCCACCCCTATGGTTGTCACAAAATCATCGCCTCCTTTCCGTGTCTTTTGTTGCGTTTAAATTTGCTATTACTTGCGATTTTTATTATATCACAATATTTTCAAATTAATATTCGCAATTATAACTAATTTTTTGTTGAATTTTTGTGTAAACTATACATATGTAAATTTTCTATCCATAAAATCGCAAATAACCGCAACTTTCTGGTGGCAACAAAAGATCCTGGTTTCGCTGTACTCGGCGAGCGTTGTAGTAGCGGGTGTAGTGCTGGATCATCTGGATCAACTCCTGCTTGCTGGTAAACCGCCTGTCATAATACTACTCCCGAATTAGAACATGGGAAATCTGGTTATGTTGAAAGAAAGCGGAAACCTTATCAGGGCAACGTTGTAAGGATCGCATATCGCTTGTAGGTCCGAACCAGCCGGTCCATAAATTGGATCAGGCGCTGCTGATTCATGGAATCCTCATACAGCATAAAGTGGACGTCCCCTTACCTGCTCAGGGCAGAAAGCATATTCAGCCACTCTCTTTTCATCTCCACTGGCAGAACCGGGGGCTGCCCCTTGGGAGCAAACCCGCGCTCACAGTTTGAGCGATTGTTGATTCCAGTCTCGTTTCCTCAGTAAATCACAGCATTCTCTGCCCTGGTCCGCTGGGCGATGGCTGGATATTCCTCCTCCCGCCACCTTTAGATGCGGGAAGAATCCTGCTTCCGGGCGCGCTTCACCGGGCGCTGGCAGGTCTCTGAGGATAACGCAAGAGGACGCAGGCGGGCTGACGTCCGTCAAGGACGACAACGCGGCCCTGCGATTCCTGGAACGCTGAACTTTTCTCTTTATTTTTGGGTGCTGCTCTAAACAACCTGCAAAATGGGGAAACGGCATAGCCAACGCTACGCCGTTTCCCAAAAACAAATATAATACTGTTTTACGAATATCTAACTTACAGCCGCTTTTTTATTTCAATTCCGCCACAGTAACCCCATCCTCCCCCTCGCCGTAGCGGCCAGGGCGGAAGGTCTTCACATAGCGGCTGCGCTTGAGGTAGGTCCGCACAGCGTTTCTCACCGCGCCAGTGCCCTTGCCGTGGACGATGGTAACCGTCTCCAGCTTGCCCATCATGGCGGTGTCCAAAAAGCGCTCCAGGTTGGCGATGGCCTCGTCGGTCATCATGCCCCGCAGGTCGATCTGACTGGGGACGGCGGCGGTGCGCAGGGTGTGCTCCGCCTTGGCGATGATGCGCCGCACGTCCTTCTGGGCCTGGGTCTCCCCCTCCACCACCCGGACCTCCTCCTGCTTGGCGGAGATCTTCAGGATGCCAGCCTGGAGCTGGAGGGAACCGTCCTTGTTGACGGACAGCACGGCGGCCTTGGTCCCCATAGACACCAGCTCCACCGTGTCCCCCGCCTTGGCGGGACGGGTGGGGGGTGGGGCCTCCACCTCCGGTGCGGAGCCGCCGATGTTTCGCTCCGCTTCGTTCAGCAGGCGACGGGCTTCAGCGCGGCCGTCGTTCACCTGCTGCCAGTCCAGGTCCTGGCGCTTTTTCAGCTCCTTCAGCTCCGAAATGGCCAGGTCGCTGGCGGCGCGGGCCTCCTCGATGATGGCCCGCGCCTCGGCGTTGGCCTTCTCCACCACCTTGGCCCGCTCGGCCTCCAGCTTCTCCCGGTACTCCCGGGCCTTCTCCGCACTCTGCTCCATGTCCAGCTTGAGCCGCCGGGCTTCGGCCCGCTCCTTCTCCATCTCCTGCCGTTGCTGGTCCAGCCGGGTGAGCACGTCCTCAAACCGGACATTCTCCGCGTCCAACCGGGCGGCGGCCTTTTCGATGATATATTCAGGGAGCCCCAGCCGCCGGGAAATGGCGAAGGCGTTGGACTTGCCCGGAATACCCAGCACCAGCCGGTAGGTGGGGGCCAGGGTCTCCACGTTGAACTCACAGGAGGCGTTCTCCACCCCGGGGGTGGTCATGGCGTACACCTTCAGCTCGGCATAGTGGGTGGTGGCCGCCACCTGGGCCCCGATGCCCCGGGCACTCTCGATGATGGCCGCCGCCAGGGCGGCCCCCTCCACCGGGTCGGTGCCCGCCCCCAGCTCGTCGAAGAGGATGAGGGTGTCACTGTCCGCTTCGTCCAGAATGCCCACTATGTTGGTCATATGGGAGGAGAATGTGGACAGAGATTGGGCGATGGACTGCTCGTCACCGATATCGGCCAGCACCCGGGCATACACCCGGACGGTGGAGTCGTCCTTGGCGGGGACATGCAGGCCGCACTGGGCCATGAGGGTAATGAGACCCAGGGTTTTCAGTGTAACCGTCTTTCCGCCGGTGTTGGGGCCGGTAATCACCAGGGTGTCAAACCGCTCCCCCAGCTCCAGGTCGTTGGCCACCGCCTTTTTCGGGTCCAGCAGGGGGTGGCGTGCCCCCCGCAGGTGGAGATACTTGTCGGACAGCCTGGGCTCGGTGCACTCCAGCTTTAGCGACAGCTTGGCCCGGGCAAAGATGGCATCCAGCCAGATGAGCAGCTGGTAGTCCTCGGCAATGTCCTCCTTGTGGGCGGCGCACTGGGCGGACAGCTCGGCCAAAATCCGCTCGATCTCCTTTTTCTCCTTGGCCAGCAGCTCCCGCAGCTCGTTGTTGGCTTTGACGACCCCCATAGGCTCGATGAAGAAGGTGGAGCCGGAGGAGGACACATCGTGGACCAGACCGGGGATGGCGTTTTTATGCTCCGACTTCACCGGCACCACGTACCGGTCGGAGCGGATGGTAATGATGGACTCCTGCAAATACTTGGACTGGTTGGAGGAGATCAGCTTTTGCAGAATGTCCCGCACCTTGGCCTCGGTGGCCCGCATGTGCCGGCGGATGGAGGCCAGCTCCGGACTGGCGGAGTCGGCCAGCTCGTCCTCCCCCACAATGGAATTGGTGATGGTGTCCTCTAAAAATCGGTTGGTGGTGAGGGCGCGGAACAGGTGGG
>CANPFP010000035.1 GCA_947573385.1 uncultured Bacillota bacterium | reverse complement strand
CAGTCCACGGGATAGAAGGAGGTGTCCTCCACATAGGGCATCCAGAACTGGTCCAGATCGGTGAGACGCTCGATAGCCCGGTCCTCCATGTAGAAGACCTCGCTGTAATACTCGGCCAGAATCAGCTTGGGACCCATGGTCTCATAGGCGTTGCGGACCTTGCCGGCGCTCTTGCCGTACTTATCCTGGGCCTCCTCTTCGGTGATGGCCAGCCACATACCCGTCTCGTCCTGTCCGGTGAAGAACACGCCGATGGGACCGTATTGCAGCTGCATCACGATTTCGCCGTCATACCACTGGTCGAAGAATTTCAGCAGGTTGATGGGACTTTGGCACTTGTTGGTGAGATTGAGCTGTCCGGAGGTAATGGGCGAACCGGGGCGAATCGTGACGCCGCAGGTGTCCTCATACCGGGTGCCTTTCGGCCCGGTGAGGGGCGGCAGGAAGACGTAATCCTTGGCGTACTCCCCCATCAGTTCCTCGATGTACCACCAGGCAGACACCCCTACATAGCCCTGCTGGCACTTGGCAATCAGCTGGCTGTCACTCTGGGAGAACATCTCCACGTCCATAAGGCCCTCTGCATACCAGTCATGGAAATAGGTCAGACAGTCCCGGTAGGCGTCGGAGACGCAGACAAATTCCACGGTGCCGTCGCTCTTGAGATGGAGGTCGTTGATCACGTCGTTGGGCCAGTTGGTAAAGCCGAAGCCGGAGTAAAAGATGTTCTGGCCCCAGCACCACTCGTCAAAGCCGGTGGTCATGGGAAGCGTGGTCCCAGCGGCGTTGCCGTAGTATTTGGCGGACATGTCGTTGTCCTTAAAGGCTTTCAGCGCGTCGTGAAGCTCATCCAGAGAGGTGGGTACCTCCAGGCCCAGGTCGTCCAGCCATGCCTTGTTAATCATGCTGTATTGGGGGACGGAAAAGATGGAAAAGGCGTCGTCCATATCCGCGCCGATGCCGGCGGTGGTCATCTGCTCGCCGGAGGGCAGGCCGTAGATCTTGCCGTCCTCCTGGGTGATCGCCGCCCGGATCTCCGGGTGCTCCTCCAGGATCGCGCACAGGTTGGGCATGATGTCCGGGGTCAGGTAGGGGGTCAGGTCCAGGAAGGTGCCGTCGTCCCCGTACCGGGCCAGATCGTAGTTGGAGAAACCTACCCCCATAAAGGCGTCGGGCAGCTGGCCTCCGGTGATGCGGATGTTCACTTGCTCGGCCAGGGAATCGCTCATGGTCTCCCAGGCAATCTGGATGCCTGCATTCTCCTGGAGAGCGGCGAGGACCTCGTTGTTCTCATAGCCGCTGGACAGAGCGGAAATGCCGCCCATAATGTTGAACTGAGTCTGCTCCAGGTTGGTGTTGACGGTGCCGTCGTTAACATTGTTCACCAGTCCCCCGGCGCAGCCGGACAGGGAACCCAGCAGCAGAGCGGCAGACAGGGCCGCGGAAAAAATCTTC
Source organism: uncultured Bacillota bacterium (assembly GCA_947573385.1). GTDB lineage: Bacteria > Bacillota > Clostridia > Oscillospirales > Oscillospiraceae > Lawsonibacter. The sequence goes on along the minus strand of CANPFP010000035.1, from coordinate 18,024 downwards.
TGTTTCATGAACTCTCCTCCTCTCTTAACCCTTGACCGCGCCAGCCATGAAGCCCTTTTCAAAATACTTCTGAACGAAGGGATAAATGACCAGCATGGGCAGAGCCGCCACGATCATGGAGCAGAATTTCAGCAGCTCGGTGAGCTTGTTCAGCTCGGCGTAGCCGCCGGAGATGGTGGCCGCCTGGCTGGCCGTAGCGGAACTTTTTATCAGGATATTCCGCATGACCAGGGGCAGCGGGGAACCCTTTCCGCCCAGGTAAATCAGGGCGGTAAACCAGTCGTTCCAGTAGGCCACCATGGAGAACACCACCATAACCGCCAGAATGGGCATGGACAAGGGAATCACCACACTGAAAAAGGTGCGCAGCTTGGAGCAGCCGTCGATTTCAGCCGCCTCCACCAGATCGTGGGGGATGGAGTTTTGGAAGTAGTTGCGGACGATAATCATATTGCCCACCCCTACGCCTCCGGGCAGGAACAGGGACCACATACTGCCCACCAGCCCAGTCTGCTTGACCACCAGGTAAGTGGGAACCAGCCCGCCGGCGAAGTACATGGTGAACAGGAAGAAGATGCTCAAGGCCTTCCGTCCGGGCAGGTCCTTCTGGGCCAGGGGGTAGGCGGTGATATACAGCATGACCACCGAGAAAATAGTACCCACCACGGTATACTTCACCGAGTTCAGAAAGCCGGAGACAATGCCGTCGTTGAGGAACACCGCCTTATAACCGTCCAGGGTGAAACCGCTGGGGAACAGGAAGGTTTTCCCGGCGTAGACCTGGTAGGGGTCGGAGAAGGAGGCCACCACCACATAGTACAGAGGGTAGGCCACAATCAGCAACACAACGGCGCAGATGGCAGTCAGGATGATTTGACTGGTCCGGTCGGACATACCAGATGCTTTTCTCATGTTCGCTCCCCTCCTTTACACAAATTCCACGTCCGAAACCTTGGACGCAATCTTATTGACAATGAGCAGAAGTGCTATGTTGACCACCGTGTTGAACAGCCCAACGGCGGTTGAGTAGCTGTACTTGGCATTTTGAATGCCTTGCTCGTAGACGTAGACGGCAATGACGTCGCTGGTGGCCTTGTTCAGGTCGGTCTGGAGCAGCCAGACCTTTTCAAAGCCTACGTTCATCAGTCCGCCGGCGGCCATAATCAAATTCAGAATCGCCATGGGCAGCAGAGCGGGCAGGTCGATGTTCCGGATGCGCTGGAAGACGGAGGTGCCGTCCATCTTGGCCGCCTCGTACAGGCCGGGGTCCACGTTGGCCAGGGTAGCCAGATAGATGATGCAGCCCCAGCCTGCGTCCTGCCAGATGCCGGAGACCACGTAAATGGTGCGGAAGGCGGAGGACTGGGTCAAAAAGTCCACCTGGGTGCCCAGAATCAGGTTGAGCAGTCCCCCCGAGGGGCTAAGGAAAATCTTTATCATACCGCAGATGACCATGACGGAGATAAAGTGGGGCGCGTAGAGGACGGTCTGCACCACCCGCTTATACTTGGCGCTGCGGAGCTGATTGATCATCAGGGACAGAATGATGGGGACGGGGAAGCTCCACAGCAGGCTGTACAGGCTGATGAGCACTGTGTTTTTGATCATGCGGGCGAAGGTGGGGGCGCTGAAGAAGCGCTCAAACCAGTACCAGCCCACCCATTCGCTGCCCAGGTAGCCCTGGCTGGCTTTGAAGTCCCGGAAGGCGATCTGGATGCCGTACATGGGGATGTACTTATAAACAAAGGTCAGGACCACCGGGACCAGCAGCAGCAAATACAGCTGCCAGTTGTCCATGATGCGCTGACCGAGCGTCTTGCCCGGCCGGGCAAGCGCGGCGGCGGCCAGCTGGCAGCGGAAAAACTACTGGAATTGGGCTGTGAGCGCCCGCTGTTCTTGCGCATCGGTTCCAAGGTCCCCGGCGAGTCGGACAAGCGGGGGGACGGCTTTGAATCAGTGTTCCGTCAAAAGCAGATGGACTGCGTCTCCCTGCGTCTCAGCGACGAGGAGGGCTACGCCCCCTTCCGCGACTTCCTGTCCAGCCGCATGGAGGGGGGGCGGCTGGCCTTCGACGGCATTTTCTGCGTCAACGACGCCCTGGCGATTCAAATCCGGGCCATGCTGCTGGAGTTGGGTCTGCGGGTGCCGGAGGACGTGCAGCTCATCGGCTTTGACGGTATTCGCCGCTTCGCCCAGGACGGCTTTTACTGTTCCACCATCGTCCAGCCCGTCGCCCGGCTGGCGGAGACCAGCGTGGATCTCCTCCTTCGGGAGGACCGGAGCAACCTGCCCAGCCTGGTCTGCCTGCCCGTCGCCTACGCCGCAGGCGGGACCACCCGGGAACCGTAGGGGCGGCCTTTGGCCGCCCGCAACCAGAGAGGAGACTTCCCCCATGGCCAGCGAATATTTGAGATGGAAATACCGGGACGTCCAGCCCGACGCTCCGGCAGAGCAGACAAAAAAACAGCGCCGCCAAAACTGGTGGCACTATCACAAGTGGTATGTGGTCCTTGGCGCGGCGGCCGTGCTGATGGCGGGCAATCTGGTCTGGCACGCCGCCACCCAGGTCCGTCCGGACTATCAGATTGCTTATGTGGGCGGGGTCCCGCTCCCGGACGCGGAAACCGCCGTTTGGGAGAACCGCCTGTCCGTTCTGGGAACCGACTGCAACGGGGACGGCAAAGTCATAATCAAGATCAACCAGTACGTCACCCCGCAGAACGCGGATGACGCCCTGTACACTTACGCCTCCAACGTCAAGCTGATGGCCGACCTGGATTCCTGCAAGAGCTATTTTTTCCTGCTGGAGGACCCGGAGACCTTTCAAGCCGGGTACGAAGTCCTGCAAGAGGACTGGGTCCCGCTGGAAAGCGGCATGTTCCTGGCCCGGCGGGATTTTTGGGAGGGCCGTACCCCCGCGAACCTGGAAAACTGCGTCCAGCTGTGGGACGCGCTGAGGAAGGAGGAACATTCATGAAACGGCTGATTTGCGGACTGGCCGTCCTGTGCCTGCTGCTGTCCGGCTGCGGGAAGTCCGCTCCTGCAACCGCCGCAGACGGTTCGGACTGGGACGAACGCTGGACCACTCTGGGCGGCGTCCTGGGAGCGGAGGAGCCAGGGCACAATTTGGTCCTGCGGGACAACAAGGACGCTCTGTCGGTGGCTGACCTGTATTTGGCCTCCTGGACCATCGGCGAGGGCGCCCCCTACACCAACGAGGACGGGGATGAGGTGGTCCTCTACCCCGCCCGGCTGGATGTGCTGGTCTATGGCCGTCAGGACGGAGACGCCGCCCGTCAGGCGGCGGAGGACTGGACCGCCCGTCAGGAGGAGACCTACGATGTCACTGACTCCGGCCAGCAGACCTGTAACGGACAGGACTACGCCGTCTTCGCCTACACCTGCAAGTCCAATTCCAACCCCTACGCCCGGGGCGTCTCCGCTTTTGGTACCTACCAGAACTACGCCGTCAGCGTGGAGCTGAACTGTCTGGACAGCTTTACCGAAGATGAACGCACAATTTTGACCGATTTTTTGAACGGCTGCCACTACGCAGCCTGACAGGAGGGAGTAAACATGGGACTGTTTTTCCCGGAGGACCCCCATTTCAACGAAACAAAACGACAGACCGGTTTTTACCGCTACCGTCAGCTCCTGTCCGCCCGCTTCGGGCGGTGGTGGAAGACTAATCTGCTTACCTTGGCGGGCTTTGTCCCTCTGACGGCGGGCATTTTTTACGCTGTGGCGTCTACCAGCATCCTGGTGCTGTTGCCAGCTTCACTCCTGGGTGGCATGATTGCCGGACCGTTCCTGGCCGGGATGTACGACGCCATCCTGCGCGGCCTGCGGGATGATCCCCTGCCCTGGCGGGAGAGCTGCAAACGCGCCTGGAAACAGAACTGGAAAAGCAGCTTGGTCCCTGGCGCGCTGTTGGGGCTTGTGCTGGGGGTGTACACGTTCATGACTATGCTGTTCTGGTGGGCGGAACGCACCCCCTCCCCCGGGACGCTGGCCTTGTACCTGTTTGCACTGCTGATAGTAGTGATCGTCAACACCCTCTACTGGCCCCAACTGGTGCTGTTTCAGCAGAAAGCGTCCATCCGTCTGCAAAACTGCCTGCTGTTCTGCATCAAATATTTTTGGCGCGTACTGGGCGTTGGTCTCTTGCAGCTGGGGTACTGGACCGTATTTGTGTTGTTTGCTCCTTGGACCTTGCTCTTGCTGCCTGTCCTTGGAGTTTGGTATATCTTGTTTCTCTCCCAGTTCCTGATTTATACACAGATGAATGAGGCGTTTTCCATTGAGGAGCTGTATCAGTCTGGCTAATCGTATAGCAGGGCTCTGCCCTTACATCTGTATGGGCCAATGTCAGTAATTTAAATGCTGCTATAAATCTTACCCTTGGCAAACGCTCTCTGAAAATAACGCAAATGTTAAACTTTCTCACAGCAGATTGACATATTCTATGACCTTGTGGGAATACTCCCTGCGGACTGTCCGGATTTCCGGTTGCCACAGCGCCGCAGCACCGTGAACTTTCTTTTCACTATTTCGCTGTCTACTTGACGGGGAGCAGTTCACTTCAGATTCATTCGGCCTGCTGTCCTTTTTAATGCCTGTCCAAATATTGGGGTGTCTATTTCTTATTTTGTCCTTGACAAAGGGGACACTTTACCCTTTTTGAGTATAAAAAGCCGTCGTATCACATTTCCCAGTGATGCGGCGGCTTTCTCATATCAGTTGTTTGGCGGCTCCTGCTTTTTCTCCTCCTTGCTGATGCGGATTCTGCCGTGAGAAATATACTCCTGGTGGACATCGTAGCGCTGCATATTGCCGTTGCCCTTCAAGCGGTCCTCTTTTTCCTGAATATTGGGAATATTTTTCTGGTAGACCATGGCTTGAAGAATCTGGAGCAGAGCCAACTGGCACATGGCGGTCGTGGAGATATTCAAAGCGTTGCCGCGGTTGCGGGCAGGGGTATAGAGCTCATAATCGGCGTATTTTCCCAAAAGAGAATTTTTATAGGCGGTGATCAGCACCGAGGTCGCCCCATTTTCTTTGGCGAAGTAGAGCGCATCGCCTACAGACTTGGAGTAACCCGAAAAGCTCAGACCGATGAAGACATCTCCGGGGTTAAAATAGGCGGCAGTGCGCAGCTTGAGGAGGGAATCGCTGGGGCAGACCGCCATCACGCCCATAGACATGAACATAGAGACGGCGGCCTGCGCGATTCCGTCCGCGGACCCGGCTCCGATGATCCCCACCTTCCCCGCACAGGCGATCTTATCGCTTACCTGTTCCAAGGTGCTGTTGTTGAGGTCCATAATGCACCGTTCCAAATAGGTCTGGGCGTAGCGCAGGATTTTCTGTTTGACGATATTGGCCTCATCGCCCCGGGAGATGCCGACGTCATTTTTCCCCAGCACCAGTTTTCCCTGCTGAATTTGAAATTTCATATCCGCGAAACCGTTGTATCCCAGTATCTTGCTGAAACGGATGATGCTGGCCACCCCGACGCCAGCGCTTTGGGCCAGCGCCTGGATGGAGAGGTTTTCAACAGAGTCCTCGTGCTGCAGCATATACTGTGCAATCTGCCGCTCCGTGCGGCTCAGCTTGCCGCTGTACAGCTTGACCCGGTTCGCGAAGTCACTGTGAATATCTGCGGCAATTATATCTGCCATAACTCCACCCCCTCTGCTTATGTTGGGTAAACAGCCGTTAGGCTATGATCAGGGTAACATAAATCCATCAAATTGGCAAGGACCATAATATAGCGCGGGCCGCAAAAAAGAGGTTCCATTTCTAATTGTATGTTCCAAAATCCGAGGGAATCTTGGCGGATTTCGCCCAGAAGCGCGGTGTATAATTGGTTAGATTGCGGAAAATGTTCCATAATGTTTCAAACTATTGAAAATTTGTTTTGTAGGAAATAAAATGTCATTTACAGAAGCAAAATTGATTTACACATCCCTGGTCCTCGGTTGGGTCTCGGATGAATTAAAGGAGTATCAGAGTATGAATAAGGTTGTACTGGTAGGCAATATTCCACAAGAGGGGAAACTCTCCTTCTACGAACACTTTAAGGGCAGGCTGAATGTGGCGGAGGCGGCCAACGCGGACGAGGCGGCCGCCATTACAGATGCCACATACCTGGTTGTGCGGGGCGCAAAGTATTCCGAGACAGAAATCAACCGTCTGCCCGCCAGTGTAAAGATGCTCACCCGCTGGGGTGTTGGGTATGACAGCGTAGATATTGAAGCCGCCGGAAAAAAAGGGATTACCGTTACCATCTGCACCGGCGGGAACGCGGAGCCGGTCGCCGAGCTGACCGTGCTGCTGATGCTGGCCGCCTATCGGAAGCTGCCCCAGCTGCTGGAAAGGGCCAGGGCCGGCCGCAAGGACAAGGAGGACTTGATCTCCCAGTCCTTCTTGCTGCAGGACAAGACCGTGGGCCTGCTGGGCGTTGGCAACATCGGCTCCCGGGTAGCCAGGATGGCCCAGGGGTTTGGTGCCGCGGTACAGTATTATGACGTGTTCCGCTGGGATGAGACCCGTGAGCGGGCGGCCAACATTACTTATGTAGATATGGACACGCTGCTGCGCACCTCTGATATTGTCAGTGTCCATGTACCGCTGCTGGAATCCACAAAAGGAATCATCAACAAAGAGACCTTTGCCAAAATGAAGAACAGCGCTATTCTGATCAACACAGCACGCGGCCCTATTGTAAACACAGAAGACCTGATGACGGCCATCCGGGAGGGGGAGATCGCAGCCGCCGGTCTGGACACAATCGACGGCGAGCCGCTGCCCGCCGACCACCCAATCTTTCAGTGTGACCGCATCCTGCTGACTCCCCACGCCGGCGGCAATACCAGCGACAACACCGAAAATATGGTGCGTATTGTGGTAAAATCCATCTTTGATATGGAAAACGGCACCGGCCCCGACCAAAAATTCATTGTAAACAGCCAGTATTTGCATTGAATTGTATTGCGGTGTTTTACGCAGTCCCAGAAAGCTGCGTGAAATATAAATCAAACAAATTTGCACAATGGAGGTATTATCATGAAAAGAACATTCTCAGCGTTGATGGCTGCAATTATGATCCTGACGATGACCGCCTGCGGCGGACCGGCCAGCAAGGAACCGGCCCAGAGCGGCGGGGCGGCTAGCAGCGGCGGAGCGGCATCTTCGGCGGCCCAGACCCCCGAGACTCCTGTCTGGCCCACCATGAATCAGGTCGAATTTGTGGTCCCCTATGCCGCCGGCGGCGACACGGACCTGTACTGCCGCGCGATAGCCAACGCTATGTCCGAAAAGTTCGGCATTACCTTTGTGGTGAGCAATGTGACCGGCGCCGGGGCCATGAACGCCGCCGTCGATGTTCTGGAGGGTGCCAGTGATGGCAGCAAATTCCTGTTTGGACACAACACATATCTGGCTTATACCGCTGCCGGCACTGCCGCCGTCGATGTGGTCACTGAAATGAAAGCGGCCGGAGCCATTGTAGCGGACAACTCCCTGTGTATCTATGCGACTGCCGCTTCCGGCTTCAAGAGTATGCAGGACGTCATTGATGCCTGCAACGCCGGGAAAGAGGTCCGCATTTCCACCGTTGCCAATACCTACCCCAACTACTGCATCCGGAAAATGATCAAGGAGGCCGGTGTGGATATCCGTACCGTTGAGACCGGCTCTCTGGTCGGCGAGCAGGTCATCGCCGCCATGGACGGCCAGTGCGAGCTGGTTCAGGGCCAGTATATTGCGGTCAAGGACTATGTGGAAAACGGGGACTTTAATGTAATCGGCGTTTTCTCTGAGGAGCCCCCCGCCGGCATGGAGAATGTGAAGACCTTTAAGTCCCAGGGAATCAACGTGGTAGAGCCCAAGTACTACTGCTTCTGGGCAAATCCGGATATGGATGACGACATTGTAAACGCCTTTTCCGCCGCTCTCTCGGACATTCAGAATGACGCGGGCCTGCTGGAAGTGCTGGCCAGCTACTATGCCGGTGTCGGCTATATGAATCCCGCCGAGATGCAGGCAATGGAGGAGAGCACAGTTGCACAGATGAAAGAGTACTTTACCGCAAGCTGACAGAAGTCAAAGGCCCTGACTGTGGGGCACAGATTGCCTGTGCCCCGCAGCGTATTAAGAAGGAGATGCTATGAAAGAAAAAAACAGGGATATCCTTTCGGCGCTTGTTCTCATTGCGGTCAGCGCGTATGGGCTTTACCTGACCTGCGAGATTCCGGAGCCGTTCCGCGATTATGATTTAGGCGCTGCGTTTCTGCCAAGGCTGGTGCTCATACTGATCGGCGCGCTGTCTGTACTGAAAATTGTTGTAACACTGGTGGAAAATAGGCCGGATTTTCTGGAAAAGAAGGACACAAGTCAGTTTATAAAGGGGTTTGGCACAATCGTACTTGTGGGACTGTACTGCTTCTGTTTCCGGCCGGCCGGCTTCCTGCTGGACACAGTGGTCTACCTATTTGCTCAGATCCTGATTTTGGTGCCCAAAGAGAAGCGTAAGATTTGGAAGATTCTTCTTATCGACGTGACCGCAACCGTTGTGATTTATCTCATCTTTACCCGTGGCTTTGCCGTAAGGCTGCCTCAGGGGTTTGTCAAATTTTTCTGAATAGACTGACGAAAGGAGACCGCCTATGGCACAGCAAGGTTTAATGGCAGTGTTTGCCTCTCCGGCCTGCCTGATCTGGATATTTGTCGGTACTTTGACAGGGCTCATTTTCGGATGTATTCCGGGCCTGTCTGCGCCCATCGCTGTGCTGCTCTTCCTGCCGATGACCTTCGGCATGGACACAATCACAGGCATTTCCCTGCTGATTGCACTCTATGTGGGCAGCACCTCGGGGGGCTTGATCTCAGCAATTCTGCTTAAAATACCCGGAACGCCCGCCTCAATCGCGACGGTATGGGACGGCGGCCCCATGCGGGACAAAGGGGAGGCAGGCAAGGCGCTGGGAGTTGGTATCCTGTATTCATTCATCGGCGGTATGATCAGTGTGATTGCACTGATCTTTATCTCGCCCTTCCTGGCCCAAATCGCGATGAAGTTCAGCATTTTCGAGTATACTGCCATGGCCTTTATGTCTCTGGCAGTGATTGCAAGCGTCTGCGACGCACCTATGATCAATGCACTGCTCAGCGGCCTAATCGGTCTGCTTCTGTCCTTCGTGGGGATGGATGCCTTTTCCGATGTGACCCGCTTTACCTTCGGCAGCCGTCAGCTGCTGTCCGGCTTCAGTATGACATCTCTGCTGATTGGCTTCTTCGCGGTGGCGGAGATTCTTAAGTACGCCTTCAAAAAACCGTCTGAACAGGGAACTGCGCTGTCGGCAAAGATCAAAGGCTTCGGCGTTTCCTGGCAGGAGTTCAAATCTCAGTCCGGCAACATGATTCGCTCCTCGCTCATTGGCATCGCCATCGGCATCCTGCCCGGCATCGGCGGGTCTACCTCGAGCATTCTCTCTTACACTGTGGCCAAGAACTCCTCCAAATACCCGGAGAAGTTTGGAACCGGCATTATTGACGGCGTCGTTGCATCGGAGGCCGCGAACAATGCCACTGTCGGCGGCGCGCTCATTCCTCTGCTTACCCTGTCCATTCCGGGAAGCACCGTCTGCGCCATTATGCTGGGCGGCCTGCAGTCCCACGGCGTGTTCCCGGGCCCCCTTATCTTTGCGAAAAATGGCGATTTGATGTATGCAATTTACGCCGCGCTTATTGTAGCAAATATCGCATTCTTTGTTATTGAGTATAAGGGCATCAATTTAATCACCAAAGCACTGAAGGTCCCCACTTACTACATGCTGCCCATTGTGGTCGTCATGTGCTCTATTGGCGCCTTTTCGGACAACAACCGCGTGTTTGATGTCAAGGTGATCTTCTTCTTCAGTGTGCTGGCCCTGATTTTGAATCTGATGAAGATCCCTTCCACACCCCTGATTATCGGTTTTATTCTCGGCTCCACACTGGAGCTGAACCTGCGCAGGGCGGTCATGTACGATTTGGGCGGTTTTCAGGATTTCTTTACCCGGCCAATTTCCTGTGTCATGATTATCATCGGCTGCATCATGCTGTTTTGGCCGATTTACAAGAGCATCAAAACATTTTTTTCCAGCCGGAAAAGTACAAATGCCGGAGAGGAGGGGTAAAATGGGCACGATTTGTATCGTCGGCGGCCGCAAATGGAACGGCAGGCAATTTGAGCCGAACGGTGAAATGCTCCGGCAGACAAACCAGGACTGGGACAGAAAAATTTGCCTGGATGACAGCGACATGATTCTTCCCGGGGTCATTGATATGCACGCCCATGTCTGGACGCCATATGCGTCCAAAAAGCTGTGCATTCCGGTGGACCGCACCTATTACAAGGGCGTGGTGGCCGTTGCCGACGCCGGGAGCTTCGGATGCCATGCGTGGCATAAGTCCAACCGGTTCTTGATGGATACGGCCAACCAGAAGGTAAAGATGTTCATGCATGTGCTGCCGGTGGGGCTGACCGGGTTTCCGCTGCGCAACTTCACTCAGGTGGAAAACGTTGATCTCGACCGCGTGATTGAGATTGCAGGTCAGGATAAGTCGGGTAATCTGCTGGGCTTTAAGATTCATCTGGGCCTGATGGATGTCAAGCACGATGAGAAGCTGATGAAGGCGGCGCGGACATGCGCCGACGCATTGGGAAAGCCGGTCGAGATGCACGTCTCAGGGGCCCGGGCCCCCTTTGAACTGATTTCCGAATATTTGAAGCCAGGAGATGTGGTCGCACACGCGTTCTCAGGAAGACGGGACCCCATCCTGGACGAAAACGGAAAGATCAAAGGCTGCGTGAAGGAGGCGGTGTCCAGAGGAGTTCATCTGGACGTGGCCCATGCGGGGAAGCATTTCTCCTGGCGGGTTTTCCGGCAAGCCAGAGACGAGGGCGTACTGTTCGATTTTATCGGGACCGATTCTACCATGAACAATTACGAAAATGAAGACCGTCAGATGATGGACATTTTCCATGTGGCCAGCGCTCTGATGAACGCAGGCGTGGATGAGGAGTATGTTGTCAAAGCGATGACTGCAAATTCAGCAGGGTTTATCGGATATGAGCTGAATATTGAACGGCAGACCGTTGTCCTGAAACGGATTGACAAAATAATCCCCTTCTATGACGACGCCTCCGAGGGCTTGAAGGACTATATTATCGGCGACCATGAATATAAGCCCGTCCTGTTTTGGGATGACGGCCGGGTGATTTATGATAATCCGGACAATGCAAAATAATTATTAAAAAAGGTGAGCTTAATATGTCTGAAATTGGAAATCGTGTTTTTATGAATGTGAACCGGCCTGCTCCTGAGCTGGTCGAAAAATTCCGCGGGATTCCCTCCAGCAATATCAACGACGAGATGAACCGCCTGTTTTGTATGCACAGCTACATGCGCCTGCTCAACCCCGAAAGCGCCAACCCCAGTATGGTAGGCACCGCCATTACGGTCAAGGCGCCAATCGGCGACAATCTGTTTTTCCATCAGGCTTTAGATATGGCGCAGCCCGGTGACATTATTGTTGTGGACGGCGCCACGGGGAACAACCGCAGCCTGGCCGGTGAAATCATGATACGCTTTGCACAGAAAAAGGGCCTGGCAGGTATTGTTGTCGATGGCTGCCTGCGGGATCTGGACGGTATTCAGAATCTGACCATGCCCGTGTATGCCGCCGGCGTGACCCCCCAGGGGCCTTGGAAATTTGGACCGGGGGAGGTAAATGTTCCGATTGCCTGCGGCGGCCAGGTCGTATTTCCCGGTGATATCCTGGTCGGTGACCGCGATGGAATTGTCGTTGTCCGGCGCCAGGATGCGGCCAAGGTTGTGGAAATTGCTATTTCAAAAAAGGCGAGCGAGGACAAGACCTTTGAGCTGATGGAGTCCGACCTGCCTGCCTATGAGAAACGGCACATTGCAACTACGGCAAAGCGCTTCCAGGGCCGCGAACCCGTCTACGTTGACAGCGGCTATGCAGATATATACGGCTGCTGACTCCCTCTGCATACCGTTACACCCCCTTCCGGAACCGCCGGAAAGGAGGGCTCCTGTACCGAATGGCTCCAAAGCGGTCTCCCGTTTGCACCCCCCTCCGCGATGTTATAATGCTTTCTATCTCCAGCACATGTCTGCGGGGAGACGGGCCCCCTGCGGCTGGACCAGGCCACATGGACTGTCCGATCAGTGGGTAGGGCAAACACCGGATTTGCATCATGCGTTTTCTCATATGCTTTTACCAGCAAATTCCTCGCTTCGTTATGCAGCATCTTTCTCACCTCACTGCTACCTTACCATATTTCTTCTCTTATTGCTATTTCAGAGAACTGCTCTAGGTGGCTGTTTTATCGTTGATGCAGAAAAATAGACCGGCACTTCGATTGTTCAAAGCGCCGGGTACAACTCCATTTTATTTTGCTTTTCTTGCGTAGTAGGCGTCCGAATCAATTACGCCGTTTGCCAGCATTTTTCTGCCTTTTTTGTCAGTAAAACCTCGGTTCTTAATGAAGTATAGCACAGGCCCATCTGACATTCAAGGTTTATAGTCGCTTTACGGAGACCACCTGCCCAAAGACAGGCGGTCTCTATATGATTCTCTTCATCGGATTATTTCCCTTTTGCTGTCACTACGGGTTTTGCCACTGTCTTGTAATTGTCGTTCTTGACCGCCACAGTCAGCTCCACCTCTGTGATGCTCTCCAGCTCAGCAGTCCCGTTTTCCTCCAGGGACGAACCCGTCAACTCAACGTCCAGCACACCGCCGTCCTGCTGTAACAGATAAAATCGGTCATAAATCCATTCACCGACATGGAGTCGCAGCCAACATCGAAAACGACAAAAAGGAGCAAATAGAGGACGCCGCTAAAAATACACTGCCAAACAGATAACCTCCAAAAGCGTACTATAACAACCACGATTATCCAAATCTTAATTTTTTATGAATTGACACGACAATAGCTTGCCGAAGCGGGTCGAAGCAGGTATACTGTGAAAGAACGACAGTCCGGGAGGGACCCCTTTGGAAGAGAGATATATGAACATGCACCGACGGCAGCCGGACTACCGGGACAAGCCCCCGCGCCGGCGCACAGGGACCAAACAGCCCCCGCCTTCCCGCAAGCCGGCCAAACATAAACGGAGCGGAGCGGCGTCGGTGGCGATGGGCTTTTATAAGGCCCTGGTGGTCGTTTCTGCCCTTATTGTGGCGGTTTACATCGGATTTTCGCTGATGGTCAAGGCGCCGGAGCAGAAACCCTTCCCCCAGCCGTCTCAAAACGGGGGCCAGAACGCCATGAATCCAGGCATCGGCAGCGGAAACACCGGCACGGCAAAGCCGGACGACCCCATGGCGCTGAACCGCCGGGATGGGGTATACACCATCCTCCTGGCAGCTACCGATAAGGACGGCACGCGTACCGATACCATGATGGTCATGTGCTACGACACGGTAAAGCAGACCGTGGGTGTGGTCTCCATCCCCCGTGATACCCTTATCGACCGGGGAAGCGGACACCACCCCAAGCTGGTATACGGCAAGGGGGGCGTTGAGCAGCGGGTGGAAGACATCTCCCAGATGCTGGGCATCCCCATCGACGGCTACGTCAAGGTGAATATCAAGGGCTTTATCACCTTGGTGGACTATCTGGGGGGCATCGACTTCTACGTCCCCTGCAACATGAATTATGACGACCCCTACCAGAATCTGAGCATCCACTACAAGGAGGGCCAGCGGAAGCTGAGCGGCCAGCAGGCGATGGAGGTGGCCCGCTTCCGTAAGAACAACGATGGCAGCGGCTACTCCGATGTGGGCCGCACCGAGACCCAGCAGAAACTGCTCGTCGCCCTGGCCAAGAAGGTGCTGGCCTGGGACAACCTCACCAAGATCAACGGCTTTGTGGAGATTTTCAACAAGAACGTGTCCACTGACCTGACGCTGGATAATATGATGTACTTTGCCGGCCAGGCCATCAACCTGGACCCCTCCTCCGCTGTGGAGACGGCCACCCTCCCCGGCCGGGGAGACGGGGTGTTCCGGGGTTATACCTGGTGCTTCGAGCTGGACCCAGAGGGGACGCTGGAGATGGTGAACCGTCTCATCAACCCCTACGACCGGGACCTGACCCTGAAGGACATGAACCTCACCAAGGCCACAAGCTATACCCAGGGATAAGACAGCACGGTCTCCGGCAAGCAGCCGGAGACCGTGTTTCCTTATTCCTCACCCAGGGTCTGGATGAGCAGGTTGCGCAGGGAGATGGCGCTCTGCCGGTTCATCACGATGGAGGCCACCGTGTCGGCGGCGGGGGTGGCCACATTCTCGATGCCCCCCTGGGCGTTGATTGTGATAGCGTTTTCCATATACTTATAGGAGATATCCAGCGTCACCTCCAGCAGTTGGCCGTCCTTGTCGGAAACCTTGCGCAGGCCAAAGGCGTTGGCATATTCCGGTCTCATATTGTCGCAGCTCCTTTCTGTTTTACGTTCTCTCCAACATCTTTCCGTTGAGGACGGCCTTTGCCAGCCGGTCCCCCTGGTAGCAGACCTTCAGGGAGAAGAAGGGGGCGTTCCGCCAGATCAGGTCCAGGAAAATGGCATCCCCCTCCCAGTGGGGAATTTTCAGCAGCTGGTCCCGGGGGAGCCACTCCAGCACCCCCTCGTCACAGTCCTTCAGCTCACCCGTAAAGCCGTCGGCGGTGAACAGGTGCATATATTCGGTGGGCCACCGGTCGGAGACGAAGGTGACAATCCCCCGGTACTGGTAGTCGGTGAGGACCAGCCCGGTCTCCTCCTCCACCTCCCGGAGCAGGCAGTCCTCGGGGCTCTCCTTGTCCAGAAACTTGCCCCCGATGCCAATCCACTTGTCCCTGTTCAGGTCGTTCTCCTTTTTAATCCGGTGGAGCATCAGGTATTCATCCCCCCGACGGATATAACACAGAGTCGTGTTTATCATCCCTCAATCAACTCCACTTCCACAGTAAACCGCTTACCGTCCCGCTCACAGACGAAAGACACCACATCTCCGGGGCCCAGGCCCAGCTTGATCCGGGTCAGGTCCTCAAAGCCGGCGATAGGTACGCCGTTGACCTCAAGGAGGATGTCCCCCTCAAGCAGGCCCTTGGTCCAGGCATCGCTGTTCTCCTCTACCTCCAACAGCTCCAGGCCGCCCCCCTCCACCGGGATTCGGTTCACGCTGAAGCCAAATCTTCCGGTTTTGATCTCCTCCCCGGCGATGAGGTGGTCGGCCACATATTTCACCCGCCGGGAGGGGATGGCGAAGCCCAGGCCCTCGGCGGAGCCGTCCTTGGTGACAATTTTAATAGTATTGATGCCCACCACCTGGCCGTACTGGTTCAGCAGGGGGCCTCCGGAGTTGCCGTAGTTGATGGCGGCGGTGGTCTGAATCAGGCTCATGGTGACTTCCTCCACCTCCACCTCCCGGTCCAGGGAGGAGACGATGCCGTCAGTAAAGGTGGCCCGATAGCCCAGGGAGTCCCCCAGAGCGGCCACCGGCTCACCGATGCGCAGGACGTTGGAGTCGCCGAACCGGGCAGGGGTAAGGCCGCTGGTCTCCACCTTCAGCACAGCCAGGTCCTCCACCGCATGGAAACCCACCAGGCTGGCAGGGAGAATCCGGTTGTTGTGGAACATGACCCTTACCTCTTTGGCCCCGGCCACTACATGGGCATTGGTGATGATATAGCCGTCCTCAGTGAGCACCACACCGCTGCCGGCGGAGCCGTAGCCCCCGTCAGAGACTGCCTGAATGGATACGGCGGAGAGGATGGCGCTGTCGTAGATCTGCGTGTAAGGCAGAACTGCGCCCTGGGCGGGCTGGAGCTCCACCGTCACTCCTGTGCCGGTCTCGGCCCGTGGAATAGAGGGGGGCGTATCGTTCAGTTCCTCGTTGTGGGGCAGTTCCTCCCCCACTGAGGGGAAGTTGTCCAAGTTCCAGCGCCGCATGATGGCCCGCCCCATAAAATACTGCTCCAGCAGGGCAGCAGACAGGCAGATTACCACAATCAGAGACAGCAGTCCCGCGAACCAGGGCCATTTCCATCGTCTCCGCCGGGCTCGCAGCCCCGGCCGGCCCGACTGGACTGTCCTCTCCGGTATTTGGACGGCGGGGGGATTGGGCAACGGACACTCAGGCCGCTCCCAGGAGCCGCCCTGCCACAGGCCGTTATTTCGATTATCCATTGCGGCACCTCCCATTTTATAAAGAGCTCCCTCCCTGAGGGAAACAATTTTTACGCCAGCGTAAGCGTAAAGTGAAATTGGGTCACGCCGTCCTCACTGGTAACGGTGATGTTCTCCTTTAGGTTACCCAGAATTGTCTTCACAATATACAATCCCAGGCCCACCCCCTCCCGGTCTATCGAGCGGGAGTAATCCGCCTTGTGAAACCGCTCAAAGAGCAGGGGCAGCTCATCGGGGGGGATGGTAGCCCCCAGGTTGCGGATGACGGTATGGGCCTTGCCATCCTTTTTTGTAATTTGAACGGTGATGTCGGTGCCGGGGGCAGCGAATTTGGCCGCGTTATCCAGCAGGTTGTAGCACACCTGGGTGATGGAGTCCGGGTCCCCCCAAACCATCAGCTTGTCCTCCGGCATCTGAACGTCTACATCCAGCTGGCGGTCGGTAATCTTGGTCTCCAGGCTGATAAGCACACGGGACATAACCTCGGTGAAGTCGAAGGTCTCCTGCGCGGTGACTGTACTCTCAGCCAGGGCGTTGAGCCGGGACAGGTCCAGCATCCGCCGCACCAGCCGGCTGAGCCGCCGGGTCTCCGACACCACAATCTCCAGCGACTCCCGCTCCCGCTCCGGGGGGATTGTGCCGTCCAGAATGCCCTCGGCGAAACCGGCGATGGTGGTCATGGGGGTTTTCAGCTCATGAGAGACATTGGCGATGAAATCGGCCCGCTGGCTCTCCACCTTCTCCAGGGAGTTGGCCATGGAGTTGAAGGACTCGGCCAGGTCGCTCACCTCGTCGCACCGGTCCTCGTAGCCGGTAACCCGAACATCAAACTCCCCTTGACCAAACTTTCGCGCGGCTTCGGCCATCTCAATCAGGGGCCGGGTCTGGTAGGCGGAGGTGAGGGTGCTGGCGATGACCGATATCAGAAAAACCACAACCGCTGAGAAGAAAAAGATGGTGGCGGTGGAGGCCCACATCTCCGACAGATTCGACGCACTGGCCGCCACCAGTACTATCCCCTGGGTGACAACAAGGTGTCCAATCTGGTTGGTAACCGGGAGGGCGGAGGCGTACCGCCGCTCGGGATAAATTCCTCCCAGACTGGTCATGCCATTGTAGGCGCCCTCACGCATCACCAGGTCAACCACATCTTCCGGCAGCTGGCCGACGTCGGTGTAGAACCGGCTGCCGTCGGTGGCAAAGAGAACCTCCCCGGCGCTGTCCGCCACAATGATGTGGGAATTGGAAATCATAGCGATAGAAGCCATATAGCTGCTGTAAAACTCGTCCTGGACATCCAGGGTGAGGTAACGCCGGTAGTAGGTGGAGGTAAAGCTGGAGATATACCCCGCATTGCGGATCACCGAGTCCCGGGTCTCTCCGATGATATACCGGTAGGACAGCAGCATAAAGGCCCCGGCCAGCAGCGTGAAGGAGAGTAGCATGATGCTCACCATCATGGTTAGTTGACGCCGATACAAAGAGCGCATAGTTACCCCGCCGTTCCAAGCTCAAATTTATAGCCTACACCCCAAACGGTTTTCAGCCGCCACTGGTCGCTGACCCCCTCCAGCTTCTCACGCAGACGCTTGATGTGTACATCCACCGTCCGGCTGTCGCCGAAGTAGTCAAAGCCCCACACCTCATCGAGGAGCTGATTCCGGGTAAATACCCGGTTGGGGGAGGAGGCCAGGTGGAACAGCAGCTCCAGCTCTTTGGGCGGGGTGTCCACCCGCTGGCCGTCCACCAGCAGCTCGTAGGAATCCAGGTTGAT
>CANPFP010000034.1 GCA_947573385.1 uncultured Bacillota bacterium | reverse complement strand
AGTCGATAATCAGGGCCTTGCAGTGGCCGATGTGCAGGTAGCCGTTGGGCTCGGGTGGGAAACGGGTGTGGACCTGCATCCCGGCGCACCGGCCCCCCTCGGCGATGTCTTCCGTGATGAACTGGTGAATAAAATTCTGGCTCTCCCCCTCTTCCGGGGCGGCAGTTTTGATTTCCTCAGACATGGGCTCTCTCCTCCTTTGTCAATGGGGATATTTTACACCAGAAAACATATCCTGGCAAGTGTTTTCGGCTCCCTTTTCCGATTGCGACGGGCGCGGAGCTGTTACATGGGCTTCAGATTTTGATTGAGCCGGTCCACCATCCAGGAAATCCGCTTCTCCCGTCCGGCGTCGGTCTTGGCGTCGAAGTAGGCCCGGGCGTAGGTTTTCTGCACAGATGGGGACATAGCCTTAAAATTGGAACAGGCGGGCTCATGGCCCTCCAGCAGTGCGGAAACCTGCGCAATCTGTTCCTCCGTCACCGCCATGGGGCTGGGCGCGTTCCACTGGCCGTTCGCCTTGGCCTGCGCGATCTTCGCTCTGCCGAAGTCGGTCATAAGTCCCCGCTCCTCTAAGCGTTGGACCAGCACCTTGTTTTTTGCCGACCACTTGCTCTTATCCCGGCGTTGGGAAAAGTATTTCCGATAGGATTTGTCGTCAATGCGCTGCATCTGCCCATCAATCCACCCAAAACACAGGGCCTCTTCCAGCGCTTCCTCCGCCTTGATGGTCTTTGGACCGCCGGCCTTGCCAAATAAGAGCCAGATGCCGGCGCTGGTCAGGCAGTGCTCAGACAGCCAGCACCGGAAGGTCTCTCTGTCGTGAAACTCTAAAATGTCGCTCATCATATCCCCCATTCTTTCCTCGCTTGCCATCCTGATTTTCCGCTGATTACTCCAATTTTATCACAGGATCGCGTGGTGTTCAATCTGTTTTCGGAAAACTCTTGTTCCCGCCGGGAAATAGGGGTATAATAGGGGACATAGGAGTGAACGGTATGGTATATGATATCATTGTATTGGGCTCCGGCCCCGCCGGGCTGGCGGCGGCCATCGCCGCCCGGGGCCGGGATAAGAGCGTCCTGGTGATTGGAAATTCCTGGAAGGACAGCCCTCTGGCCAAGGCGGAGCGGGTGGACAACTACCCCGGACTCCCCGGCCGGACGGGGCTGGAGCTGCTGGAGGAGTTTTACCGCCATGCCCAGGCGCTGGATGTGGAATTTGTGGTGGGCAAGGCCCTGTCTCTGCTGGCCTGGAACGGCTTCTCCCTCACGGTGGGCAGTCAGGTCTATCAGGGGCGGGCGCTGATTCTGGCCCCCGGCGTGGTGCGGGCGGCGAAATACCCCGGTGAAGCGGAATACTTAGGCCGGGGGGTGAGCTACTGCGCCACCTGCGATGGGATGCTCTACCGGAACCGCCCTGTCACCGTGGTGGGTCTGGCCCCCGACGCCCCCCAGGAGGCCAACTACCTCCGCAGCCTGGGCTGTCAGGTGGTCTATGTCTCGCCCCGGCAGCCCCAGGGACTGGATGAGACGATCCCCTATGTGAAGGCGGGAAAGCTGGCCATAAAGGGAGAACAGACCGTTA
This sequence comes from uncultured Bacillota bacterium, assembly GCA_947573385.1. Taxonomy (GTDB): domain Bacteria; phylum Bacillota; class Clostridia; order Oscillospirales; family Oscillospiraceae; genus Lawsonibacter. The sequence goes on along the minus strand of CANPFP010000034.1, from coordinate 18,152 downwards.
CCGGGCTGGAGGCGGACGGCGCGCTCCTCCCCTGTGCCGGGGTATTCATCCTCCGCCGGGTGGTGGCCCCCGTCGACCTGCTGCCCACATTGGCGACAGAGGAGGGGGTTATCAAGGTGGACCGCCGCATGGCTACCAACGTTCCCGGGGTCTTTGCCGCCGGGGACTGCACCGGCGGGCCCCTTCAGGTGTCCAAGGCGGTGGGTGAGGGCCACGTGGCCGCCCTGGCCGCCTGTGAATATCTGGACCTGCAGAGTCAGCCATTGGCTGCCCCTGCAAAATGATACAGAAGAAAGGAAAATTATTATGATTCATTTCAACAAGGAGAGCTTTGAAGCAGCTCTGACCGGGGGCAAGCTGATGATGGTAGACTTCTGGGCCGAGTGGTGCGGCCCCTGCCAGATGCTGGGCCCGGTGATTGAGAGCCTGGCCGACCAGTACGAGGGCCGGGCGGTCATCGGCAAGATCAACACCGACGAGGAGCAGGCACTGGCCATGAGCTTCCAGATCACCGGAATTCCCACTGTTATCTTCTTCAAGGATGGCAAGGAGATTGACCGTCTGGTCGGTGTCATGCCCCCCGACGCATTTATTCAGGTGCTGGAAAAAAATCTGTAAACGCCGCTTCAGCCGTGCGGACTGCCCCAGATTGCGGGGGCGGTCCGCTTTTTATTTTACCCCCAATGAGAGCGGTTGGAACTGTAAGAAGGACTGCCTGAATCAAGTTCAGACAGTCCTTCTTATCAATATTCCGCATCCCTTTCCGGTCGTCTAATCAGCTCAAACTGGGCGTTTTTGTCAATAAATTCGTCAAACATAACCCCCTGCGCCAATGTGTCCCGGAAAGCCTTCTGCAGGCCGTAGAGCTCGGCTCCGTACCGGTATACGCCGGCCATAAAGTTATCAAAGTGACGGTTATCGCCGCAGGAGATCAGTTTTGCATCCTTCTCATGTTCTGGTCTCACGCTGGTGATCCGGCTCTCCTCCCCGAACTGGGAATTGATATAAAAGGTCTTGCCCTCGAAGCCAAAGCCGTTCCAGCCGCAGACCAGGCTGAACACGTCGCATTCTCCCTGCTCCGTCATTTCCCGGTATCTTGCGGTCACTTTGTCAAAGACCTCCATCAGGCTGTCTGAACAGCCCTCTTTTATCTCAAAATCAATGGTCAGATAGTCCTGAAACAGGTAATAGTTGTCATCCATGGAACCGGATAGACCGATCATCACATGTTCGTTCAGCTTAAAAATTTTTCTGAAATTGTGCAGCACACTGCCGTTGTTCAGCGTGAGCTGCTGCTCGCCGCAGACTAAGGCGAACTGGTCGCAAATTACCGCTTGCACTAAACTCATGGCCGCTTTTCCTTCCAAACTAAAGTAGTGCCAATATACCACAATCAAATGCGCCTGTCAACGCTTTCACGCACTCATACACCGCCTTAAGATCGGCCAATGGCGATATACACCGCCTTTTTCAGCAGCTGTCCCTCGCTGCGGACATGGTAGTGGATTGCGTCCAGAAACACCACCGCATAAACGCTCTCCAGTGGCCGCTGCTGCCATTCCCTCGCCACGGAGAGAACCTTGTCCGTGATCCGGCTCACGGTCGTGTCTGACACCGCCAGACCGTATATGTCACGGATATGTGTCTCGATATCCCCGGTACTCATGCCTTTTGCGTACATGGACAGAATCTTTTCCTCGATGTCCTGGCTGATGCTGGTCAGAGTCTTTTTCAGCAGCTGCGGCTCAAACTCTCCCTTCCGGTCCCGGGGAATGGAGACGTCCACCTCTCCATAGCTGGTGCGCAGTTTCTTTGAACTGTGCCCATTCCGGCTGTTTTCCGTTTCTTTATGCTTGTAGTCGTATTTGCTGTAGCCGAGTTCTTCGCTCAGTTCCGATTCCAGACCTTCTTCCATGAACTCGGCAATCGTCTCTTTGAACAGCTCCTGGATATCCGTCATGCTGCTCACACCACTTAGCTCCAGCAGCTCCCGAATTTTTGCCCGGCGCTCCTGCTCTTCCGGACTGCGCTCCTTCCTTTTTCCCATAATGTAAACCTCCTTAGTGATGTCCTCATTCTACATCTCCTTGGTGGTTTACACAATTTTAGGGGGTGTTCCCCCAGGCGGCCAGCAGCTTGTCCAGCTTTGAGGTGCGGTCCCGCCGGTGGCTCATACTCTGGATCAGCAGCCCCTGCCCGGAGGAGATATGGTGTTCGCAGATGGGCTCTCCAAACAGTGCCTGGATATAGAGCGTTCCGTCCAGCGTCTCAATCCGCACCATGTACCTTGGCGTTAGCTCCGCTCCAGCCATTCCAGACAGCTTCCATTGAGAATACCGTCGTCCACATACATCCGGTGGCTGAGAAAATTGCCCTTGATGTACTTCACTACGTTCTCAATCTTCCTCTTGCTCTCCGGGTCCGCCCCGCGGCACATCCGAATGGACAGCCCGTACTCCTCCCGGAGTTGTTTCACATACCGGGATACCGCCTGCTCGCTCACTGTCTCCCGGTACTGTTCTTTCAGCCAGTTCAAAATCTGCTTCTGGTACTTGTCCAGATACTGCATCCGGCAAATCGTAGTGCTCGTTTCCTCGTACTCATTTACCGGCATTTCCCAATATCGCTTTACTGTCTTGCGGTTGATTCCAAGTCTCCGCGCCGCTTGCCGCTGGCTGAATTCCAATAAACGTAATTGCTGTATTTTGCTGTACACGTGATACCCCTTCATTCCTTCCAGGCCCCCATCTGGTGAGTGTCTTCTCATTTTACCAGATGGGGGTCTGCGGTTTGAATCCAACAGTCTCCTAATTTTTTTCATTATTCCGCAGATGCAGATACACGGTATTTTTAGATATCCCAAGATTCTCGGCCACATTTGCCACGGAATCCTTCATTTTAAAAATCCCTTTCTGAGCCAGTCTTCGGACAATCTCCTTGTTTTTATTGTTGGAGGATACCGACGGATCGGAATAGACCGCTGCTTTTACATCGGACAGGATGGAAAAAATCACACCATCGGAGTGTCTGCTGAACGTTTCCTGAGGATCTTCAGGGGCGGCCGGGCGGATGGAAAATCCGGCCATAAAAGAGGCAAAAGATAATTCCATATGAAAATTGATGCAAAGAAGGCCGATAATCCTTCCCCGTTCCCCAACTACCGGAATGGTGACTGACTTCAGTGTATTGCCATTTTTCTGGTTAAAATAGGGCTGTACCTCCAAATTCTGATTCTGGTTCATCGACTCCAGCATGGTCAGCGCCAGGTCGGTAATGGGCGCCCCCTCCGTGCGGCCGGTGTAGTGGCCGTTAATAATTTTTATAACAGAATGGTCCAGATTCTCCAAACTGTGCAAGACCAACTCATAGCCCTCCCCCAAATAGGCCGACAGGCCATCCATCATGGTTTTGCACGACTCCAAAATCAAAATCTCCGCTTCAGACAGCGCCAAATGGTCGTTCAAATGATAACACCCTTTCTCTATAAGCTAAACTATGTATAGTTTTATTATAATGCAACTTTAATAGAAAAGGCAACCGTTCCCCAAAAAAATAAAATAATAAAAAAAATACTATTGACTAAATAAAAGTTTAGTGTTATGCTTTAGCATGACAGTGCAAAAAACTCATCCGCATCACAAATTGTAATGGAGGTGTTTCCTATGGAAGAGATACATACACACAGCGCACCGGAAGCCATCGGGCCCTATTCCCAGGCCATCCGCAGCGGGAATCTGGTGTTTACATCCGGACAGATCCCTATTTCCCCAGCGACGGGTGAACTGGCGGGAGATGATATCCTTTCTCAGGCAGAACAGGTCATGAAAAACATCCAAGCCGTTTTAAGCGCAGCCGGAAGCGGCCTGGAGCGCGCTGTCAAAACCACCTGTTTTCTGGCTGATATGTCGGACTTTGCTCAGTTCAATCAAGTATACGCCAAATATTTCACTCAAAAGCCCGCTCGCTCCTGTGTGGCGGTCAAGGAGTTGCCCAAACGGGTACTCTGCGAGGTGGAAGTGATAGCCGAGGTTTAAGGAGGGAGTATGACGCACCCGATCCAACACTTTCTGGAGGAGACGCCCAGAGCGTCCCTTCTGGTCGGCCCCACTCCTCTGCACCCCATGCGCGCCTTTCACGAAGCGGAGGGGATCGCGGCTCTCATTAAACGCGACGACATGACAGGCCTTGGTCCCGGCGGGAATAAGGTGCGCAGCCTGGAATTTCTATTGGGCGACGCCCTGTCTCAGAACAGCGGTGTGGTGCTGGCAGCAGGGCCGGCCCAGTCCAATCTGTGTGCCCTCACCGCTGCGGCCTGTGCCCGGGTGGGACTGCCCTGTGAGCTGGTATTGAACGGCAGCGAGCCTGAGCGCAAGGAAGGAAATCTGCTCCTCGCCCAGATTATGGGGGCAAAGCTCCATTTTCTGGGTCCCTGTGACGGGGACACCCGCAACCAGCACGTGGAGGAACTGGCCCAAACCTACCAGCAACAGGGCCGGTGCCCCTATGTCATCCGCAATGGGGCCTCCACCGGCCGAGGTGCGCTGGGTTACACTGCCGCCGCAGTAGAATTGTCCCGGCAGTGTCGCGACCGGGACATTCGGGACATGACTGTTTTCCTCCCCGGCGGCAACGGCGGCATGTGCGCCGGCCTGATCTACGGTAACGAGCTTTTGGGCCGCCCTTTCCGCGTGGTGGTTATCAGCGTAGAGGACGACCGGGAAACTTTGATCCAACACATTACGGAAATTATTCATGGGGCGGAAGAAATCACTGGCCTGCCCTTTGGCGTTCCGGTGACGCGGTCGGCGGAGGTGATCGACAGCTACCGCGGTGAAGGCTGGGGAAAAAACACCCCCGAGAGCGAGCAGGAAATTTTCTCCTTTGCCCGCAGTGAGGGAATTTTTATTGAAAACGTATACAACAGCAAGGTCCTGGTCGGAATGAGAGACTGGATCAATAAAGGGAAGATACAAGGAACTGTGTGTTTTCTGCATTCAGGGGGTCTCGGCTCTCTGTTCGCGCAGTATTAAAAAGGGAGTTGTATTTATGGAATATGGGTTTTTAACTTTGGCTGCGCCTATCTTGGCCCTCGCGGTTGCCATTGTGACACGAAAGGTCCCCCTCGCCATGCTGATCGGTATTTTTACCGGCCAGATGATTATCTGCGGCTGGAATCCTTTTATCGCCATTCATGAGGGCGTCAACGTTATCATCGGCGTGTGCACCGACGCCGGAAACCTGAAGACCTTTATGTTTACCGCTCTGATGGGCGCCTTTGTCATTCTGGTGCGTGTCTCCGGCGGCGTTCAAGGTTTTGTCAACTATCTGACTGAGCAGAGCAAGCTGGTCAAAAGCAAGCGGATGGCCATGTTTCTGGCCTTTATCATCGGTGTTATTATCTTCATCGACGGCCTGCTGAGCATCATGTTCACCGGCGTGGTTACCCGTCCCCTCACCGACAAATTCAAGGTGTCCCGGGAGAAACTGGCCTATATCTGCGACGCTACCTCCGCCCCCATCAACGCCATTATTCCCCTAAATTCCTGGGGCGCCATGCTTATGGGCCTGATCTCCGCCGAGATCGCATCTGGATACATTCAGGGCAATCCCATGAACCTTCTGGTCAGCAGTCTGCCCTTCCAGTTCTACAGCATACTGTCTCTGGTGTTCGTACTGTTCTACATCTTCATTGGCAAGGACTGGGGTCCCATGAAGAAAGCCGAGCTGCGGGTGCAGACCACCGGAAAGCTCTATGACGACGGCGTGGTCCCCCTGCTCAACGACACCGACGGCTTTGAGGTCCTGGTGGAAGAGGGCAAGGAAAACAAGTGGAATATGATGCTCCCGCTGATCACCCTGATTGGAGGCACCTTCCTGGGCCTTCTGGTCACCGGCGGCGGCAATCTGACCGAGGGCGACGGCACCACCTCCATCCTTTACTCGGTCACGGTCACGCTGATTATTATGTGCATCATGTACACCAAACAGGGAATCATGACCACCAAGGAGTTCGGCGACAGTGTGATGAAGGGCATCAGCAACATGATGGGCCTGGTCATCCTGCTGGTGCTGTCCTTCGCCATCGGCCGTGTCATTAAGGGCATGGGCACCGGCGAATTTATGGCCAGCCTGCTGGGCGAAAACGTCAACGGCGCCTTCTGTGCCGCCATCGTGTTCCTCCTGGGCGCCATCATGGCCTTCTGTACCGGTACAAGCTGGGGGACCTTCTCCATCATGATGCCCATTGCCATCCCAATGGCTGTGGCTATGGACGGCAACATCCTGCTCACCATCGGCGCGGTGGTGTCCAGCGGTATCTTCGGCGACCACTGCTCCCCCCTGTCCGATACCACCATTCTTTCCTCCATGTCTGTGGGCACCGATTTGTTCTCCCACGTCAAGACGCAATTGCCCTACGCACTGCTTACAGCCGCATTGGCGACAACCCTCTATGTCGTCTTTGGCTTTGTCCTCTAACCCCCCTTTCATCTTCTGGACAGATGGGCCGCATTCAATTGGAATGCGGCCCATCTTATGCAATAGGATTCCCTTCCTGTGGGGTTGCTTGGCAAACAAACATAGGGACCGGCTGCTTATCGACGGCCCCCTTCTCCGTACAGCCCATCCAAAATATCCACAATATCGCCAATTACGCCGTCGTTGCAGTGGCAGAGGATGCGGGCACCCCAGTCCTTCACCTCCTGCGCGCAGTTGGCGGGGGCGAAGGGGATGGCGGACAGCTCCATCATGGGGATGTCGTTTTGATTGTCCCCCACGCAGTAGATATGACCCGGCTCCACCCCCAGCATCTTTGCCACCCGGGACACGCCGCCCCCCTTATTACTGCCTTTGCAGGTCAGCTCCAGGTAAACGGGATTGGAAAAAATAGCTTCATACCGGTCTCCGTGCTCCGCCAGCAGACGGGTTTGAACCTGAAGCAGAACCTCCCGCTCGTGGTGAAACAGGGCCTTCACCCACGGGCCAGGCATCTCCGCCACCGGGCACTCAGTATAGCCGCAGCCCACCTTTTTTAAATGGGCGAAGGTAATGTAGTTGGGACGGCAGACATAGATATCCTCCCCGTGGTATGTCTCCAGAGCCAGGGAGGGAAACTCCTCCATCAGCGTTCCCAAATCCTGGGGGGCCGTGTCGGGCAGACAGGTCTGCTCCAGCATTCTGTCCGTCTGAAAGTCGTAAACAGCAGCCCCGTTGGACAGCACTGCGGGGGCGTTCATAGGGATTAGCGGGGCGTAAGGGGCAAAGGTACGATGGGCCCGGCCGGTGGCCATGACAAAGTATCCGCCCTCCCGGATAAAATAACGGATGGCCTTCAGATTGCGCTCCGAAATGCGCAGGTCCAGACCGTAGAGTGTGTCGTCAAAATCGCTGGCCAGCAGCAGGCCGTCAAATTTACCCATAGAGACCTCCTAAAACACATTTTCTCAATTTTAGGTGCGGCCGGACCGTTTGTCAACCCATATTCCTTGACAAGCTCCCTTTTCACCGGTATACTGGGCGTAAATAACGCCAGGGAGGGATCGCCGTGACCAAAAAAGAGCTGCTGGACCGTTGCGCCCGGAATGGGGCGGAGCGGGTGCTGCTGGCCCGTGTGCTGGATAAGCTGGAGCTGGCCCGGAGCCGCGGTGTCCCCACCCATACGTCATTTCTCTCCCCGGCCGAGCAGGCGGCAGTGACCGGTCTGCTGAACGCGTGGGGAAATCCCCGGCACATGTTCTGGGGCGGATACCCGGACAGTGAGCGGAGCATCTGCCTTTTCCTGGCCGACTGGCAGGAGGAGGAGAGCGTCCTTGCCGACCCGGACGCCCCCATCACCGCCCTCCAGGCCCAATTCCACGCCGGCGCTTCCCTCACCCACCGGGACATCCTGGGCTCCCTTATGGGGCTGGGTATCACCCGGGAGGTGCTGGGGGACATTCTCCTCCCCCAGCCGGGACTGTGCCAGGTGGTTGTCCTGCGGGAGACCGCCCCCATCCTCCTGTCTCAGTGGGAGGGGGCCGGGCGGTATAAAGCAAATCTGTCGGAGCTCTCCCTGGACCGGCTCGTCCCTCAGCCGCCCCGGGTGAAGACCATCCGGGAAACCGTGGCCACTCCCCGGCTGGACGCAGTGGCGGCAGCCGGTTTCTCCCTGTCCAGAGGTAAGGCGGCTGGGCTGATCTCTGCGGGCAAGGTATCCGTCAACCACCGGGAGTGTCTCAAGGCCGACCATCAGATGGCCGAGGGGGATATACTCACCTGCCGGGGGCTGGGCAAGTGTGTTGTGAAGGAGGTCCCGGGGCAGACAAAAAAGGGGCGGACCGTGCTGGTAATTGAGAGATATCTGTAACGGGGGAACAGACCTTAATGGTTTTTTAATTTGACAAGACAGGAATTTTCTGACATAATAGCGGTGCTTTCCTGTTTGAAAATTTGGGGCATGCCATTCCGCCCTCTGAGGAGGTCCATTATGACCAGGATTAAATTCACCACCGACTCCGCGGCCGATATCCCTTCCGCCCTGCGGGAGGAGCTGAATATCCAGGTGCTCCCCTTCCCCATCGCTATGGGGGACAAGGAGTTGAACGACGGCTTCGACTTCACGCCGGAGGAGTTTTACGACATGCTCCTTGCTGCCCCCGCAATTCCCACCCACGCCCAGCTCAACCCCTATGTGTTCACTGAGATGTTTGAGCAGGCCTGGACAGAGGGGTACACCGATCTGATCCATACCTCTATCAACTCCAAAGGTTCAGCCACCTGTTCCAATGCGTTCCAGGCCCGGGGGGACTTCTACCGCGACCATCCGGAGGCGGAGGGGACCTTCCATATCCATATTATTGACGCCTTGAACTACACCATGGGCTACGGCTGGGCGGTGGTCCAGGGGGCCAAAATGGCCGCCGGCGGAGCGGATCCTCAGCAGATTGTGGACTTCATTCAGGACTGGGTGGACCATGTGCGGGTGATTTTCTCTCCTCTGGACCTGCGCTTTGCCAAAAAGTCGGGCCGGGTATCGGCTGCCGCCGCCTTTGTGGGAGAGGCCCTGGGCCTTAAGCCTGTGATGACCTTTACCGATGGGGAGTCCAAGGTCCTGGCCAAGGTCCGGGGGGAAAAGGCTGTGTCGGCCAAGCTGGTGGAGATGTGCAAAAACGAGCGCAGAGCCGGCACCCCCTACCTGATTATCCAAGGGAACAACGACGAGCAATTTCAAAAGCTGCTGGACCTGTGCCGCCAGGGGCTGGGGGAGGACCCCGCTCTGTCCTTTCACATCGGCGGAGTCATCGCCATCAACGCCGGCCCCAACCTCATCGGTCTCATCTACCGCGTCTGAGCTTTCAGCCCGTCCGTTTTTCGCGGCCGGGCTTTTTATTTTACAGATTATTCATCTGGTTTGTGGTATCTTATATACATGTGGGGGCGCACATTGTGCGCCCGTCCCCAATTCGTGACCAGCGGGCGGTGTCCGCCCCTGCACAAAGGAGGCGCACTTGATGGAACGCAAACAGCTCACCTGGCCCCAGCGGGGGCGGCTCTGGCTGAGACTGGGCATTCGCCTGGGGCTGGCCGCCCTGGCGGTGTGGCTTGTGATAAAATTGGGGCGGCAGCTGCTGTCTCTGTTTGCTCCCTTCCTCTTTGCGCTGATGTTCGCCGCCATGCTGAATCCCCCGGTGAAAAAGCTGCAGCGTCTGCTGGGCTGGAACCGGCAGGCGCTTACTCTGCTGCTTCTCCTCCTCCTCTTTGGGCTCATCGGCGGGGGACTGGCCCTGCTGGTCTACGCCGCTACCGGACAGCTGCTCTCTCTGGCGCAAAACTGGAGCGGACTGCTGGACAGCCTGCAAGGGGTAACAGAACAGCTGGAGGAATTTTTTGCCCACGTCCTCACCCTTGTGCCCCCTCAGGTGACTGAGCTGGCAGAGGGCGTGGGGGACAGCCTGTTCCAGTGGCTCAGAGAGGTGGCCCCAACCGCCCTGGGCAATCTGGGACTGGAGGCCGGAGAGCGGGCTATGGCCCTGCCCGGCTTTTTGGTGGCTCTGGTAATTTTTGTAATGGCTGCCTTTCTGCTCACGGCGGACTACCCCTATCTCCGCAGCCGGTGGGTCCAATGCCTGGACGAGGGCCTGCTCCGCTTTTTAAGCCAGCTGCGCACCACCGCCCTGGGGGCCTTCGGCGGCTATGTGAAGGCGGAATTTCTCCTGTCGGTGGGGGTGTTCTTTATCCTGCTTGTCGGTTTTTTCCTCATCCGGCAGCCCTACGGCCTGTTGCTGGCACTGGGGCTGGCGGTGATGGACTTTATCCCCATCATCGGGGCGGGCACAGTGATGGTGCCCTGGGCCTTTGTGGCCCTGTTTACCGGGGATTTTTCCGCCGCCGTGGAGCTCATGGCCATCTGGGGGGTGATCGCCCTGTTTCGCCGGGTGATGGAGCCCAAATTTGTGGGGGACCAGACCGGACTGTCCCCCATCCTGTCTCTGGTGTCTATCTATGTGGGCATGAAGGTGGCCGGGGTGCTGGGGATGGTCTTCGGTCCGGTGGTGCTGCTTGTGATTCTCAATCTGGCGGGCATGGGCATGTTCCGGGGCTTCCGCCTGGACCTGACAGCCGCCGCAAGGGACATCGCGGCCATTCTCAGCGAACGGCCGGAATAAATTCCCTCCACCCCGGCGCCTGTTCACAATTTCACCCAAATCCCCCCGTAAAAATTCAAAAATATCTCTGTTTTTCTTCATGCTTTTTTCATATTTTAGGGTTATGATAACCACAGTTCCAGGGCGAGCCTGAAATATCCCGCTTTGAAAGGAGCGTTTGTATCATGAGCGAATTCAACTTTTACAACAGTGAAAACGACGGTTACCGGGGCGGTTTTGGCGGCTATGTGGACCCGGAGCCCAGTATGCCCGGCACCCCCTTCTCCGCCGGCGGCATGAAGCCGCCCAAACGGAAGAAGGGCGGCGCGGCCAAGGTGGTGGCCCTGGTGCTGGCCTGCACTCTGGCGGGCGGTTCCGCCGGCGTGGGCGGCGCCTATCTCTACCAGCGGTTTGCCCCCCAGCTTTCCGTCTCCGACAACCGTGTCGCCATTTATGAGGGGGATCGTCCCCAGGTGGAGACCATTGTGAACGCCAACAACGGCCAGCCCATGACCCCGGAGCAGCTCTACGCCGCCAACCTGGGCTCCTGTGTGGGCATTACGGTGAACACCACCCAGAACATCTGGGGACAGACCACCACCTCCGCCGCCTCGGGCTCCGGCTTTGTCCTCAGCCAGGACGGCTACATCGCCACCAACTACCACGTCATTGAGGAGGCGGCCGAGGACGACACTGGGAGTGTCTCCATTGAGGTCTCCTTTGCCAACGGCGACAAGTATGACGCCAAGCTGGTGGGCGGGGAGAAAGACAACGACGTGGCTGTCATCAAAATTGAAGCCAGCGGCCTTACCCCCGTCATCCTGGGCGACAGCGACAAGCTGGTGGTGGGCGAGAAGGTCTACGCCATCGGCAATCCCCTGGGCGAACTGACCTACTCCCTCACCGACGGCCTGGTTTCCGCCCTGGACCGGCTGATTACTACCGGGGAGAACGGCAGCAGCACCACCCTGAATGTGTTTCAGACCAACTGTGCCATCAACCCGGGCAACTCCGGCGGCCCCCTCTTTGACAGCTATGGCAATGTTGTCGGCATCACCACCGCCAAATACACCCAATCCTCCTCCGGCATCAACGCCGAGGGTCTGGGTTTCGTTCTGCCGATCAACGACGTAAAGACCATTTTAGCTGACCTCATTACCCACGGCTATGTTACCGGCAAGCCCTATATGGGCGTTCAGGTGGCCAATGTGTCCTCCGAGGCCCAACGGTACGGCATCTCAGCCGGCGCCGCTGTGTCCTATGTGGCCGAGGGCTCCTGTGCCCAGAGGGCGGGGCTGCAGGTCAACGATATTATTATCGCCATCGACGACACCGCCATCGACTCCTCCTCTGCCCTCACCGCTGCTCTGACCACCGGCTATAAGGCGGGGGACAAGGCCACCCTCACCGTTATCCGCAGTCAGCAGGAACTGGAGCTGACCATCACCTTTGACGAGAAGAACGCCGAAACCGAAGCCAACAACCCGCGCCAGGAGAACCATCAGCAGCCCTCCCAGGGGAACGGCTACTACTACGAGTGGCCTTACGGCGGAATGTTCCCGTGGTGATATTCTGTAGGTTGTCAACATGACCAGGGTTTAAAAATTTTCTGTGTATCCCCCAAAACGGAACGCCCCGAAGAGCAGCCCCTCTTCGAGGGGTTCCGTTTGTTTATGAAAATTTTTCCCGGACAGGGAACTTTCCCCATTTTCCTGCGTCTATATTAAAAAGAGCGGGGCTGAAAGCCCGGCCTTAAGGAAATCTTAACATAAATTGTAACCGTCTTGTAGTTGATACCCCCGGGTAACGGGCATATAATGGAGAAGTGCGTACAAGTTGGACCTGTCCCGCATTGTGGGGGCAGGCTGCTGAAAATAGGAGGAAACCGCTATGCCAGAAGTGAAAGAAAACCAGACAGCCGCCCCTGTGCCAGAGGCGGCTGAATCCGCAGCGAACGGGACGGCCGCGCCCCCCAGGCCCCCTGTGAAAAAGCCGGCGGGAAAGGGACGGCAGAAGGTAGTCAAACGGCTCATCGCCCTTGGGGTGGCTGCGGCAATTTTTGGGGGCGGCGGTTTTGCCCTGTACCGGTTTCTCACCGACGACGACTCGGAGCTGGGGGAGATCTACGCCCAGCCCGCCGAGATCGGCACCATCCAGAGCAAGGTGTCCGGCCGGGGCAGCGCCCGGGCCAAGGAATCGGCCGCCATCACCCTGACTCAGAGCGGCGTGGTGCAGGAGGTCTTCGTGGCCGGCGGGCAGACCGTTATGGCCGGCGACCCGCTGTACACCATCTACAGCGAGGCGGCGGAAAAGCAGCTGTCCGAGGCTCAGGAGGAGATGGACAGACTGCTGGAGGAGGCCAACAACCTCACCGTCCGGGCTCCCTTCGCCGGCAAGCTGATTAATGTGGAGGAGTTCCAGATCGACCAGCAGGTGGGCGAGGGCACCAAGGTGGCTACGCTGGTCAACGACAAGAAGCTGAAGCTCTCTCTCTACTTCAGCTACGCCTACGAGGGGGAAATCTGGGCGGGCCAGAGCGTGGACGTGTCCATCCCCGCGGTGATGAAGACCTTCACCGGCCGGGTGGAGAAGGTCAACCGGGTCAGCTTCATCTCCCCCGAGGGGGCGGTCCACTTCGAGGCGGAAATTGTCTTTGAAAATCCGGGCACCCTCACAGCCGGCATGGATGCCTCCGCCGTCCTCACCGCCTCCGACGGCTCGGAGATTTACCCCTACGAGAATGGCCAGACCCAGTTCTATGAGACTCGGGACATTATCACCAAGGCCGCCGGCCCGGTGGCGGGCCAGGGCAACCTGCTTAACTACGCCAATGTCTCCGCAGGGGAGGAGCTGCTGTACTTAGGGTCGTCCACCATTGACGAGAAGATTCAGGCCCAGCAGGTTAAGCTGGACGAGGCCATGAAGGCCATGGCCGACTTCAACGCCGTGGCCCCCATCGACGGCACCGTCACCTCCTGCAACCTGGTGGAGGGCCAGGAGGTAAAGAGCGGCGACACGGTGATTATGATTTCCAACAACGTGACCATGCTGGTCACCATCAGTGTGGACGACCGGAACATCTCCTTCATCAAGCCGGGCAGCTATGTGGAGCTGAAGGACTGGAGCGACAATGTCTTCCAGGGTCTGGTCACCTCCATCGACATGTCCGGGGAACAGGGGGGCGACAGCATGATGGGCGGAGGCTCCGGCGGCGGGACCAACTATCCCGTCACCCTGACGGTGGACAACTTCGGCGGCGCGCTGATGGAGGGTATGACCCTGCAATATTCCTTTGTCACCAGCGAGTCAGCCGAGTGCGTGCTGGTGCCCGCCTCCTGTGTGCAGCAGTTCCCCGACCAGGAGGGAAACCGCTGCAAGGTGGTATTTGTCCAGCGGGAGGAGCGGCCCGAGGAGGTGCCTGATCTGGTGTACCCCGAGCTGATGCCTGGGCAGGCCCGCACCTACCCCACCGAGGAGGAGGGCTACTACCCCGTCATTGTGGAAACCGGCATCGCTGACACCCAGAATGTGGAGATCGTCTCCGGCGTGGAGGCTGGGGACATGGTGTTTATCAATTACACCGTAACTGACTACAGCAGCGGTTGGGGCTGATGAGGTGACGCCATGCTGATCGACATTCGAGACCTCTATAAGATATACAACGAGGGCAAAGAGAGCGAGGTCCGGGCGCTGGACGGGGTCTCCCTCCAGATCGACAAGGGGGAGTTCGTGGCCATCGTGGGCCAGTCGGGCTCGGGCAAGTCCACTATGATGAACGTGCTGGGCTGTCTGGACATCCCCACCTACGGGGAGTACCACCTGGACGGTACCGATATCGGCTCTCTCAGCGACAAGCAGCTGGCCCGTATCCGCAACCGGGAAATTGGATTCATCTTTCAGGGCTACAACCTGATCCAAGAGCTGGACGCCCTGGAGAACGTGACCCTGCCCCTGATCTACCGCGGGGTGTCGGTCTTCGACCGGGAGGACATGGCCATGGAGGCCCTGGCCAAGGTGGGCATGGACGACCGGGCCCACCACCGGCCCAGCGAGATGTCCGGCGGCCAGCAGCAGCGGGTGGCCATTGCCCGGGCCATTGCCACCGCGCCCCCTATCATCATGGCCGACGAGCCCACCGGCGCGCTGGACTCCAGAACGGGCAAGCATGTGCTAGAGATTTTGCGGGACCTGTACCGGGGAGGGACCACCATCCTCCTCATCACCCATGACGACGGCATCGCCGCCACCGCCAAGCGGGTGGTGCGGCTGTCCGACGGAAAGATTATCTCGGACAATCAGCAGGAGGTGGACTGGGAATGAATCTCTGGCAGGCCTTTAAAATGGCTTTCAAATCCATCGCCATGAAAAAGACCCGGTCCTTCCTCACTATGCTGGGCATCATCATCGGCGTGGCGTCGGTGGTCATCATGGTGTCGGTGATGCAGGGCCAGGCCAAGAAGAACCTGGAATATTTTGAAAAAATGGGCGACAACAAGATCAATCTCTACCTCTATGCCTGGGACGGCGGCGAGAGCATCCAGAAGGTGATGGACTACTGCCTGTCCCTCAACACCTACATCAGCGGCATCACCCCCAACGCCGAGATCAACGACTCCGTAACCGTGCAGTACGAGGCCAAGACCATCAAAACCAACGACTGGGACAACATCAACTGGGACGTCCCGGGGGTGGACCCCTGGTCCACCATGCTCCACGTCTACCTGGGCTCGGAGCAGTACGGGGTGTGCAACAACTACACGCTGGCCAACGGCCGGGAGATATCCTTTCTGGAGGTAGAGGAGGAAATCCCGGTGTGCGTGCTGGGGGCGGGAGCCAAGGAGCAGCTTTTCGGCTTCACCGACCCGGTGGGCGAGACCATCGCCCTCAATGGCGACCCCTTTCTGGTGGTGGGCTGGTATGAAAAGATGGATGTGGACTGGCGGCCGGAGATGGACAACGTGATTGTCATCCCCCACACCTTCAACCGCACCATGAACAACAATTATGACATGAACGAGTATGTCATCAAGGCCCGGGACGCGCAGTCCACGGTCAAAGCCATGACCCTGCTCACCGCCTATCTCAACGGCATGTTCCCCAAGGATGCCGACGGCAACCGGATGAACGGCAGCTACGACCTGAGCAGCGACAACAGCGCGGCGGAAAACCAGCAGAAGGCCAGCCTGATGCAGTCCCTGGTGATGGGGGCCATCGCGGGCATCTCCCTGTTGGTGGGCGGCATCGGCATTATGAACATCATGCTGGTTACCGTTACCGAGCGCACCCGGGAAATCGGCATCCGCAAGGCCATCGGCGCGGAGCGGTCCAGCATCATCACCCAGTTCCTCATTGAGGCGGCGGTGATCTGTTCCATCGGCGGGCTGATCGGCATCGGTATCGGCTATGTGGGCACCATGATCGCCGGCAAGCTGATGAGCGACGTGTTCGAGGGCATGATTCTCATGCCCGAGCCCTTCATCGCCTTTGGGGCTTTCGCCTTCTCGGTGGTGCTGGGCGTCATCTTCGGTATGTACCCCGCCATCAAGGCCTCCGGGCTTCAGCCGGTGGTGGCGCTGCGGGCGGATTAAAAGGAGTGTGAACAAAATGAGAATCTTCAAACGGCTGACGGCGGCCCTCCTCACCGCGGCGTTGGCCCTGTCCCTGGTGGTGCTGCCGGCGTCGGCGGCGCCGGGGTCCTTTATCGACGTCACCGACCCCGATACTGCTGTCAATGCCGACATCCTGCGGCTGATGGGGGTGGTCAGCGGCACCGGCAGCAATATGTTCAACCCCGGGGGCGCCCTGACCCGTGCCCAGTTCTGTACCATGGTGGTCACCTTCCTCCAGAAGGGGGAGGAGGCCCCCCGGTATGCCACCCGCACCATCTTTTCCGACGTGAAGAGCAGCCACTGGGCCCGCAGCTACATCAATCTGGCTGCATCGGACCCCTCCCTCTTCGTGAAAGAGAGCGGCGGGGAGGACAGCAAGGGGGTTCCCCTGGTCTCCGGCGTGGGGGACGGCCGGTTCCTGCCTGATGACAACATCTCTCTGGCCGAGGCGGTTACCATCCTCCTGCGCGCCCTGGGCTACACCAGCCGGGAAGCGGGAGCGGTGTGGCCCCAGGGCTACATGGACCTGGCCAAGTCCATCGGCCTGCTTGACGGGCTGGATGTGGGCTCCTCCACCCACATCAACCGGGGCCAGGCGGCCCGGCTGTTTGTCAACGCCCTGTCCTGCAAGACCAAGGAGGAGGGTAAGCCCTACTACGCCACCATCGGCCAGGTGGCGGACGAGAAGAAGACCATCATCCTGGCCGTCAACGTGGAAGCGGACGACGGCAGCACCACCGGCGCCATCCGCACCACCAGCGATAAAAACTCCGAGGCCTTCCTCCCCGCCCACGGCGACGGCAATGTCACCGCCCTCCAGGGCCGGCGGGGTTATCTGGTGCTGGACGATAACCAGGAGGTTGTCACCTTTGTCCCCGACAAGAGCACCGCCACCACCATCGTCCTCAACGGCGACGCCCAGCCCGGCTATGTGAAGTCGGGCAGCGGCCAGCAGTACACCATCTCCGGCTCCGCTCTGGTGTATGCTTCGGGAGACGGGGAGGGCAAAAACTACAGCGAAGCCTACACCTCCCTCAGCTCGGGCACGCAGCTTACCATGTACTCTGAGAAGGGCAAGATTGTGGCCATCTACTCCGCCAGCGGCTCCACCACCTCCAGCACCGACGCCGTGGTGGTCCAGGGCAATGTCACCACCGCCACCTTCCACCGGCTTACCGGCGGGGCGTCCAATTTCAAGATTTTGAAGAACCGCCAGCCCATCACCCTGTCTCAGATTAAGCCCTACGACGTGGTCACCTACGACGCCATCAGCAACACCCTGATTGTCTCCGATCTGCGCATGACCGCCGTCTACGCCGACCCCACCCCCAACCCCAAGGCCCCCGCAACCATTGATCTGCTGGGGGATGAGCTCACTGTACTGGAGAGCGCCTGGGACACCATCGGCGACGCCAAGCCCGGCGACAGCGTCTCCCTCCTCCTCACCGCCGACGGCAACGTGGCCGGCATTGTGAAGCCCTCCGCCCAGACCCGCTCCACCGCCGTGGGCTTTATAAAGGGGGAGAGCGTATCCATCTTCCTGCCCGACGGCACAACCAAGAAGCTGAGCGGCGGGGTGTCCAACACCTCCAGCGTGATGGAGGAAGAGCCGGTGATTGTCTCCGCCGGCCGGGAGAAATACTCCGTCAGCAAGCTGCCCACCAACCGGGCCCCCGGCAGCTTCGATGTGGCCGGCATGAAGCTGGGCAGTCTCACAGTCTCCTCCGGCGTGCGCATCTACGAGCAGGTGAAGGGCGGCTCCATGCGGCCCATAGACCGGGGCAGCCTGGAGATGGCCACCGTCTCCGCCGAGAAGGTGACGGGCTACCACACCGACAGCGCCGGGTATGTGGACTACATCATCCTCAACGACGTCACCGGCACCGCCTACATCTACGGCATGATGGTGGGGGGATATGAG
>CANPFP010000033.1 GCA_947573385.1 uncultured Bacillota bacterium | reverse complement strand
TTCCCCGCTCGATGATCCGGCCCTGCTCCAGAACCATGATACAGTCGGAGTTCCGCACCGTGGAGAGCCGGTGGGCGATGACAAAGGTAGTGCGGCCCTTCATCAGCCGGTCCATGCCCTCCTGCACCAACTGCTCTGTGCGGGTGTCGATGGAGGACGTGGCCTCGTCCAGAATCAGGACGGGCGGGTCGGCAACGGCGGCGCGGGCGATGGCGAGGAGCTGCCGCTGGCCCTGGCTCAGATTGGCCCCATCGCCGGTGAGGACTGTCTGGTAGCCGTCCGGAAGCCGCCGGATAAAGCTGTCGGCGTTGGCCAGCTTCGCGGCGGCAACGCACTCCTCATCGGTGGCCTCCAGCCGCCCGTAGCGGATGTTCTCCATCACCGTGCCGGTGAACAGGTGGGTGTCCTGCAAGACGATGCCCAGGGAGCGGCGAAGGTCGGCTTTCCGAATTTTGTTGATGTTGATGCCGTCATAGCGAATCTTGCCGTCCTGGATGTCGTAAAAGCGGTTGATAAGGTTGGTGATGGTGGTTTTCCCCGCACCGGTGCTGCCCACAAAGGCAATTTTTTGTCCGGGCGTGGCAAAGAGCTTGATGTTGTGCAGGACAATTTTTTCATCGTTGTAGCCAAAGTCCACATCGTCAAAGACAATATCGCCCTCCAGCTTTTTGTAGGTGACTGTGCCGTTCGCCTGATGGGGATGTCTCCAGGCCCACAGGCCCGTTCGCCGGGGTGTTTCCGTTAAAGTGCCGTCCGGCTGTTCCTTCACATTGACCAGCTCCACATAGCCGTTGTCCGTCTCCGGCTGTTCATCCAGCAGCTTGAAAATGCGCTCCGCTCCGGCCAGGGCCATGATGATGCTGTTGAATTGCTGGCTGACCTGGGTAACGGGCTGGGTGAAGTTTCGGTTCAGGTTCAGATAGGAGACCAGGGTGCCGAGGGTCAGGCTCCCCATGCCGTTCAGGGCCAGGACCGCCCCCAGCACTGCGCACAGCACATAGCTGATATTCCCCAGGTTTCCGTTGACCGGCATGAGAATATTGGCGATTTTATTCGCGTTTTTGGTACTCTCCCGCAGTTCTTGGTTGATGGCCCGAAACTGCTCTATATTCTCGTTTTCGTGGCAGAACACCTTAACGACCTTCTGCCCCTCCATCATCTCCTCGATGTAGGCGTTGACCTTGCCCAAGCTGCTCTGCTGCTTGATGAAATATGTCCCGGCCATGCCGCCCAGCTTGGACGCTACCACCAGCATGACGGCCACCATGCACAGGGTCAGGATGGTCGCGGGATATTCAGGAACACCATGCTGATAAAGGTGAGCACAATGGTGACTGTGGAGTTGACCAACTGCGGTCCGCGTCCTGCACGCTGGAAATGCGCTGGGCAATGATGATCTTGGTGGTTCCGGGAATCACCGTTTGCAGGGCCTCCCGGATTTTGGCGTCCGTGGCCGTATCCACGGCGCTGGTGGAATCGTCCAGAATCAGCACTTTGGGCTGCTTCAGCAGGGCTCTGGCAATACAAAGCCGCTGCTTCTGACCGCCGGAGAAGTTGGCTCCGCCCCGCTCCACCCAGGCGTCATAGCCCTTGGGCAGATGTTCGATAAACTCGTCCGCACAGGCCATGCGGCAGGCTTCCCGGTACTCCTCCGTGTGGCCCATCTTTTTGCCCCAACGCAGGTTTTCTAACACGGTCCCGGAGAACAGCACATTCTTTTGCAGGACCACCGCCACCTGATTGCGGAGCGTCTCCAGGTCGTAGTCTCGGACATCCTCGCCGCCCACCTTGACCGAGCCGGAGGTCACATCATACAGACGGCTGATCAGATTGACCAGGCTGGATTTGCCGCAGCCGGTGCCGCCGATGATGCCGATGGTTTCCCCAGATTTGATGTGCAGGTCAATGTCATTCAGCGTGTTTTCGCCGCTCCCCTGGCGGTAGGAGAAGGTCACATGGTCGAAATCAATGCTGCCGTCTTTCACACGGTCCAGCGGTTTCGAGGGATCGGTGATGTCCGCTTTTTCCTCCAGCACCTCCGCGATCCGTTTTCCGCTGGCCGCGCTCATGGTCATCATCACGAAGATCATGGACAGCATCATCAGCGAGGAGAACGCGGTCATCACATAGGTAAACAGGGAGGTCAGGCTGCCGGTGGTCATGCTCCCGGCCACGATGAAGTGCGCCCCGAACCAGGAGATCGCAATGATGCAGCCGTAGACGATAAACATCATCACCGGCAGGTTCAGCGCCTGGAGCTTCTCGGCGCTGACAAACAGCTCGTAGAGCTTTGCTGCCGCTTTGCTGAATTTCTCGTTTTCGTAGTCCTCCCGGACAAAAGCTTTCACCACACGGATGGCCGAAATATTCTCCTGAACGCTGGCGTTCAGGTCGTCATACCGATGGAACACATGGCTGAAAATTTTCATGGCCTTGCTCATAATTAGGGCCACCGCAGCCGCCAGTACCACAATAGCGGCCAGGAAGATCATACTCAGCCTGGCGTTGATGAGCAGGCACATCACCATGCTGCAAATCAGCATCAGCGGCGCTCTCAGGGCGATACGAAGGCACATTTGAAACGCCATCTGTAGATTGGTGACATCCGTGGTCATGCGGGTGACGAGGCCCGCCGTGCTGAATTTGTCAATGTTGGAGAAGGAGAAGGTCTGGATGTTTTCAAACATACTCTGGCGCAGGTTGCAGGCAAAACCGGCAGAAGCAGAAGCCGCGAACCGTCCGGCCAGGATGCCGAATACCAACCCGAAAAAGGCCAGCACGATCATCAGCGCACCGTAAAGGTAGACGTTCCGCAGATTCCCGGTCTCAATGCCCTTGTCGATGAGACTGGCAATCACAAAGGGGACCAGAAGCTCCGCCACCACTTCCAACACCGTGAAAATCGGGGTGATGATGGTGTCCTTTTTGTATTCTCCGATTTGTTTCAAAAGTGTTTTTATCAAGAATAGCGCTCCCTCTCAAATCCCGCTTTCCTGAATGAAGCGGCGCAGCTCCCGGAGGTCGTCTGTATCGGGGTGATTCATAGAGTGCTGGAACGCCTCCAGATAGACATTTAAGTATGCGATCTGATAGTCCACTTACACTGGTCTCCTTGGAGTTTTTTGTTGTATATTGTCAAGGATCGTCCGCAGAGCGCTTTCGATCCCTTCCAAGCGGTGTTCGGGTATTTCCTGCACAAGGCAGCCGTTCAGATTTTCGATGTAATCTTTTACGATACCTTCGGCTGCATGGGCCTTGGGCGTCAGAACGATATGTTTTTTGCGGTTATCGTCTTTGTCCATTTTCATTTTGACATACCCGTTTTTTCGCAGCTCTTTCAGCGTTCTGGAAATAGACGATCGGGTAAAGCCAACCCTCTCGCACAGTTCTGTTGAACAGACACATGGGGAGTCCATTGAAAAAATTTCATTCAGCAGGAACGCCTGCGCGAAGGTCATCTCGCTTGCCGCCAGCTTCTCGCTTTCATAGAGACCCAGGCAGATGTTGATTTGCCGAAGCGTCAACAGCAGGTTCCCATCAGACATTTCACACCACCCTTTCTTTTGCGGCTTTGTTTGGTTTAGGACTGTTCGGCAGACAATTTTCACTGGCGTTACCGTCCATTATACTCAGTTTCTCTTGATTGTTAATTTAAAAAATGTTATAACATATAAAGGACTTTTATCAATCAACGGAGGGACCCTATGAACACATTTCAACTTACCTGTTTTTTGACCGTGGCGGAAACTCTCAGCTTTGCGAAAGCCGCCAAGCTGCTCAATGTGACGCAGCCAGCGGTCACGCATCAAATCCATTCTTTGGAGGAGGAGCTGAACGCGCAGTTATTTAAGCGCACCACGCGGTCGGTAGAGATCACCCAGGAAGGGCTGATCTTTTTGAACGACGCAAAAAATGTACTGAATATCATTACGCTGGCGAAAAAGCGGTTTGATGAGCCTGTAGTCGATGAACGGCAATTCTTTTCCATCGGCTGTCACAGCCACAATGAACTGTACCTGCTGCCTGGGATACTGCGGCAAATGGCAGATTCCTGTCCGATGCTGAATCCGGTGTTTCAGGTTGTGCCGTTCCAGCACCTGTACCAACTGCTGGACGAAGAAGCGGTCGATGTGATCATCGCGTTTCAAGAAAAAGGCAAAAAAATAGATGGCATTTACAAAGAACTGGCACAGGTTCATATTACCGGCATTTTGCCAGCCACCCATTCGCTGGCAGAAAAGGAACGGCTGGACGGGGACGATCTCCGAACCCAACGGCTGCTCCTGCTGGACCCGCAGAGATGTCCCGACCGGTTGAATGCGGTCCAGCATGGTTTGGCAACAGAAAGGGCTGTTTCTGATTTGCTGATGTGCGGGTCAGCCGATGCTTGCATCACGCTGGCTAAGGCCGGTTTCGGGATTGCCGTCCAGCCCGATTTTCCGTCCCTGCGGGACCCAGCCTTGGCGTACATTCCAATCAAAGATGTAGAGCCGCTTTCCTATGGAGCATACTACAAGAGTGTAACAGGGAAACCGCTACTGAAAGCCTTTCTCCAGTTATGTAAAGAATATTTTTCTTCCTTGGATTAATTTATCAGGCGGAAGGGATCGCTGAATTTTGGCGGTCCCTTCCGCCTGATTGATAAAACATCTTTATAGCATATTAAAAATCATAAACAATAAATTAGCACTCTCGTATTGACAGTGCTAATTCCGACAGCTATACTATGGGCATAACCACAAACCAAGCGCGGTGTAAAAACCGCAAGTATGAAAGGAGAAATTTTTATGCTGACCCCTTATCTGATGGCCAAGAATATGTTCGATGAGCTGGCCGAGTCCGCTTTCAGCGCAAATACCCTGCGGGGCATGATGAACACGGACATCAAGGAGAGCGACCAGGGCTACGAGCTGGACATTGACCTGCCTGGCGTCCACAAGGAAAACCTCTCCGCTGAGCTGAAGGACGGCTACCTCTGCATCAGCGCCACGGTGGAGCAGACGCACAATGACAGCGTTCAGAACGAGCGGTATCTGCGCCGGGAACGCTTTATCGGCTCCTGCCGCCGCAGCTTCTATGTGGGGGACAAGGTTAAACAGGAGGACATCCAAGCCAAGTTTGGGGACGGCATCCTGCGCCTGTTCATCCCCAAGGTGAGTCAGATGGTTCAGATGGAGCAGAAGAACTTGATTGCCATTGAGGGCTAAAAATATCCCTGGTCTCGCTATAAAGAGCGGGGCCAGGGATGTTCTCTTTGTATGAGGTTTAACGATAGCCACAATAAAAGCACGATACCCATATAAAGCTCTAAAAACGCATTCTGAGTCAGACAGATATTCTCATCCTCATATCGCATCTTAAAGCCTTTCATCACGAACTCGGTCATTGGACTCCAACATATATTGCCGTGGCAGATAAAAAGCAGTCTCGTCATTGTAGTTACGCTCCAAATCAGTGTGCTTTTCTTCAGTATAGCACAGGTCTGTCTTCAGGATGACCACGTTCTGTGTCCAGCTGATGGTCATGGCTTCAGTTAACACCTCTGGTGTTCCTGCTTATAATGGAGTTGTTATATAAGCCGGGAGAGGAAAATTCAAAATTTTAGGGAGGAGGAGCAGAAAAATGAGCATAACTGCTATGATATGCGTCGTTTGAGCTGTGATATATATTCTTCTTCTGTTGTGACATACATTACCACAGCAAAAGGAGAAAAAAAGTTATGAAAATCGAGACTGCTGTCAGAGAGTATTTGATTGAGATTGAGGTTAGAAAGTATACCCCACGAACTATCAAGGGGTATCACAATGTCCGTTCCTGCACAAAGAAGCTCCCCCTGGGGGGAGCAGAAGACCGCTCCGGAAAAAATCCAGAGCGGTCTTTCTCTCTCAACGCCGCCCACAGAGCGGCACAGTATCTATAGCAGTGACAGTATCTATTTCAGTATCTATATCTATTACAGTTACGTTGCCTTCGGTGTACAAAAACGTACAACTTTCTCCCCAATCCCGCCCAGGGTAAGGGGATCGTCTACTGCTCCACCAGAATGATGTCCTCCCCGAAGCGCTTCACCGCGCCCCAGGGGATGACCTTGTCCTCCTCCCGGCCCAGCAGGCCGAAGAAGCGCCGCCGGCCGGGGACCACCAGGGCCCGGACCTGGCCGGTCTCCAGATCCACCTCCATGTCTCCCACATAGCCGTACCGGCTGCCGTCCTCCACGCTGATGACCTCCTTATACCGCAGCTCCGCGATGCGAGTCTCCATAACCATTCCTCCAAGGCATTTTTGGTATAGAGTATGCGGGGACGGGGCTGTCCCATGCCTTTAAGAAAACCTTTATAAAATCTTAATCAGAATCCCGCGCTGTCCTTAAAGAAGGTCTGCTATCCTTTGGACAGAACAAACGAGAGGAGGAGCGGGATATGGATTGGATATTTCCTGCCGCGCTGGCCCTGACGGGCACTTTTGGAGTATTGATGGGGCTGTGGGGGCTGTGGTACCTGATCTCCGGCCTGGCCTGTATGAGGAAGCCCATGGACTACGGTTTCCATCCGGCCCGGACGAAATTTGCCGTATTGGTTGCCGCCCGGAATGAGGAGCTGGTGATCGGTCCCCTCATCAACAGCCTGCTCACCCAGGACTACCCGGCGGAGCTGTACGACATCTGGGTGGTTCCCAACAACTGTACCGACAACACCGCACGGGCGGCCGCTTCCTTTGGGGCCAAGGTGCTGGAGTGTACCGTGCCGGTTAAGAGCAAGGGGGAGGTACTCCGCTTTGCCTACAACCGGCTCCGGGGCCGGCAGTACGACGCATGGCTGGTCTTCGATGCGGACAACGTGGTGGATTCCCGCTTCCTGGCAGAGATGAACAACGCCCGGCTGGCCGGTGCTCAGGCGGCCCAGGGCTACCGGGACAGCAAAAACCCCTACGATACCGCTGTATCCGGCTGCTCCTCCATCTACTACTGGATGATGGACCGGTTCCACAACGGCGGCAAGGCGGGGATGGGGGTGTCCGCCATGATCGGGGGCACCGGCTTTATGGTGACCCAGGCGCTGCTGGACCGCCTGGGCGGCTGGCGCACCGAGACCATCAGCGAGGACCTGGAGATCACCGCCCAGACTATTCTGGCAGGGGAGCAGGTGGCCTATGTGCCCAAAGCGGTTACCTATGACGAGCAGCCCCTCACCTGGGAGCAGTCCTTTACCCAGCGCCGCCGCTGGACCAGCGGCACCCTCCAGGTGGCCCAGCGCTGCCTGCCCGCCCTGAACGAGTCCCAGGCCCGCCAGCCCCGGCTGACCCTGTTCGATTTTGAAACCACCCTCCTCCTGCCCGCCTACCAGCTGGCCGCCCTGGCGGGACTGCTCTGCACGGCCCTCGCTGCCGCGCTGAGAGGGCAGACCCCCCTCCAGGCGCTGGTCCTGGGATTGGCGGGGGCTGCGGGCAACATCGCCTGGGCCGCGTTCAGTGCCACCGTTGCCGCCTCCGTGGTCATAACGATAGAGGGCAAGTGGGACCGCCGGCTGTGGAAGGGACTGTGTACCTACTGGCTGTTCCTTCTCACCTGGCTGCCCATTACAGCGGTGAGCTTCTGGAAAAAAACTACCGTCTGGGAGGAGATCCGACACACCCGGACCATGGCGCCCCAGCTGCCGGGGAGATAAGGAGGAAGATCATGAGAAAGTATTTGTGCGGACTGCTGGCGCTGGTCTGTCTGGCGGGGCTGTCCGCCTGCGGAAGGACGGATGAGGTGGAGAAAAATCCACTCCCGGAAGAGTACCGAAACCTCTACACAACCCAGGTGCAGTACACCGGAGAGGACGACCCCGCGCAATATCTGGAGATTGCCGCGCGCAGCGCCCGGCTCCTGGCCGAGCTGGAGGACAAGTCCGGCGCTTTTGTGGCGGACTTCTATAACTACCAGAGCATGGATGATAATGGCACGCCGCTTTATACCATGAACGGCTTGCAGTATCCTGTGGAGATCGACCCGAACGGAATGTGCATCCGTGTAAGCAGGAACTATTTTAAGCATAACCCGATTGAAACTGCGGATGGGCAGGACGTAACCGAACAATTTGTGTATGATGACCTGACCCTGAATGTACTTGTCCCGGAAAAATACCGGGACATGGAAGAGGATATTATTGCGGCGTACCGGGACCGGTTCTACTTTGAAAAGGTGGAAGCGGAGAACGCCTACAACAAGGATGCAGGGCTCAGCGCCCGGCTGGATATTCCCAAGGAAGACTTGAATATCCACATTATATACGTCAGAGACGGACAAAAGTATTTGTCCTTCCGCAAGGACTGCGCCCAGCAGACGGAGTGCCAGGTGGAGGACCCGGTTGTGCAGATATATACGGCCAACATTCACTGCAATTATGCCCACAGCTTTATGACACAGTGGGTTTATTTCCCCTCGGATGCGGGGGACGCAGAGAAAGCCTATCAGGAGGTTTTTCCCATTATTCAGACCTGCGGCGCAGAAGATAGCGTTCAAAAGGTGCTGCCGCTGGCAAATATATAAAAGAGAACCGCCGTTCCCCATGGGAGCGGCGGTTTTAACGACTTGACGCACGTGCTGACACGTGTTATAATACAGATAAAGAGATAGAGGTGTGGCGGTTATGAAGGTAAGTGAAGTGAAAAAGCTGCTTCGTAAAAACGGATGTTGTATGGTCCGACAGGGGAGCCGCCATGAGATTTGGATAAGCCCCATGACGGGGAAAAAGTTTCAGGTTCCACGGCACGCAAGCCAGGAGGTAGCGACGGGGACGCTGGATTCCATCAAAGAGAGCGCCGGCATCGACTGAGAAAGGGAGTGTCTAACATGGCCAAATACGCATATCCCGCAATTTTTACGAAGGAAAAAAGGGGCTATTCGGTGCGGTTCCCCGATATTGACGGCTGCTATACCTGCGGCGACAGCCTGCCTGATGCCATAGAAATGGCAGAGGACGCCCTGTGCCTGATGCTGTATGACCGGGAAGAGGAGGGGGCGTCCATTCCCCCTGCGTCCGACCTGAAGGTTGTCCAGGCGGGAACAGAGGAGATTGCTTCCCTGGTGTGCTGCGATACGCTGGAGTACCAAAAGTTTTATGACAATCAGGCGGTGAAAAAGACGCTGACTGTTCCGGCTTGGCTGGACCGTCAGGCCAAGGCCGCCAATGTAAATTTCTCCCAGGTGCTTCAGGACGGCTTGAAACAGAGACTGAACATCCAATAAGAGAACCGCCGTTCCCATGTGGGAGCGGCGGTCTTTTGTGTCACTGTACAGGCTCAAAGTCGGCGGCGGGGCGGCGGCAGATGGGGCAGACGTAGTCCTCAGGCAGGGTGTCGCTCTCATAGATGAAGCCGCAGATTTTGCAGACAAAGCCACGGGGTTTTGCCGGGGCGGGCTCAGTCTCGGGGGCGGGCTCCTCGCCCTTCACAGAGGCGGCCAGCGCCCGGGCCAGGGCCTCCAGCTCTCCCTCCTGGCCGGGAGCCAGGGCGGATTTGAGGGTGACGGGGGCTTCGAGGACCTCCACATTCTTCATCCCGCCCAGAATCTCAGCCATCAGCTTGCCGCTGGCAGGGGCCCAGGAGCCGTTTTGAATGAGGGCCGCCTTCCGGTTTTGCAGGTTGTGGTGGGCCAGGTCCCGGAGGAGGTGCTCCATGGGGTCAAAAATACCGTTGTTGTAGGTGGGGCAGGCGAATACGATATGGCTGTATTTAAAACAGTCGGACAGCACATAGGAGTAGTGGGTGACGGATACGTCGTGCATCTCCACCGGCACCCCCAGCTCGGCCAGGCGGCAGGCCAGAATGTTGGCGGCAGTCTCGGTGTGGCCGTAGATGGACGCGAAGGGGATCACCACGCCCTGTACTTCGGGCTCGTAGCTGGCCCACTTGACATATTTGTCGATGATTTTGGAAAAATCCTTGCGCCACACGGGGCCGTGGAGGGGGCAGATCATCTGGATATCCAGGGCGGAGGCCTTTTTCAGCAGGGCCGTCACCTGGGGGCCGTATTTGCCCACAATGTTGGTGTAGTACCGCCGGGCTTCGTCCAGCCAGTCCCGCTCCCAGTCGATCTCGTCGGCAAAGAGCACGCCGTTCAGCGCCCCGAAGGAGCCGAAGCCGTCGGCGGAGAAGAGAATCTTGTCGGTGGAGTCGTAGCTCACCACCACCTCGGGCCAGTGGACCATGGGGGCG
Organism: uncultured Bacillota bacterium; assembly: GCA_947573385.1. Classification (GTDB taxonomy): domain Bacteria; phylum Bacillota; class Clostridia; order Oscillospirales; family Oscillospiraceae; genus Lawsonibacter. The sequence goes on along the minus strand of CANPFP010000033.1, from coordinate 9,590 downwards.
GCCACAAAGGTGAAGTTGTGTTTGCCGGTGGACAGGGTGTCCCCCTCGTTCACCAGGATGGCCCCCTTGGGGTCGGCGGCGTGGAACTGGCGGATCATGTTGATGGCCTTGCCGTTGCACACAATCTTCGCCTCGGGGTGGCGGAGCATCAGGTCGCCCAGGGTGGCGGCGTGGTCGGGCTCCATGTGGTGGACAAAGATGTAGTCCAGCTTGCGGCCGTCCAGGGCGGCGTCCAGGTTCTCCATAAACTGGGTCTGAACGGAGCGGTCCACCGTGTCAAAGAGGACGGTCTTTTCGTCCAGCAGCAGATAGGAGTTGTAGGACATCCCCCGGGGGACAGGGTGGGCCGCCTCAAAGACCGGGTGCTGGCGGTCATTGGCGCCGATCCAGATGAGGTCGTCAGTGATTTTGCGGGTGCAGTACATTGGAAAAACCTCGCTTTCGTGCAGAAATTTTGTCGGTAGCTATTATAGCACAATTTGGGTGAATGTGCGATAGTTTTTTTGTCTGGAATCTGTTGCAAAAGGGAAATAAATCCCGTATAATATTTCCTCGAACTGCTGTAGGGCGTGCCCGGTGTTCACGCCCTGCAAAAGGAGATATGAAATCATGTACCGTATTGATATTATGACATTATTCCCCGATGTGGTGGGAGATATGCTCTGCGAGTCGGTTTTGGGTCGGGGGCAGGAGCGGGGCTACATCCGGGTGGACTGCCATCAGATTCGGGACTACACCGTGAATAAGCAGAAGCAGGTGGACGACTACCCCTACGGCGGCGGCCGGGGGGCGGTGATGCAGGCTGACCCCCTCTACCGCTGCTGGGAGCACATCTGCCAGGAGGCGGGGGAACGGGTCCACACCATCTACATGTCCCCGGCGGGGAAGACCTTCACCCAGTCCGACGCCCGGCGGCTGAAGGATGGCTACCGGCGGCTGATTCTGGTCTGCGGCCACTACGAGGGCATCGACGAGCGGTTTATTGAGGAGTGCGTGGACGAGGAAATTTCTCTGGGCGACTTCGTCATGACCGGCGGAGAAATTCCCGCTATGGCGGTGGCCGACGCGGTGTGCCGTCTGGTGCCCGGGGTGCTGTCCGACCCCTCCTGCTACGAGAATGAGAGCCACTGGAACGGCGCTCTGGAGGCCCCCCAGTATTCCCGGCCCGAGGTGTGGCACGGCCGGACGGTGCCGCCCATCCTCCTGTCGGGCAACCATGCCAAGGTGGAGCAGTGGCGCAGGAAGCAGTCTATCCTCCGCACCAGAGAGCGCCGGCCCGATTTGTATGAAAAGCTGGATTTGTCCTCCAAGGAGGACCAGAAGCTGCTGCGGGAGCTGGAGGAGGAGTAGGGGCCTCCGCCCTCGCCGCCCCGTTACGAAGACCGTTTTAAATGTGGACGGGCCGCCGAGGGCGGCGGCCCCTACGATATTTTTGAAATCCTCTTTACAACTCTCCAAACCTATGGTAAACTAATTGTCAGAATCTAATTTAAAAAACCACGTCTGGAGTTGAAGCATATGAGTTTCAAAATTGTAGTGGACAGCTGCTGCGACCTGACCCCCGCCATGCTGAAGGATCCCGTTTTTGTGAAGGTGCCCCTCACCATCTACTCCAACGGCAGTACGTTTGTGGACAACGAGACCTTCGACCAGGCCGATCTGCTTTGGGCCATGCGCCAGAGCGAGGACGCCCCCTCCACCGCCTGCCCCTCTCCCCAGGCCTATCTGGACGCCTTCCGGGGGGTGGACGACGTGTATGTAGTGACCCTGTCCGCGCTGCTCAGCGGCTCCCACAACAGCGCCGAGCAGGCCAGGCTGCTGTTGGAGGAGGAGGCCCCGGAGGTCAACGTCCATGTGTTCAACTCCTGTTCCGCCGCCTCCGGGGAGCTGCTGGTGGCTATGGCCATCCACCGGCTGGCCTCCTCCGGGATGCCCTACAAGCGGGTGGTGACGGAAGTGGAACAGTTTATCTACCAGATGCAGACGATGTTTGTGCTGGAGAGCCTGGAGAACCTGCGGAAGAACGGGCGGCTCACCAAGCTCCAGGCGGTGATTACCGGGGCGCTGAAGATCAAGCTGTTCATGGGTGCCACCCCCGAGGGGGAGATCTGCAAGCTGGGCCAGGCCCTTACCATTAAGCAGGCCCTGACCAAGATGGTGGATAAAATCGCCGCCGATGCCGCCCATGTGGGCCGCACCCTGGCCATCTGCCACTGTAACTGCCTGGAACGGGCCTTCCAGGTGAAGGCCATGGTGGAGGCCAAGTGCAAATTTGCCCACATCCTCATTACTGAGGCGGGGGGCATCACCAGCGTCTACGCCTACGACGGCGGGATTGTGGTGGCCTATTGACAAAATGGGTTATTTGTGTTCATAATGAGTAGGGGCCGCCGCCCTCGGCGGCCCGCTTTATTTGAAACAAGGAGAGATTACCATGTCCATGACCCGTTCCCAGGCCTGGGACCTGCTGACCAAGTACAACAAAGAGCCCTTCCATCTGCGCCACGCTGTCACGGTGGAGCACGTTATGGGCTGGTACGCCCGGGAGCTGGGCTACGGGGATCAGGCGGAATACTGGTCCATCGTGGGACTGCTCCACGACCTGGACTTTGAGATGTGGCCCGAGGAACACTGCGAGAAATCCCAGGAGCTGATGCGCCAGGCCGGGGTGGAGGAGTCCATCGTCCGGGCTATTGCCAGCCACGGCTGGGGCCTGCGGGTGGACATCAAGCCAGAGCACGAGATGGAAAAGGTGCTCTACGCCAGCGACGAGCTCACCGGCCTGATCGGCGCGGCGGCCCTTATGCGGCCCTCTAAAAGCACGGCGGATATGGAGCTGAAATCCCTGAAAAAGAAGTTCAAGGACAAGAAATTTGCAGCCGGCTGCTCCCGGGACGTGATCGCCAACGGGGCTCAGCTGCTGGGCTGGGAGCTGGACAAGCTGCTGGATATGACCCTGCGCGCCATGCAGGCCGAGGAGGAGGCCATCGAGACCGCAGTAGCCGCGCTGTAAGAAAAACGGCCGTATAAGAAGTTAAAAATACTTCACACTTCATGGTTGACAAGGCCAGGGGCGGGTGATATATTTATAACACCACGGGAGTTAAAAATATATCACACGGAGGAATGAACCATGAAGTCTAAGGTAACCCTGAAGGAAATTGTAGGAACAAAAATTATTTATGCGGTACTCCTTGTCAGCTACTATTGGATGTGGGCCAGGCGGGATTGGCATGATTATTATGATGTGATCCAGAATGCGGTTGTTACATTCACCATTGTATTTTTTGTCATACAGGCAGCCCGCATTCGCAAGTACAGCAAGGAAGAAAAGGACGAGTTGGCAATTCAAAATCTGCGCAGAACGGATGCGATTGGGTTAAAAATAATGGTGGCTGCCGCTGTTGTGATCGCCTTTGCCAGTGCTGTCAAAGCCATAGACGGGACCATGGCGGGTTACGCGCTGGTGGGGATGATACTGGTATTGGCTGTGATACGGTTCATCATATTTTGCGTGATGGACAGTAAAGGAGTTTGAGGCGGCCTTTCAGTTGTGATTCAATTCGCGATATTCTGCGCCATGGACAGTAAGGGAGTCTGATATGGCCCTGAAAACGAAGGTCAAGGAATATCGGGAAAAGGCGGGACTCAAGCAGAGCGAGCTGGCGGAATTGGTACACGCCCGCCGGGAAACAATTGTACATCTGGAAAACGGAAGATACAATCCGTCCCTGAAGCTGGCAATGGATATCGCGAAGGTTTTTCATGTGACAGTGGAAGCGCTGTTTGAATTTACAGAGGATTGATTTTGATGAATGTTTTTATTTTCCGGAAAAACGCCCCATCAGGGGTTGCAAACGGGAAAAAACAGTGATATAATCTTTCCGCCTATTACACAAGAAGGGGAAGATATTCATGTCCGGACATTCCAAGTGGCACAACATACAAAAGACCAAGGGGGCGGCGGACGCCAAACGCTCCCAGATTTTTACCAAGATCGCCCGTGAGATGATCGTGGCGGTGAAGACGGGTGGCAGCGGCGACCCGGCCAACAACTCCCGTCTGGCCACCGTCATTGCCAAGGCCAAGGCGGCCAACATGCCCAACGACAACATCAAGCGCACCATCGACAAGGCCCTGGGCTCGGGCAACACCGACAGCTTCGAGAACGTGGTCTACGAGGGCTACGGCCCCAACGGCGTGGCCGTCATCGTGGAGGCCCTCACCGACAACCGCAACCGCACCGCGCCCGAGGTGCGCCACCTGCTGGACAAATACGGCAAGGGCCTGGGGGCCACCGGCTGCGTGTCCTGGTCCTTCGACCGGAAGGGCGTTATCGTCATTGAGTCTGAGGACCTGGACGAGGACACCGTCATGATGGATGCCCTGGAGGCCGGCGCCGACGACATGCAGGCCGACGACGAGGTTTTCCAGGTGTACACCGACCCCGACGCCTTCGCCGCCGTCACCGAGGCCCTGGAGGCCAAGGGCTACACCTTCCTGGAGGCCGGCGTGCAGATGGTGCCCCAGAATTATGTCAAGCTCACCGACGAAACCGACATCAAGAACATGGAGAAGCTGATCGACTTTCTGGAGGAGAACGACGACGTGCAGAATGTCTACCACAACTGGGATCAGGAGTAAGTGAATTTTTCCAAATAAAAAGAGCCTGTTTTTGGCAAGTAATAGTCCGATTTTAAACTTTTTAAACGAGTGAAAATTACAGCTATGATATGCGCTGCTTGAGCTGTGATATACGTTCTTCTTCTGGTGTGACATACATTGCCACGGCAAAAGGAGGAAAAAAGTTATGAAAATCGAGACTGCTGTCAGAGAGTATTTGATTGAGATTGAGGTTAGAAAGTATACCCCACGAACTATCAAGGGGTATCGGACCAACCTCAATCTCTTTCTGCGTTTCTGTAAAGAGAAGTCCATGATAGAGAAAGTAGAGGATATTTCCCTTGGTGTGGTCAAGCAGCTTACACAGTTTTTAACAGGTCAAGGGAAGAAGGAAAATTATGTCAATACCATCTTGAAGACAATAAAATCCTTCATACAGTATTGCTACGAAGAGGATTATGGAGGTTTCAATACAAAGAAGAATTTTCAAGTGGTGCAAAGAGGAAAAGCCTGTTATTATAACCTTCCAGCATTCCCCGCCGACCTCTCCCTAGCGGATTTACAGACCTTTCTTTGGACAGGCCGCTTTTCGACAAGCTGCCACCGGCTTTGCCGGTGGATTTTTTTTTGTTGACATTTAGTTCCTACAGGTGTAGTATAATATAAGAGACTACAATTGTAGGAGGTGGCCTTATGAAGCTGTCAGATCGGGAATGGACAGTGCTCGCTGTCCTGTGGGACGCTGGAGGTGCGGCCTTGGGGGAGGTGACCCGGGCGCTGGAGACGGAGACCGGCTGGAGCCGGAACACGGTGCTCACCTATCTCACCCGCATGGAGACCAAGGGGCTGGTATCCATCGACAAGGAGGGCTATCCCCGAAAATACCGGGCGGCCCTGAGCCGGGAGGAATGCCGGGCTCAGGCCAGGGACAGCTTTCTCCAGAACGTCTACCGGGGGGCCGCCGGCGACCTGATCGCGGCCTTTTTGAAGGAGAAGCCCATTTCTCCGGAGGAGCGGGAGGAGCTGCGCCGCCTGCTGGACGAGATGGAGGTGTAGCCCATGACTGACATTTGGTCTTTTCTGCTCCAGACCCTGACGGGCTCCGGGGTGGCAGCGCTGCTGCTGGTCCTCAAGGCCATGTTTCGGGACAAGCTGTCCCCGCGGTGGCAGTTCGCTGTCTGGGGCGTGCTTGCGATGGTTTTACTTCTCCCGGCGGGCTTCCAGGGGCGGTATGTGCTGGTCAACTGGCCATTTCTTGTGGAGCTGTGCCGCTCCTTTTTCATTGGGGAGTACGGAGCCCTGGCCCGGGTGACTGTCCCCGTCCCGCTCCCCGTTTTGGAAGCACCTCGAACATTGGGGGAGTGGCTGTTCGTGCTTTATGGGGTGGGGGTGGGGGCGCTCCTGTTCTGGTATGTACTCTCCTACGTCCGCCTGCGGCTGGCCCTGAGACAGGGCTGTCCGGCGGAGGACAGCCGGGTCCGTACGGTGGCGGAGGTTTACCGTCTGCCCGTATGTCCCGCAGTTGAGGTGGAGGGCCTGACCTCGGCATTTATCTGCGGAGTGTGTAAGCCTGTGCTGGCCCTGCCCGCCGGGAGGGAGACGGAGGACAAGGTCATTCTCCACGAGCTGCTCCACTTAAAATACCACGATGCCGCCTGGGGGCTGTTGATCTGTCTCTTCCGGTGTCTCCACTGGTGCAATCCTCTACTGTGGTACTGCGCCGGCCGGGCGGGGAACGATTTGGAATCCCTCTGCGACCAGCGGGTGCTGGAGCGGCTGGAGGGGGAGGACCGGCGGGACTACGGCCGCATCCTCCTGGATATGGCCAACGCCAGGTATGCCCGGGTCCCGGGCACCTCCTCCGTGGCCAATGGGGGGAAGAACATCCGCCGGCGCATCGAGGCCATCGCCCGGTTCAAGCGCTATCCGGCGGGGATGGGGCTGGTGTCGGTGTGTGTGCTGCTGGTGCTGGCCGCCCCGATGGCGGCGGGGGAAAAGGCTCCGGTGTTCAACCGGGGGATGGCCGGGTTCGCCGCTGCCGACCTGGCCTATGCCCGGACGGTCCGCTGTACCACCTATGCCGGGGCCTTTGATACCTACGCCAAGGCGGTTTTGAGACAGCGGGCGGACTATCGGGCCATGTGTGCCCCTTTCTCCGAACAAAATCAGCTGGCGGAGGGCTATCTCACCGCTCCGGTGTGGACCTGGGAGGAGATGGGACTCGATGATGAGAAACTGCCCAACGGAATTGACCCCTCCCGCGGCTACCAGATATATAATCTGGCACAGGTGGGGAAAAACGCCTATGAGGGACTGCTGGCAATGACGCTGCACGATATCCCGGAAGGAATGGAATGGGACGGGACTGCGGCCACCCAATGGATGGTTGTCCAGCCCCTTCGGGCGGAGAAGGAGGAGGACCGCTGGGTCGTTATCCCTCAGGGAGAGTTTACCGCCATGCAGGGGGATGTTCGGATAGGCGGCAACCTTGGCCTGCCCGCCTGGGAATACACCGCCACAGCGGGGGACTTTACCCTGCGCATGCGGTGGCAGACCACCTCCCAGGTGGACAGCTACGGGGAGCCCAACTGGTTCAGCCAATCCTCCTTTGGCACCACCCCCATCCCGGACGGGAAGTTTACCAGCTGGTTTGACCAGATTCTCCTGGCCGACTACCACGGTGCTCCTGAGGACCGGGACAAGTATCACAGCATGGGGGTGGCATCCATGCCCATGTGGGGAGAAGAGGAGAGACCGGAGCTGCACTATCCGGGACCGGTGGGGAGCAGCGGCAGCAGCTCCAACGGGGAGGACTGGGGAAGCCGCAGTCTGGACTGGGAACATTATGAGGAAAATGAGATTTTCCTTTCCGGGGGCGGCAGCAGCCGGGAGGGATTCATTGAGCTGCCCTCCGCCTATGCAGCGGACTTGTACCTCAACGAGGAAAAAGTGGCAGAGCTGACCCTGCGCCCTGTGAAAGGAGGGATGAGCCTTGCATGAACCTAATCAGCTGCACGACGGCCTGTCTCAGGCGGCCTGGGGGTACTTCCTGGTGACCTTCGACTTCAACATCAACAACATCAGCATCCTGCCCCGGTTCGGGGGCTATCTGCTGCTGCTGTCCGCCATCGGTAAGCTGTCCGGTCTCCGCCGGGACCTGGCCCTCCTGCGGCCACTGTGTATGCTGCTGGCGTGTTACTCCTTTGGGGACTGGTTTCTGTCGTGGAGCGGCCGGGATATCGACGGAATAATCTCCTTCCTGGACCTGGTGGTTACGGTGGCTATGCTGTATTTCCACTTTCAGTTCCTCACCGACATGGCTGCCTTGGCGCAGGAGTTTCAGCTGGACGACGACAATCTGCCTGCCCGGATACGCAGCCACCGGACGGCCTATACGCTGCTGGTTACTTGCATCTCCCTGCTGGGGAGCGCGGCTCAGATTTTTCCCTGGGGGTGGTGGCCGGGCGTGACAGTCTTTGCGGCTGTTGTCACCTGTATTGTGGCCCTGCTGATTATGGCGGACCTGTTCCATCTGCGCAGACTGGCGCCCAGGATGGAGATTGGACCGCAATAGCTCTTGCGTTGGTGGCTCTCCTGTGATAAAATAGGGCGGAAATTGTAATAACAGGAGGAGACACCAATGAAACAGGACATGATTGTGGTACTGGATCTGGGCAGTGAGGAGAACCCCAGGGTTGCCCGGGAAATTCGGGCCTTGGGAGTGTACTCTGAGATTCATCCCCACGACATTACGCTGGCCCAGCTGAAGGCCCTGCCCAATGTGAAGGGAATTATCCTCAACGGCGGCCCCAACCGGGTGGTGGACGGCGCAGAAATTGACGTGGCTCAGGAGATTTACGACTGCGACATCCCCGCCCTGCTGGTGGACCACCGGGGAGACGACCCCTGGCCCGCCGATGACCAGGAGCGGCAGACCGCCCTGAAAAACTTTGTCTTTACCATCTGCGGTGCCGAGACCAACTGGAATATGGACAACTTTATTGCTGATCAGGTGGAGCTTATCCGCAATCAGGTGGGGGACAAAAAGGTGCTGCTGGCCCTGTCCGGCGGGGTGGACTCCTCTGTGGTGGCGGCCCTGCTCATCAAGGCGGTGGGCAAGCAGCTCACCTGTGTCCACGTCAACCATGGCCTGCTCCGCAAAGGGGAACCGGAACAGGTGGTGCAGGTCTTCCGGGACGAGATGGATGCCAACCTGGTGTATGTGGACGCGGTGGACCGCTTTTTGGACAAGCTGGCTGGGGTGGCCGATCCAGAGCAGAAGCGGAAGATTATCGGCGGGGAGTTTATCCGGGTGTTTGAGGAGGAGGCCCGCAAGCTGGACGGCATTCAATTCCTGGGCCAGGGGACCATCTACCCCGATATTATTGAGAGCGGCACCAAAACCGTCAAGGCGGTGAAGAGCCACCATAACGTGGGTGGTCTGCCCGAGGATTTGGATTTTGAGCTGGTGGAGCCTCTGAAGATGCTGTTTAAGGACGAGGTCCGGGCCTGTGGCAAGGCTTTGGGTCTGCCCGATTCCATGGTCTACCGTCAGCCCTTCCCCGGCCCTGGCCTGGGCGTGCGCTGCCTGGGGGCCATTACCCGGGACCGGCTGGAGGCTGTGCGGGAGTCCGACGCCATCCTCCGGGAGGAGTTTGCCAAAAACGGCCTGGAGGGCAAGGTGTGGCAGTACTTTACCGCCATCCCTGACCTGAAGTCGGTGGGTGTCCGGGATAATAAGCGCACCGACGAGTGGTGTGTCATTATCCGGGCGGTTAATACTGTGGATGCTATGACTGCTACCGTGGAGAATGTGCCCTTTGAACTGCTCCAGCATATCACTGCACGGATTACCAGTGAGGTTAAGGGAGTCAACCGTGTCCTCTTTGACCTGACAACGAAGCCTACTGGGACAATAGAGTGGGAATGAGTTTTTGAAACTTTGAACCCCTTGCGGCACAACGGAT
>CANPFP010000032.1 GCA_947573385.1 uncultured Bacillota bacterium | reverse complement strand
ATTGAAAAGCTTCTCTCCGCCAGTACCTCCGCACCGGAGCCCGAACCGGCTCCTCCTGTTTCCTCCGGCGGCAAGATGTCCCAGGAGGAAATTGAAAAGCTTCTCTCCGCCAACTCCCCTGCCGAGCCCGCCGCACCGGAACCTGCCGCAGCGCCTGCGCCGGCAAAGCCTGCTTCAAAGCCTGCGGCTCCGTCGGAGGAGGATGTATCCTACACCAATATTATGCAGGTACTCGTCGAAGAAAAAGCCCCTGCGTATATCAAAAAATTCGGCCTGTGTACCTGCAAGCAGTGCGAAGCGGATGTAAAGGCCCTTACCCTTACCAACCTGGTGCCTAAATATGTCGTACTGTCCAAGCTGGACCGCATTCCTATGCTCACTGTCTATGAGGGCAGATTTAACTCCACCGTTTTCGCCCAGCTCACCCGAGCCTGCAAGGTCGTTATGGATCACCCCCATCACAACCGCAATTAGCTCTGAATCCAAGAATCTGTTTAAAAGCTTTTGACAAAAACGGCAGAGGGGAGATAATAGGAAAAAACAAGCGGAAGCTGTGGAACATGCATCAATATCCAAGTGATATCAGCCGGGAAAAATATAACGTGATCCAAGGTGGAATGGCGGATGCTGTCCAGTGATTATCCCAGATGTCAGAGTGTGTATTACCATTTCCGTGTCTGGTCGAAAAAGAACGAACAGGTCGAGGTGGTAAAGCGCAGCAAATTACACAAGTTTGTTGTTCGGCCGTGCCATTGGGTGGGAGAGTGTCTTTTCGGCTGGCTTGATAAATTCCGCAGACTTTGGAAAAATTGTGAGCGCAAACTTATTATCTCTGCTCAGATCCTTACTTTTGCTCTCATCGCCATCCTTATTAGAAGATTTTAAACAGTCTCTAATGCAACGACATCGTGTAGGTTCTACAACCTGCACGGTGTTTTTCTTTTCAAGACCCATTGAAAGGAAGTCTTAGAGCAGCACCCAAAAATAATGAGAAAAGTTCAGCGTTCCAGGAATCGCAGAGCCGCGTTGTCGTCCTTGCCCTGAGATTCCTGACCTCGTTTCCTTTTTTCTCATTATTTCTGGGAGCTGCTCTAACATGATAGCAAAAAGCAAAATCATCCCTCTCCCCAAACCCCAAACATTTCCTCCCGCGGCCTGTCATAGGATGATCCACGGTGGGAATGTCCCTGGGCCTACTGGCCCGTCGGCTGACCGCGGAGGGGGTTACCAAGGTGAAGCGCAGTACCCAGGATAATGTCACACTCTCCCGCATCCTGCACAACCCGGCCTATGTGATGGCAGACGAGCAGGTCCGGCTCTACCTGATGGGCCGGGGTGCGCACATCACCTCGTCTTCAGAGCGGTTCGACGGGGTACACAGCGTGCTGCTGGTGGGCAAACGAAAGATCTCCGACCGCAAATATACCGGCCTGAAAGACCACACCGCATCCCCGGACGTAAGCGCAGAGCATGCAACCCCTGATACAGGCCAACAAAGTTTGGATGCTTTTGGAGTAATTAGCATTGGAGATCAGCCGGTTGTAAGTGCCAGCGACGGAGATACAGGTTTAGTAGGAAACCAGGAGAATCAAGAAAAAGAACCATTATCCGGGGGATGAATTAACAAGATATTTCCAACTCGCCTACGATTCATCCTCACAAGAGGAACAAATCAATTTTGAATTGGATATGCTTGTGTCGTTCTGTGATACAAATGGTGAGAAGTTTCCGGCGGATTATGCAGATCAATATCGTGCATGGCGTCCAGTAGAGACAGAGCAAACACCAGAAGTCACCTTAACATTCAATGATTGTAATGAAACGGTTTGGGCTACAGGCACGGTGAATCTCCGCAGTGGCCCAAGTACAGATGATGATAAAGCGGGGCAGTTAAATAAAGGCCAATCAGTCACCCGCACAGGAATAGACACAGGAGATTACAGCAGCTGGAGCCGTGTCAAACTCGCGATGGCACAGAAGTTTATGCAGCATCAAGCTACTTAACTACCACCAAGCCATCTACGGGCAATACTCACCAGGGCGGCAGTAATACTCAAAACCTTCCTCAACAGGGCAGCCAGCAACAACAAGGATTAAAAAAAGGAGTATTCCGGCTTTTGAGATGGATCAATTTCCTGGCCCGTTTCCTCCTCTCCCGGAGCCTTTTCTGCTCCGGGGAGGAGGTCGTCTTCTTTGCCGCAGCGATTTATTTAAAGTACTCCGCACCGCTCTCAAACAGGGGCTGGTGCTTGTCCCCGGAGATGTTGAGCCCCACAAAGGGACCCCGGCGCTCCATGTGACCCATTTTGCCGAAGACCCGGCCGTCTGGGGAGAAAATACCCTCGATTGCCTCCATTGAGCCGTTGGGGTTGCCCAGGATGTCCATAGTGGGCCGACCCTTCAGATCCACATATTGGGTACCCACCTGACCCTTGGCAATCAGACCGGCAATGACCTCCGGGGGAGCCACAAAACGGCCCTCGCCGTGGGAGATGGGAATGGTGTACTCCTCCCCCACAGCGCACTTCAGCATCCAGGGGGAGTTGACACTGGCCACCCGGGTGGTAACGTACCGGCTCTGGTGGCGGCCGATCAGGTTGTAGGTCAGGGTGGGGCAATTGCCGTCCATGGGCCTGATCTCGCCGAAGGGGACCAGCCCCAGCTTCACCAGGGCCTGGAAGCCGTTGCAGATGCCCAGCATCAGGCCGTCCCGGTGCTTGAGCAGGTCCATAATGGCGTCGCTGAGGGCGGGATTGCGGAGGAAGGAGGCGATAAACTTGCCGGAGCCCTCCGGCTCGTCGCCGCCGGAGAAGCCGCCGGGGAGAACCACCATCTGAGCCCCCCGGATGGCCCCCTCCAGAGCCTGAGCGGACTGGGCCAGAAAGTCAGTGGTCAGGTTGCGGATGACCACGATCTCCGGGTCGATACCCGCCCGGGCGCAGGCCTTGGCGGTGTCATACTCGCAGTTGGTGCCGGGGAAGACGGGGATCACCGCCTTGGGATGGGCCACCTTGTGCTTGCAGACCGCCGGGGAGCGCTTGTCCCAGGAGATGGCCTGGACCGCCTCGGACGTCCCCGCCTTGGTGGGGTAGACCGACTCCAGCACGCCCTCGTTGAGGGCCAGCAGCTCGTCGACCGGCGCGGAATCGTGTACGATGTTGATAACGGGCTCAGCGGTGGTCCTTCCGATTTGGATCGCCCGGGGGCTCTCCGGGACCGCTTCGGTAAGCTCTGCCACGATTGCGCCGGGGTTGGGCAGATCCCAGGCCAACTCCTCTTCGCCATTCGTAAAACCGACGCGGTTGCCGAACGACATCTTCATGACCCCTTCGGCCTCGCCGTTTTCCGCCGCCCAGGCGGCTCTCACCTTACCGGCCTGACATAGGGCGTGGAATTCCTCCCAGGTGGCCTTCTGTCCCTCTGCCGTGCCATCGCCCAGGAACAAATATACCGGGTGTCCCGCCTCTTTGAACTCAGGGGTGATGATCTCCCGGGCCTTGACGGGTGCGATCGCAAAGGAAATGAGGGTGGGAGGAACGTCCTTGTCCAGGAAGGAGCCGGACATGGAATCCTTCCCGCCGATCGCGGCGGCGGCGTAGTCCATCTGAGCGTCCAGCGCCCCCAGCAGGGCGGCGAAGGGCTTGCCCCAGCGCGCCGGTTCGTCCCGGAGCTTCTCAAAAAATTCCTGTAAGGTGAGGTACACGTTTTTATAGTCCGCGCCGGAGGCCACCAGCTTGGCGATGGAGTTGGTAACGGCCTGATAGGCCCCCACATAGGGGTCTACGGACAGGGCGTCCGGGTCGCAGCCCCAGGCCATGACGCTGGCCTGGTCGGTCTCCTGCCCCGGCAGGACGGGCAGCAGGGCCGCCATGGCCTGGGCGGGGGTGGACTGATATTTGCCGCCGAAGGGCATGAGGACGGAACCCGCCCCGATGGAACCGTCGAACCGCTCGGTCAGCCCCCGACGGGAGGCGCATTTGAGACTGGAGGCCATCTCCCGCAGGGTTTTGAAGGACTCCTGACCAAAGGCGGAGCGGTCCTTTTCGCCCACAGAGACAGCCGCGTGCTTCACCGCGCCGTTGGTGTTCAAAAATTCACGGCTCAGGTCAGCGATTTTCTGGCCCTTCCAGCGCATCACCATCCGGGGAGATTCGGTGACCACGGCCACCTGATAGGCCTCCAGGTTCTCCTTCTCCGCAGCAGCGATGAACTTGTCCGCATCCTCGGGGGCCACCACCACCGCCATACGCTCCTGGCTCTCGGAGATGGCCAGCTCGGTGCCGTCCAGGCCGTCGTACTTTTTGCGGACGGCGTCCAGATTGATCTCCAGGCCGTCGGCCAGCTCACCGATGGCCACCGACACCCCCCCCGCGCCAAAGTCGTTGCACCGCTTAATCAGCCGGGTGACCTCCCCATCCCGAAACAGCCGCTGAATCTTCCGCTCCTCGGGGGCGTTGCCCTTCTGGACCTCGGAGGCCATGGTGGTCAGGGATTTCTTGTTGTGGCTCTTGGAGGAGCCGGTGGCCCCGCCGATGCCGTCCCGTCCGGTGCGGCCCCCCAGGAGGATGACCACATCCCCCGGCGCGGGCCGCTCCCGGCGCACATTCTCCGCCGGGGCCGCACCCACGACAGCGCCGCACTCCAGCCGCTTGGCGACGTAGCCCTCGTGGTACACCTCAGCCACGTGTCCGGTGGCAAGGCCGATCTGGTTGCCGTAGGAGGAGTAGCCCGCCGCCGCCGTCTGGCACAGCTTGCGCTGGGGGAGCTTGCCCTCCAGGGTCTGGTCAAAGGGGGTGCGCGGGTCCCCGGCGCCGGTGAAGCGCATGGCCTGATGGACGTACACCCGGCCGGAGAGGGGGTCACGGATGCAGCCGCCGATGCAGGTGGCCGCTCCGCCGAAGGGCTCGATCTCGGTGGGGTGGTTGTGGGTCTCGTTCTTGAACATGAGCAGCCAGTCCTGCTCCTCGCCGTCCACTTGGGCGGGGACGTGGATGGAGCAGGCGTTGATCTCCTCGCTCTCGTCCAGCTCGGGGAGCAGGCCCCGCTTTTTCAGCACCTTGGTGCCGATGGTGGCGATGTCCATCAGGGTCTGGGGGCGCTTTGCCGCCTTCTCCTCGCCGTAGACCTCCACCCGGGCGGCCAGATACCGCTCATAGGCGGCCTTGACCTCCGGGTCCTGAATTTCGATCTGATCCAGGTGGGTGGAGAAGGTGGTGTGGCGGCAGTGGTCAGACCAGTAGGTGTCTACCACCCGGACCTCGGTGATGGTGGGGTCCCGCTTCTCCTCATCCCGGAAGTAGGTTTGGAGGAATTTCAAATCGTCGATGTCCATGGCCAGCCCCAGCTTGTCCAGCAGGGCGGACAGGTTCCCCTCGTCCATGGCGGTAAAGCCGGCCACCGTGTCCACATGGTCAGGGATGGCGTGCTCCCGCACCAGGGTCTCGGGCTTCCCCAGGGAGGCCTCCCGGCTCTCCACCGGGTTAATCAGAAAGGCCTTGATTTTGTCCAGGTCCTCCTGAGTCAGCCCCCCCCACAGCAGATACATCTTGGCGTAGGCGACAAGGGGCCGGTCCACCCCGGCCATCAGCTGGATGCACTGGGCAGCGGAGTCGGCACGCTGGTCGAACTGCCCCGGCAGGGCCTCCACGGCGAAGAAGACCCCCGCCATCCGGGGCATGGGGAAGTCCTCGTCATAGACCACATCCACCTGGGGCTCAGAGAAGACAATTGTCTTCGCCCGCTCATAGACATCCCGGTCGATTCGCTCCACGTCGTACCGGTTCAGAATCTCTACCGAATGGAGGGCGGAAATACCCAGCTGCTCCTGCAGCTGCTTGCACAGGCCTTGGGCCTCCACATCAAAGCCCTCTTTTTTCTTGGAATAGCAGCGGTAAACACTCATGGTTGCTCTCCTCCGTTTTCTATTTAATACTCCAATTTTCAATCTGATAAAATGCGTTTCCCCGCACCGGATTCAGCCCGGACAACTGGCCCCATTGGGTGAGAACGGAGCCATTTTTAAAGATGATCGGGACAATGGGGGCCTGTTCGCTGAACAATGCAAAGAACGCCCCGGCATGGACAGCCTTTTCCTCCGGAACGGCGGCCCGCATAGCAGCCAGGAGGGCGTCGGTCTCTTCCCCACGCCAGCCGCCGTAGTTGAGGGCTCCGTCGGAGGACAGCAGAGGGGCCAGATCAAAGTCAGCGGTAAACATCGTCTCACCCAAATACAGGTCAAACACCCCCGTGGCCAGAGCCGCGGTATACTCCTCAAAGGGGAGTTGTCTCAGCTCCACCACGAAACCGGCCGTCTCCAGCTGATAGGCAATGAGCTGGGCAGCAGCGGCCTTAGCCACATTTTCACTGTTCACCAGAAACACCAGAGAACTGTCCTTCAAACGCAGCTCCTCCACCTGGGCTGCCAGCGCTTCTGGATTGTAGGCCAGGGACTCGCCGCCAGGCTGATACAGTCCGCTGGCCGGGTGGACGGGCAAAAGGGTAGAGATGGCGTGATTTGCGTAGATGGTGGTGGCGATGGTGTCCCGGTCCACCGCCAGCCAGACGGCCCGGCGGGCCTCAGCAGAGCGGAAGATCCCCGCCTGGGTGTTAAAGCCCAGGTAGAGGAAGTCTGCAGCGGGATAGTCCCAGGTCTGGTAATTGCCCCCGTAGCCGGTGGCGTTGGTTGCCATCAGGTCCACGTCTACCAGGGAAATCTCTCCGCCGTCAAAGGCGTATATCAGCTCGTCACTTTCGGAGACGGTCCTCAAAGGAATTGACTGAATGGGCAGGGATTTATCCTTCTGCCACCAGCCGGACCGGGCGGTCAGGAACAGACCGTCCTCCGACAGCACATAGGGCCCGGTGCCGACGGGGCGCTCCCCATTTCCCAGGGCAATGGGGATGTCCAGCAACAGGGGCAGGGAACCGTTGGGCCGTCCAAGAGTAATGACGAGCTGGTTGGGACTCTCATCCTGGACGGTAATAGCGGCCACACCAGCCAGCCGCTCCCGGTAGCGGCTGGCCGGGGCGCGGGCCAGGTTCAAAGCGTCGGCCACTGTTTGTCCGGTGAGAGGGGTGCCGTCAGAGAAGGTGATGCCGGGGCGGAGGTTGAGGGTCCAAACCAGCTTGTCCTCACTGACGGTATAGCTGCTGCACAGCAGAGACTGGACCTGAAAGGAGGGGTCCACCGTGAACAGGCTCTCATACAGCAGAGGGGTCAGGGTGAGGTTGGTCCGGTTGCCCGCCAGGGTGGGATGGAGACTGTACTCCGGGTAGAAGGCCAAAGTAAACGGGAGTACCTTGGGGGGCTGGACCGTCCCCTGACTGACATCCCCCGGGGTGGAGACCGAAACAGCAGGGCTATCCCCGCCGCCGCAGGCGGACAAAGACAGCAGCAGCGCGAAAAAAAGCGCGGTTAAACGGCATCGTTTCATATCGGTTCCTTTGCGATTGCAGCGGAAAGCTCCACTGCTATTGCTATCCTTTCTTCGTAAGAAAACTTTTCCTGTAGGGCAAAATCAAAACAATCCAACACCGATTGGATTTCACCACAAGTAAAACCCACATCGTTGATACCATTTCGCCGGCGGATGTTATAATATATTACAGTTTTTTTCGCCAGCTTTCAAGAGGAAAGGGGAATTTCGGTGTGGTTTTTCATGGGGGAAAAGAGATATCATCAGAATATGCTTCTAATATAAGGCCAAACAAGTATCGGTGTCAAGATAAACAATACGCCGATGTTTTGACAAATGTTTTATTGTGTGGATCATTTATTAGGAATTTTCTAATATACGGTCCGGGATTTAATAATTCGATGGTTACAAATCACAGGAACTGTGCTATACTTGTCTCCTGACGATAAATGCGAAAGGAGCTTGCTAATCATGCGGAAAATTCTGTTGGTCATTGATATGCAGAACGATTTTATTGATGGCGTTCTGGGCACCTTGGAAGCAGAAGCAATTATTGACAAGGTTGTTCAGGTAATCTATAAGTATCCTCTGGAGGACATAATTGCCACCCGGGACACGCACGACAGCAATTACCTGGAAACTCAGGAGGGACAAAAGCTGCCGGTTCCCCACTGTATCAAGGGGACTCTGGGCTGGAATCTCCACCCCAGAATCACAGCGGCACTGAATGGTGCGGCAATCATGGGGAAGTCCACCTTCGCCTCAAAAAAGCTGGCGGAAAAGGTAGCGGCCCTGGCAAAAACGGACGAGTTGGAGATTACCATTGTGGGTCTCTGTACTGATATCTGTGTTGTCTCCAACGCGTTGCTCCTGAAAGCATACCTTCCCGAAACCCCCATCCGGGTCATCGCTTCCGCCTGCGCCGGCGTGACGCCAATCAGCCACCAGGCGGCGCTGAAAACAATGGAGATGTGTCAAATCGAAGTGCTGCCATAGTACTTTTTCATCTTAAACGATCCACTATCCTTCTGAAAAATACGATCAGCGGCGCCACAGTTTCCTCACTGTGGCGCCGCTGATTTTTATGGAGCTTCACATCCGGTTTCTGTGCCAGCACCGATAAAACAGGACCTACGCCAATGCCTGTTCAAATATATTCAACAGCTGTTCCTGGTGGAACGGCTTATCAATAAAACCCTTGGCCCCAATTGCCTTGGCTCTCTCAAAGGTATCGTCATAGGCCAGGGATGAGACCATCACAATCCTTGCGTCCGGATGATTTTTCAAAATGATTTCTGCGGCATCCAGCCCGTCTATGCCCTGCATAATAATATCCATGGTCACCAGATCAGGCTTCACCGCGTCATATTGTTCAATGGCATCCTCTCCGCTGCGGCAATATGCCGCAATCTCATATTCGGTTCCCTTCAGGGCGTCCTCCAGCTGAACCCTGACCAGCCGGGAATCATCCACCACCATAATTCTTTTGCTCATCTTACAATACTCCCTTCCGTCAGATTTCATCCAAAGCGGTTTCGTCCTCGCTGGAACAGGGCACATGATGAATCAGCTGTGCGCCCTTGCTGTGCTCGTCGGAGTAGGTGAGGACGAACTGTATTTCCTGCCCCTCCGGCTCATAGCGTCCGTGATAAAACGTGGGCTGTCCAAAATGGGCGGGAATCTGCGTTGCCCGATACATCGCCCCCGTCACTTTGCCGCAGAGCACGTTGAGATACTCCTTGCTGAATTCCTCCAGGTCCTCAGGGGTCACCGCATCCTCGTGGAAGGAATTTTGTGCCATACGAGCCAGAAGGCTGGTGTCAGCACAGAGGGTGAGACTGGTACTGAAGCCCTTGTTAAAGGTGATGTGGACGGTACACAGGTCCTCTCCCAGCGGTTGATCTCCCTGGTGCAGGCACACGCCGGCGGTACATTCCGTCACCTCCTGAAGGGCCTGGTCCAATATTCGGACAAGCTCCTCCTGCGTTATTGCCGCATTCATAAGTCAAGACTCCTCCCCGGTTGGCTGTGTGTAATTCCCCTCGCTGTGCTCCAAGGCCAGACGGATCCGTTCCAAAAGATCGTCGGGAAAAAAGGGCTTTAGGATATAGTCGCAAATTCCCAGCTTAATGCCCTCTATCACCGAGTTTTTGTCCTCCACCCCTGTCAGCATGATGACTGGGATATCGGCCCGGTCCTCCATGGCGCGAATCTCCTGCAAAGTCTCAAATCCATCCTTGGGCATCATACGGATATCCAGCAGAATCAGGTCCGGCTTTTCCGTCTCCAGGTACCGCAGAGCCCGCGAGCCGGTATTCACCGTAACTACATCATAAAATTCCTCCAAAGCGTCTGTAATCCGCTTCAAGACGATCGCCGCGTCATCTATTGCCAGAATACGCTTTCTGCCGTCATCTTTTCCCGGCTTAAGCATGTTCCCCTTCCTCCCTTTCAAGTTTACTTAAAAGCTGTCCCAGCAACATTTCTGCGTTGTCGTCCTCATACAGCTTTAACTGTCCCTGTATCTCTTTCAGGCTGTCCGACGTGTCACGGGACAGCGCATGGCGCAGAACGTCCTCCACAATGCCGGCACACGCCTGCGACCTGAAATTTTCCAGCTCGCTCAAAGCCGCCCTCACCCGCTCCTTCAGCTCTTGATCGGGCAGGGTGGGCCGTTTCTCCTCCTGTGGGTCGTTCTGGTGTCTCCGGTCTAAAAACAGCCCAATATTCATCAGAAGCTTCTCATATGCTTCCAGCAGGGAAGGGAGCTGCTGCTCAATAAACTCTGTATCCCCTTTGGATGCTGCGTTCTCCTGGGCGCGGGACATTTCAGAGACCTCCATCGCCCCGATGTTGGCCGACGCGCTCTTCAGCCCATGTACCTCCACACAGTAGCGTTCTATATCGGAACGCGCCAGCTCACACAGGAGTTTGGATTTGCGCTGACCGTCCATGTGGTACAGCTCCAGCAGATCAACAAACCCCGTCTCATCACCGACATAATACCGGGAAGCGGTCTCTATGTCAATCCCCTCGATGGAGAAGGTGTCCGGGTCCAGAGCTTTGTGCTCCTCCGTCTCGCCGGCGGGTCGCCGGCGCTCCTCCGGAATCCAGCGGGCCAGCAGCTGCCCCAGCTCCCGCCTGTCCAAAGGCTTGGCAATAAAATCCTGAAATCCATGTCTCAGAAATTGCTCCCGCATTCCCTCCATGGCGTTGGCGGTAAGGGCAATGATAGCCGGCGCGGTCCCATTTTCGCCGCAGTCTCTGCGGATAATCTCCGCCGCCTCAATGCCGTCCATCATAGGCATCATATGATCCATAAAGATAATATTATACCGCTTTTGCCGCACCTGTTCGATGGCTTCCGGTCCGCTTCCAGCCTCGTCCAGGTCCAAGGCATAACTCTTTAAAAAGCCCCGGGCCACCTTGCGGTTAATAAGGTTGTCGTCCACGATGAGCACTTTTGTACCGGGGGCAGAAAAGGTCTCAATATATTTCAGCTCAGTCTGCGGAATTTCGGGCACCTCCGCGATAGAGCGGTGATCTACAATCTTCTGTGGAATGGTGATGGTAATCGTGGTCCCCTCGCCGTATACGCTGTCCACATCAATGAGACCGCCCATCAGCTCAACCAGGTGCCTGACAATCGCCAGTCCCAGGCCGGTGCCCTCCACGCTCCGGTTTTTCCTGGAGTCCACCTGGCGGAAATCCTCGAATATCTTGCCCAGGTCCTCCTTTTGGATACCGCAGCCGGTGTCCTCCACCTGGAACAAAATCAGCTCCTCATCATCCCGTTTTCCGGGCCCGCCGGTAACGCTGATCTTTACATAGCCCTCTTTGGTAAATTTGATGGCGTTGTTGAGGATATTGATTAAAATCTGCTTGATCCGCCCCTCGTCCCCGTTGTAGCGGCAGGGAAGGGTCTCGTCACACTCATATTTCAGCAGCAGTCCACGCTTGGAGGCGGCCATATCCATCATGCCCACCACCTCGCCGACTACGGTTTTCAGGTGGTAATCCCCATATATCAGCTCCATCTTGCCCGCCTCTACCTTGGACAGATCCAAAATGTCGTTGATAATAGCCAGCAGATTTTTGGCCGCCGACTGCACATCCTTAGCATGGGCGTAGATTTGGGGATCGACGCACTCCTCCATGATGATGTCATTCAGTCCGATGATGGCGTTCATGGGGGTGCGTATCTCGTGGGACATGTTGGCCAGAAACTCGCTCTTGGCGATGTTCGCCTTCTCCGCCTGCTGGCGCACCCTCTTAATTTCGTTGATATAGGCCTTGATATCGGTCATGTCCAGGATCAAAATGACACAGCCCTGTTTCCGGCCGTTTTCATCCACGATATGCTTGCTGTGGCTCTCGTAGTGCTGCCCGTTGAGGGAGAAACTCCAGGGGATGTTTTCGTTGAGCATCTCCTCCCTGAAGCCCTCCAACACCCGAATATTTTCCCCCAGCTTATGGGCGGGCAGGCCGGTAAAAATTTGGGCGGCGGCCCGGTTATAGCTAATCAGCCTGTTGTGGTCGTCCAGCGCGATCACTCCATCCCCCAGGCTTTCCAATACTTTTTCCGCCGCCAAATGGCGAAAATCGTAATTGCGCCGGCTCCACACCACAATCACCACCATGGACATGGCGATTGCCAGGGTCACCGGGGTAAGGTCGAACACATTAACGAGCTTGAACACATAGACGACGAGTACCACAACGGGCAGCGAAGAGATGCCAAGAATGGTCCAATACTGGCGGCTGACCTGCTGGTCCGAGCGGAGACGAACCGCCCGTATCAGGGTATGGATGGAGAGCGCGTAGGGTATTATGATGCGGGTAATCAGGAACAGTATGTACAGGGGGCCATAGGAGATGCTGATATAGTGAAACCCGTCTGCGGTGGACAGCCACTGAAATTCCCGGTAGAACAGGCCGTTCCAGTTGAAAAACACCGTGGGCAATATAAAAAAGTTGATAACACCAAGGATGCGCAACAGCCTTCGGGGCGGGCGGGCATAGCAGTAAGTGTATGTAAACCAGCAATAGCACAGCGGAACGAAGGCTGAACCCACATTTTCCACTGTCACTGCCGCCACGGCTGCTTCCCAGGTTGGGGCGGTCAGCTCCAGCAGGTATCCCACATTCTGCACCAATGAGCCGCACATAATAAAAATCAACAGCTTTTGTTCCCGGGCCCCATCCCCATTGAGCAACAAAATCAAAGCCACAAAGGTCAGACAGATACCAAAGCACTCCAACCCAATGACGAAGTTTACCATCTCTGTTGTCCACCTACTTGTATCTTAATTATTTCACGCTGGGAAACAAAGGTGCACTGCCATTTTCGCAACTATAACAATAGTATATTTTTACTGTAATGTCAAGTTGTTGTTGCAGGCGGACAGGTGCTTACGCCGGGGATGGGCGTCAACATTGTAAGGACGAGCTGTTAAAACCGCCCTGCGTCGAAACTGGCGCAGGGCGGTTGTTGCGGGTTGGGTCTTTCAGCTGTTTTCCATGAAGTTTTTCAGCATTTGCGCCGCCTGGGCACGGGTTGCTGTTCCCTCCGGGGCAAGCCGGCCGTCAGTATAGCCGCTCAGGATACCGGTCTCTACTGCCCAGCGCAGCGCCTTCAGGGCGTAGCCGCTGGCCTGGTCTGCATCTGTGAAAGCGAGGGTCTGATTGTTCGTCACAGGACTTCCCGCATACTTCCAGAGCATGACTACAAACTGCTCCCGGGTAATACTGTCGTTAGGGCCGAACTGGCCGTTGCCATAGCCGCTTGCGATGCCGTTTTCTGTGGCCCAGGCAATGCTGTCCGCATACCAGGCGCCGCTGCTGACGTCGCTGAATTCGGCTGTCCCGTCTTGATCCGGCCGGCCCTCCAGGCTGTAAAGCACAGTTGCCAGCATGCCGCGGCTCATGGACTGGTCCGGGCTGAAGGTGGTCTCGCTGGTGCCGCTGAACAGCTCATGGGCGCTGGCGAAAGCCACGGCGTCGGCGGCCCAGTTGGTGGACGGGACGTCGGCAAAGCTCTTGCTGTTGTCCACAATCTCCACTGTGGCGGAGCCGCTGAGGGGGATGTTCACCTTGCCGTCCTCCACGATGCTCTTTCGCAGCGTCTCCCGGGTGCCGTCCTCGTGGACCAGCACTGCCACCGTGCCGGGGCCGGCGTCCGCCGCCGGAACGGAGAGGGTCACGCCGCCGGGGACGTTCTCCACCGCCTTGCCGCCGGCGGTCAGGGTCAGGGCAATACCCTGCTCCACCTGCTCGGTGACTACGTTGAGGGTGCCGCCGCCCTGGCTCAGGGTATCCAGCGCCCCATTGGGGATGGTCACGTCGGCGATGGGGGCGGAGACGGTGAGGGCCGCGCTGGTCTCACGGCTCATCTGGCTCACGGTGGAGACCGGGATAGAGACCTGAGATTTGGTCACGTTGCCGGTGATCTCCGGCTTGATGACGATGCTCTGGCTCTGATTCGCCGCCGCGTCGCGCACCAGCTTGCTGCCGTCTGCGGCGCTCACTACGGTGCTCGCCGTGCCGTTCTGGACGGTGGTCTTTGTCGGGATGCTGCTGGTGGCAGTGCCGCCGGAGCTGGAACCGCCGCCGCTGGGAGTGGAGCTGGTGACGGTCACTTGGACTTGGATTGTGGCCGTGTTGTAGTTGGCAGTGTAGTCCGGGTCCGGCGTGAAGATCACATTATACGAAGTGCCGTTTACAGCTTCGACGCTGCCATTCTCCCAAGCGAACTTGCCCGTCACACTACCTTCTATTGCGCCGCCGTTCAATTTAATATCGCTCAGCAGCTGTCCCGCAGTACCGGATGCCGTGGGGTAAGTATTGATCTTCGGGGTCGCCTTCTTGATCTCCACTTCGACAGGCGAGGCGGGGATACCGGTGAAGTTCACGTCGTCCTCTACCTTATACCAGACGGTGTATGTTCCGGCGTTGGTGCCGGTGGGGATATTCTCCGAATACCCGCTGTTCTGGTCCAGGCTGTACTTGATTGTACCGATGTCGTTAACCGTTGTGTCTCTGGTGACAAGGGGGTGTGCGCTGCCGTCGTACGTCAGGTCGGAAGCAGCGGGGCGGTTGACCAGTTCCACCTTTGCCTTGTCGATTGTCCCTGTGACACTGTCCGGCCAGTCAATGACGTATCGGTCTGGATTGGTGCCGGCAACAGCCACCTTGGAATAATCCAGCATGACGATCTTGTTTGTACCAGCGTTTACGCTGTCATAAGTGGCACTCAAGCCGGCGATGGTGATGGAATCACCCTCGACCAGATCACGGAGTTTCACAGTGGCTTTGATGGCGTCGGTGGCAACATTGGTATTGCCGTCGTAGTACTTCGGCGCGATTAGCACCACCGGGGTCACAACCTTGGGGTCCGCAACGAGGGTTACGCTGGACCTGCCGGATTCGCTGTAGCCGTCCACAGCCCCATAGTACGCTTCGACGACAAATTTACCTACGCCGTTTACCGTTACCACGCCAGTGTCCTTATCCACCGCCGCAACAGCAGCGCCTTCCTTGATCTCCCACTGGATTGGGCCGTTTCCGGAACCGCCCATCGCGCTGAGACGGAATGTATCGCCGTAGTAGACGACAGCCTTGTCGGTGATGATAGACGGGGGATTCTGGCCGTCGGCCACGATCTCGAAGCTTCCTTCCGCAGAACCGGTAAACTCGTAGTTCCCGCCCGGTTTGTCTGTGACAGTCACTTTGTAAGTGCCCACTTTGGTCCGGCCTTCCTCAAAGACCGCTGTATATTCATCCTTCGGGACGATACGGTCATCGACCCAGACCTCAACATTGGGGGTCTTCTCCTTGCCGTCATACGGAACCGAGCTCGGAGTACACAGGACAGTGGGCATATTCGTGTTTGCCATAATGGTCACAGTGCCCAGATTCACAGGCGCGCTGTCCTCGTGGTTCTTGTCGCCGGCGGCCACCTTGTACCAGACGTCGTAGTTACCCGCGTCCGTGGCCATGGCATTGCGGCTGTAGCTGATGCCGCCGTCCACGGAATAGAAGATAGTTCCGCCTGCCGCCTCGCCGCCGTCTGCCAGAAGCGGCTGGGGACTGCCGTTGTAGGTCAAAGACGCAGTCTGAAGCGCCGGTTCTCTCGTCGCGCTGGCGGGCTTCGGGGTAATGGACGCTGTGGTCGTTGCGGACCAGCTGATGTCGTATTTTTCACTGACACCGTCCGGGATCGTCAGGTCGTCAATGATAACAGTCCTGTTTTCCCCGACGCTCGTCTCTGTGAAATGGCCTTCCGCTGTCACGGTGAAGGTATCTGTGCCCACCAGGTCACTGCGGTTGATGGTAACGGTCAATGTGGCAGTATTCTTGCCGTCGTAGGGCTTGCTGGCCGCCGTCACGATGGCGGTGACCGGCTTGGGCTTGGCGTAGAACGTATAGGTGTCGGTGGAGACCGCGTAATTGCCGCTGGCGGCCTTGGTGGCCGTGATGGTGACGCTGCCTGACTTGGTGATCTTATACTGACCGTCGCCAAGTCTGTCAACCGGTCCCGTTGCCTCCCACGTTACCGCGCCGTTGCCGGAGCCGCCGGTGGTGCCGAGGTGAAGCGTGTCGCCGTAGTAGACGGTATCCTGCTTGCCGGTGATGGTCAGCGGGATCTGGCCGGCGTCAAGGATGGTGAAGGTGGTGCTGGCCGTAAAGCTGTAGTTGCCGGCCGTCTTGCTCTTGATACTGATCGTGGCCGGGCCCACATTCACGTTGTTGCTGTAAGTCACGGTGTACTCATCGGCAGAGATCACATTGCCGTCGTCATCGCTCACGGTGACGGTGGGTTTCACCTCGTTCCCGGTGTAGGGGAAGCTGGAGGAGGACAGAGAGACGTTGGGGTTCTTCACGGTATTCACGCCAATCTCCACGGGGATAACCACAACGTCGCTCTCCTCGTAGTTGCTGCTGCCCTGCACCTTGGCGAAAACCGTGTAGCTGTCCCGGTTGATACCTGTGGGGATCGCCGTGGTATATGCGGAGTTGTCCAGCGAATAGAGCACGACGCCGCTGTCTTTCGCGTACCCGGGATTCACCAGCTTCTGGGCCGTGCCGTTGTAGGCCAGGGTTGTCTTGGCGGTCGGCTTGCTCAGGAATTCCGCCTTGCCCTTGGTGATCTCAAAGGTCTTGAACGCCAGGAACTGGTAGTTGCCGCCCTCGGCACTCTGCACAGTGACCTCTGCGGTACCTACGTTGATATTGTTGGCATAGTCCACATCATAGAATCCGGTATACAGCTTGCTCTCCACATACACGGTCACATCGGGCTCCTGCGCTTTGCCGTTGTAGGCCACCGAATAGGAGCTCCGATTCTCCAGCCGGATAATGGGTGTGACCTCTTTCGGGTCGATGGTCACATACACATACTCCTCTGTGGTAGCGTCTTTGCCGTTTTCATCCACTACCTTATATGCGACTTCGTAATCTCCCGCGTCGGTCGCTCTGGGGATTGCGGTACCGTACTCGCCGCCATCCAAGGAATACATCACCTTGCCATTGACTGCGGTGCCGGCTGTCACCAGTGCCTGGGGCTTGCCGGTGTAGGTCAGGTCTTTAGGCTGGGGTTCTGCTGTCAGCGCGGGAATCCCCGCCGTGATGGCAAAGTTCCTGCTGCCGCTGACGGCGTAGTTGCCGCCGGAGACGTCGGTGATGGTAACCTTGGCTGTCGTGCCCACATTGACGTTGTTGCTGTAACTCACCGTGTACTCGCCGGACGGAATCACGGTCGAACCGTCCTTGACCGCGGTCACATCGGGCTCCTTCGCGGTACCGTCGTACTCCAAGCTATCGGATGACAGCTCGATGGTGGGATTTGTCACCGTCTTGGGCTGGATGGTTACCTCCACCATGCGCACATCGCTGTCGGCGTAGTTCGTGTTGCCCCGGGCCTTGTAATAGACCGTGTACTTGCCCGCGTTTGTCTCTGTGGGAACGTTCTCCATGAAGTCAACCCCGTTCCGGGAGTAGACGATGGTCCCGTTTGTGGCCGTGCCGCCGCTGAACAGGGGCTGCTCGCTGCCGTCGTAGGTCCAAGGACCCGCATTCACGCCGGACACCGTGGCCGCCTGGGCGGTGATGGAGGCGGTGGTTGTGTTGTTGTAGGTGACTGCGTACTTGCCGCCGCCATCGGGGAGGTCGCCGTTGAGGGTGATCCGGACGATCTTGTCCGCGCCCACGTTGGCGTCGTCAAACGTGCCGGTCAGGTTCAGCGTGATGGTATCGCCGTTGATCAGGCCGCCGTCCTTCCAGGAAATATCCAGTGTTGCCGCAGCATCGCCGTTATAAGGCTTGTTCCGGGCAGTCACAATCGCCGTGGCGGGCCGCTTCTCCGCGCTGAACGTCCAAGTGGCCGTCATTTCTCTGTAGCCGCCGCCGGCGGCTTTCCTCGCCGTGATGGTGACCGGTCCGCCGGCCTTCCTGATCTCCACCCGGCCGGTCTGGCTGTTGATAAAGGCGACCGTATTGTCACTGGTTTCCCAGGTCACAGCCCCCGTTCCAGAGCCGCCGTTGGTGCTGAGGGTAAAGACGCTGCCATACCAGACCTCGCCGGGTTGGCCCACGATGGACAGCGGGCTCTGCCCCGCCGGGAGGATGGTAAATGTCTTGGAGGGCGTTCCGATGATTCTGTAGTTACCGTCCGTCTTGCCGGTGATCGTGGCCGTGTGGTCTCCCACGTCCTTCCAGTTCGTACTGCCGTAATCCACGGTGTACTCCGCCGCCGGGATTACGCGGCCATGGGCGTCCTTGAGGATGACCGAAGGCTTGTGCTCTTGGCCGTCATAGGTCGCGCCGGGGAGATTGAACTCGATGGTGGGACTATTCACAGTCTGCGGGGCGATGGTCACTTTGCCGGCCAGCTTTGTGCCTGCGCTGTCGTTGTGGTTGCCGTCGCCCTTCACCCGGTACCAGACCTCGTAATCGTCCGCGTCAGTGCCGGCGGGAAGACTGGCGGAATAGGTTTTGCCGTCCAGGGAGTACTCCATGATGCCATCTGGCGAGGAGCCCTCGGACACCAGGGCCTGGGCCAAGCCGGTGTATTCCAGTCCGGTCTTCGCCGTGGGGGCTGTCACCTTTGTTCCATCCACATCCGCCTTGAAAATCGTCGCGGTGGTGGCAACAGGGGTGACGATTTCGTACTTTTCCTTGATATCGTCCGGGAAAGTCAGGCTGTCAATGATGACGGTCTTGTTCTCCCCGACATTTTTATCCGTGAAATGCCCCTCCGCTTGTGCGCCGGTAATGCTGTCGCCGGAGACCAGGCCGCTGCTGATGGAGACGGTCAATGTAGCAGTCGTGTCGCCAGTGTAGGCCCTGTCTGCCGCTGTCACAACGGCTGTGACCTGCTTTTTCTCCGCATAGAAGGACCATGTGGCGGTTTGGTCGGCGTAGCCGGTTTTGGTGCTGGTGGCCGTCACCGTGACAGAGCCCACGCCCTTGACTGTAAGCAGGCCGTTGGTAATGTCGGCGATATTACCGTCGCTCACGGTCCAAGTTACGGTCCCATTGCCGCCTGTGGTCCCCAGCTGGATGATGTCGCCATAGCAGACACGCTCCCGTGTGCCGGTGATGGTCAGAGACGTCTGGCCCGCCGGGGTGATCTTGAACACTTCGTCAATAACAGCGCCGGCAAAATCGTAATTGCTGCCTGTACTGGTAATGGTCAGAGCGTATGTGCCTGTCTGAATCAGGTCGCTGTTGTTATTTTCATCCAGATAGGCCACCGTGTACTCACTACCGTCGATCACAAAACCGTTATCGTCCTTGACTGTGACCGTAGGCTCCTGCTTCTCTCCGTTAAACGTCACCGAGGGCGGCGTCAACTGAACGGTAGGCTTGGTTACGGTGTTCTTGGTGATGGATGCGGTTATCGACTGTGCTTCGCTGTCACTGTGGTTGCTGTCGCCCTGGGCCTTGTACCAGACGGTATAGGTATCAACCGCCTTCCCGGTGGGGATGGCCGGAGTATACTCGCCGGTCTCGCTCAGGGAATACACCATCGTTCCGTTGGAAGCGGTGCCCGCCTCAATCAGCGCCTGCTCGGTGCCGTTGTAGGGCAGATTTTCCAAGCCCTTCGGGAGCGTCGCCACCGACGCGGCGCCCGTCGTGATTTCAAAGGTGCCCGTACCGTTTACGATGTAGTTGCCGCCGTTGGCGTTGGTGACGATGACCGTCGCCGTACCGGCGTTGACGTTGTCGCGGTAGGACAGGGTGTACTCGGTGTCGGGGATGAGCGTGGCGCCGTCCTCCACCTTGACATTCGCGGTACCCGGTTCCTGTGCGCTTCCGTCATAGTAATAGCTGCCGGACACCGTGATGATCGGACTGATAACTTCCTTCGGACTGATGGTCACTGTGACCGAGCCTTCCTTTGTACCGTCCTCGTGGTTGCCGTCGCCCACTACCTTGTAATGTACCACATAGCTGCCCGCATTGGTCTCTGTGGGGATGGTTGGCTTATAGTCGCCGTCACTCACCGTATCGCCTACTGCGTACTCGATGTGGCCGCCCGTCGCGGTGCCTCCGGTCACCAGCTCCTGCGCCT
>CANPFP010000031.1 GCA_947573385.1 uncultured Bacillota bacterium | reverse complement strand
GAAGAAGCACTCGTCCAGCACCAGCCCGATGTCCTGCTTGGCCAGCCGCTCCTCCCGGATGTTGTCATAGCCCAGCAGGGTGATCTCACCTACGTCCCGGCGGATGAGATTCAGAATACATTTGATGGTGGTGGTCTTGCCCGCGCCGTTCTCGCCGATCAGCCCCAGGATGGAGCCGCCGGGGAGAGTCAGGTTGATATTTTTCAGGGCAAAGTCCCCATAGGACTTGGATAACCCCTTGATTTCAATACAATTTGTCATAATTCTTCCCCTTTATACAATATGTCCAGCATCTCATGGAGGTCTTCCAGGGGCATGGCCCCCTTCCGGGCCTCCTCCACCGCCTGGGCCAGCTTTTCCTCTACCTTCCGCAGCTGGGCCTCCCGCAGCAGTTCCCGGTTCTGGGGGGCCACAAAGCACCCCTTGCCCGGGACGTTCTCCAGAAAACCGGCCCGCTCCAGCTCCTCGTAGGCCCGCTTGGTGGTGATCACCGAGATGCGCAGCTCCTTGGCCAGCAGCCGCATGGAGGGCAGGGCGTCCCCCGCCGACAGGGTCCCGGCCATGATCTGTTCCTTTACCTGGTCGGTAATCTGCTCGTAGATGGGCTTTCCGCTGGCGTTACTCAATATAATATCCATTTAGCCTGCCTTTCAACAGCGGGGACGGTCCTGGCTGCAAGCCTGCGCTCGGTCTCGCGCCGGAGGGCGCCCTGCTGTCATATCGGATTTAGTGTATATATACCATATGCACAGTATAACGCTTTTTCTCCATTTGTCAATAGGCCAGACAAAAAATTTTGCGGACTGTCTCTTTGTGGAGACGGTCCGTTTTTTCGCCGCTGCGGCGGAAAGGCCGCAAATCCGACAGGGGGCCTGTCCTATAATGGACTGGAAAATAATGGGATGCGTCGAAGGAGAGGAGCCAATATGCCAGTAATCTGTAGAGAGGACAAACGCCAGCTCACCGCCCTGGTGGCGGGGGAGCTGGACCACCACGAGGCCAAGGCGGTGATGGAGGAGCTGGACCGCCGCATCGACCTGGCCCAGCCCAGGGAGCTCACTCTGGACCTGAGCGGGCTCACGTTTTCTGATAGTTCCGGAATCGCCGTGCTCCTCCGGGCCCACCGGAGGATGGGGCAGGTTCGAGGGTCCATGCGGGTGATAAACACCCCGGCCCAGGCCGGAAAGGTGTTCAAGGCCGCCGGGCTGGAGCGGATCGTTCGGTTTGAATAAGGAGACGATACATATGAAAATTGAAAATCAAGTCACCCTGGAGTTCCCCAGCCGGTCGGCCAACGAGGGCTTTGCCCGGACGGCGGCGGCCTGCTTCGCCGCCCAGCTGGATCCCACCCTGGAGGAGGTCAACGATATCAAAACCGCCGTCAGCGAGGCGGTGACCAACGCCATCGTCCACGCCTACCCGGACACCCTGGGCAGAGTGTCGGTGAAGCTGCGCATCCGGGAGGACCGCATACTGGAAATTGTGGTGAAGGACTGGGGGGTAGGTATCGCCGACGTGGACCAGGCCCGGACCCCCCTGTTCACCACCGGCAGCGAGGAACGCTCCGGTATGGGCTTTACCATCATGGAGAGCTTTATGGATACCCTGAAGGTCCGCTCCGCCCCCGGGAGGGGGACCACCGTCACTATGGCCCGGAGAATCTCCCGCCGGGCCGGGCGGTGAGCGGGCAGCTCGCCGGCTCCGCTCTGCTGGAGGCCGCCCGGGGCGGCGACCGGGACGCCTGTGAGCAGGTGCTGCTGGAGAACAACGGCCTGATCTGGAGCGTGGTCCGCAGGTATTACGGCCGGGGGGTAGAGCCTGACGACCTGTATCAGCTGGGCTGTCTGGGCTTTCTCAAGGCCATTCAGGGGTTTGATTCGGAGTTCGGCACCCAGTTCTCCACCTACGCCGTGCCAAAAATCGCCGGGGAAATTCGACGTTTCCTCCGGGACGATGGGCCGGTGAAGGTGAGCCGGGGACTGAAGGAGCGGGGGACCGCCATTCGAGGGGCCCGGGCTCGGCTGGCCGCCGAGCTGGGGCGGGAACCCACCCTGTCAGAGCTGGCGGAGACCACCGGTCTCTCCCCTGAGGACATCGCCGCCGCCGAGACGGCCGCCGAGCCGGTGATCTCCCTCCAGGCGGAAACGGGGACGGACGGTCTCACACTGGAGGGGATACTCACAACCGGGAACGAAGAGGAGGGGATGGTGGAGCGGCTCACCCTGCGCTCCGCTATCTCCGGCCTGCCCGAACGGGAACGGCAGGTGCTCCTGCTGCGGTACTACAAAGGTCTCACTCAGATGAACACCGCCCGGGTGCTGGGGGTGTCACAGGTGCAGGTGTCCCGGCTGGAGCGGAGGGCGCTGGAGAAGCTGCGCCGGGAACTGACCTAGCAGAGGGCGCTGGGGATGGAATAGCGGGCAGGGTTTCCCATCCAAATAAAAAAACAACCGCCCCCCTTTGGCGGAAGGGGGGCGGTTTTCCGCAGTCTGGCAGATAGAGGGCTTCGTCCTGGAGAGAGACGGACTACACCGGCCAGACCTGCGGCAGATTGGGGCTTTGCGAAACATCAATCCGGTTCACAGGGCTCATTATAGCGAATATGGGATAAAATAGGTGTCAATACAGGGGAGGACGCTATAAAAATGCTGTTAAATCAGTCGTCCAGCATGCGGTAGCCAATGCCCAGTTCGGTATGGATATATTTGGGCTCAGAGGGGTTTTCCTTCAGTTTCCGGCGGATGTTGGCCATATTGACCCGCAGAATCTGGTTGCTGCCGCTGCCGCCGTAGGGGCCCCAGATGTGTTCCAGAATAAAGTCGTAGGTGAGCACCTTGCCGGCATGGATGGCCAGCAGCTCGATGATTTTGAACTCGTTCTGGGTGAAATGGACCTCCTCACCGGCCAGCAATACCTGGTGCTTGGCCAGGTCGATGGTCAGGTCCTTGATCTGATAGGAGTCCCGCTGGATGCCCTGGCTCAGCTTGAGCCGCTCGGCCCGGCGGAGGGCGGACCGGATACGGGCCAATACCTCAGACACACCGAAGGGCTTGACCACGTAGTCGTCTGCACCCATGTCCAGAGCGCGCACCTTCTCAGCCTCCCGGTCCCGGGCGGAGATGATGATGATGGGCACCTCCCGGGGCAGGCCCCGGAGCTGGGCGAGGATCTCCAGGCCGTCCATGTCGGGGAGCCCCAGGTCCAGCAGCACCAGGTCGGGGCCGTGGGAGAAGAACAGAGACAGCCCCTCTTTCCCGGTGTAGGCAGGAATGGTGCGGTAGTCGTTGGCGTTCAGGGCCCGGCTGATAAAATTGCTGATGGACCGCTCGTCCTCAATAATTAAGATGGTCTGCTTTTCATTCATAGTCTGATCTCTCCAATTTATCCGGTCAGGCCGGTTGATCCTCAGTGGGCAGGCCGAAGCGGAATACCGCTCCGCCCTCTGTGTGATTTTCGGCGGTAAAAAAACCGCCGTGGGCCTTGATGATGTTCTGGCAGACCGACAGGCCAATGCCCATACCCCGGGTGGAGTCGCCGGATAGAGAACGGGGCATGGGCTGGCCGGCCTTCACGGCCTGGTATACCTCCGAAGACAGCCCCCGGCCCCGGTCCCTCACCTCCGCCACCGCCCAGTCCTCCTGGCGGTACAGCCGCAGGGTGATGTGCTCGGTATCCCCCGAGTGGCGGATGGCGTTCTCCAGCAGGTTGACAATTACCTGTTTGACCAGCAGCGGGTCCATAGGCAGATACAGGATGTCCTCCGACAGGTCCAGCTCCACATGGCAGTCGGGGAAGCGTCGGCGGGTGGTGAGCAGGGCGTCCCCTGCCACCTCCTCCAGCATCTCTTCCCGCATTTTCAGGGGCATGGTGCCGTCCTGCACCCGGGTGACGGACAGCAGATTTTCCACCATGACAATCAGGCTGTCTGCATCCTGCTTGATGTCAGAGAGCATGGTCAGGTTTTTGGGGGAAATCTCCGGGCTCTCCAGCAGCACCGATACCGTCCCCGAGATGGAGGTGAGGGGGGTGCGCAGGTCGTGGGACACTGCCCGCAGGATATTTTCCCGGATGGCCGCCCGCTCTGACTCCAGCTGAATGGCCGCCTTCTCAGCGTTGAGCTTCTCGTTCTGCTCGTAGAGGGCCCTGGTCTTCTTCTCACGGTGGACGGCCTCGATGGCCTGCTTTTTTACCCGGGCGGTAAGGGCGCACACCACGCAGGAGATGACTACCATGGACAGCATGGCCACCGGGTAGCCGGTGCGGCTGAGGGAAAAGGCGTCGTAGGGCTCCATAAAGTAGATGTTGATAAACAGCGCGCCGATGATGGAGGCGGCGACGCCGTAGAAGTATCCGGATGTGAGGAGGGAGATGAGCACCACGGCCAGCACAAAAACCAGGGCGGAGTTGTTCTCTCCGCCGGTGTGGCTGATGAGAATGCTGCTGATCCAATAGGCGCAGCACAGAAACAGAGCCATCACGCCGAAGTTCCTGGGAATGGCCGGGATGCGGTGGAACTGTATATTCAACCAGTGGTATAGGTTCTTAAAACGCTGAGACATGGCGCGTCCTCCCCCTGTAAGGTGTTTTTTATTATACCAAAAATCCCTGAAAAGGTCAAAGGGCGGGCCGGAGGGATATAGAATCTTAACAAAGTCGAAATGTGTCGCGGCGGCAAGGCCTTGTACAGGAGAAAAAAGAGTGGTATAATAAACTACTGCGGCCCAAACAGGCCAAAGATCATATAAAAAGGAGTTTTACCGCCATGACCTATCAGGAAGAATTTATCACCTTTATGGTGCGCTCCGGCGTGCTCACTTTCGGGGACTTTACCACCAAGTCGGGGCGGAAGACCCCTTACTTTGTCAACACAGGCAATTATAAGACGGGAGCCCAGGCCGCAAAGCTGGGGGACTATTACGCTGCCTGTATTCAGGAGCACATGCCCGGGGAGATCAATTGTCTCTTCGGCCCGGCCTACAAGGGAATCCCACTGGCCGTCTCCGCCGCCGCGTCCCTCTACCGCAGCTACGGCTGGGACCTGCCCTACTGCTTCAACCGCAAGGAGGCCAAGGACCACGGCGAGGGGGGCTCTATGGTGGGTTACAAGCCCCAGGACGGGGACAAGGTGGCCATTATTGAGGACGTAGTCACCGCCGGCACCGCCGTGCGGGAGAGTATTGAGCTGTTCAAGCATGTGGCCAAGGTGGACATGAAGGCCCTTTTTGTCTCGGTGGACCGGATGGAGCGGGGCACCCGGGACTGCTCCACCCTGGACGAGCTGCGCCAGGACTACGGCATCCAGGTGTTCCCCATCGTCACCGTGCGGGACGTGATTGCCTTCCTTCACAACAACCCGGTGGACGGCAGGGTGTACATTGACGACGGGATGAAGGGCAAAATGGAGAGCTACCTGGCTGAATACGGGGCAAAATAAGGAGAACCGGCGGTATGAACTTTATCGACCGTGCCCTGGCCCAGGGGGATGCCCTCGACGCGGACGATTTTCTCCAGGCCATGGCGGACATCTACAAGGAGCCCCAGGTCTGGCAGGAGCTGGACCGGTATCCTCAGTATATCCAGGATATCATCCATATCGTCGACTACGACACCGAGGTGCAGATGGAGGGGCTGGACGCCTGTGCGGCCAGCCCCCGTGCGGAACAATATATACAGGCCCTGCTGAACTGCGGGGCGGTCTCCGAGGCGGAGATTTTAAAGAGGGCAAAGAAGCTGACGGACAGCGATCCGGACTATGAGGACGAGACGGTTGACGCCGAACTGGAGGCCCTGTACCGTCAGATCGCCCTCAACCAGAATTATGAGGAATTTTGGGGACTGGTGCGGGGGTATATTAAGCGGTCCCAAACGTGATAGGAGGAGCTGAGCGGCCATGGCAGAGAAAAAGAAGGCCATTCACGCCGGACACCGGGGGCGGGTGAAGGAGGAATTTCTCACCCGGGGTGTTGAGGGCTGGCCCGACCACCGGATAGTGGAGCTGCTGTTGTTTTATGCCATCCCTCAGGGGGATGTGAACCCCCTGGCCCATGAGCTCATTGATCGTTTCGGCTCTCTGGAAGGAGTTCTGGACGCCCTGCCAGAGGAGTTGATGAAGGTGAAAGGGATGGGGGAACACTCCGTCACCCTGCTCAAGCTGATCCCGGCGGTCACCGGCCGCTATCTGGAGGGCCGCACCGGGCCGGGGACCATCATCCACACCGCAGCGGAGGCCGGGCATGTCCTGGCCCCCTATTTTTACGGGGTGCGCAACGAGATGGTCTATATACTGTGCCTGGATGCCAAGGAGAAGCTGCTTGGGGTCAAGAAAATTTCCGAGGGCAACAACACCAACTCCGATGTGACCATCCGCCGGGTGGCCGAGGAATGCCTGGCCCTGCGGGCCTCCTTCTGCTACCTGGCGCACAACCATGTCAGCGATATTGCCCTGCCCTCACCGGCGGATATGAACACTACCAGTGTGGTCCGCGCCGCGCTGGAGCCCTTGGGTGTCCATCTGGTGGACCATCTGGTTTTTTCGGACGGCGATCTGGTGTCCATTCAGGAGACGGCAACCTCGGGCCGGGGCGGGTTTCGGATGATCTATCCAGGCCAATGGTGAAAAATTTGTCCGCCCCCTTGATATGGAACGTTAGTTCTGCTATAATAGGGGCATTCTGTAAGAGGTGAAGACCATGCCAAGATTTGAAGTGGTATCCGAATACACCCCCAGCGGCGACCAGCCCGAGGCCATCGACGCCCTGTCCAGCGGCATCGAGATGGGGCTGGACGAGCAGACCCTGCTGGGTGTCACCGGCTCGGGCAAGACCTTCACCATGGCGAAGATCATCGAGAAGGTCCAGCGGCCCACCCTGGTGCTGGCCCACAACAAGACGCTGGCCGCCCAGCTGTGCGCCGAGTTCAAGGAGTTCTTTCCCAACAACGCGGTGGAGTACTTTGTCAGCTACTACGATTACTATCAGCCGGAGGCCTATATCCCCCACACCGACACCTTCATCGAGAAGGACTCCTCGGTGAATGAGGAGATCGACCGGCTGCGCCTGTCCGCCACCGCCTCCCTGCTGGAGCGGCGGGACGTGATTGTGGTGTCGTCGGTGTCCTGCATCTACGGCCTGGGCGAGCCGGAGGATTTTGCCAAGATGATGGTTTCTCTCCGGGTGGGCGCCCAGATGGAGCGGGATGAGATGCTGAAAAAGCTGGTGGCCATCCGCTACGAGCGCAACGACATCGCCTTTGAGCGCAACATGTTCCGGGTCCGGGGGGACACGGTGGAGGTCTGGCCCGCCTACTGGAAGGACACCGCCATCCGGGTGGAGTTCTTCGGGGACGAGATCGACCGCATCAGCGAGATCAACGTGGTGACAGGCTCCCCCATCCGGCGGCTGAACAATATCCCTATCTGGCCCGCCACCCACTACGTCACCCCCAAGGAGAAGATGGACGCCGCGATCCAGGAGATCTATCAGGAGATGGAGCAGCGGGTGGCCTTTTTTGAATCCGAGGGCAAGCTCATCGAGGCCCAGCGCATCAAGCAGCGCACCCTCTACGACATTGAGATGATGCAGGAGCTGGGCTACTGCTCCGGCATTGAGAATTACTCCCGGGTGATTGAGGGTCGGCCGGTGGGCTCGCCCCCCAACACGTTGATGGATTATTTCCCCAAGGACTTCGTCCTGTTCATCGACGAGAGCCACGTCACGCTGCCCCAGGTGCGGGCCATGTACAACGGCGACCGGGCCCGAAAGACCACCCTGATTGACTACGGTTTCCGCCTGCCCTGCGCCTTCGACAACCGGCCCCTGAAATTTGAGGAGTTCGAGAAGCGGGTGAACCAGATTGTCTATGTCTCCGCCACCCCGGGGGAGTACGAGCGCACCCGGTCGGGGCAG
This sequence comes from uncultured Bacillota bacterium, assembly GCA_947573385.1. Lineage (GTDB taxonomy): Bacteria > Bacillota > Clostridia > Oscillospirales > Oscillospiraceae > Lawsonibacter. The sequence continues at coordinate 13,335 of CANPFP010000031.1, read as the reverse complement.
ATTGTGGAGCAGGTCATCCGGCCCACCGGACTGCTGGACCCGGTGATCGAGGTGCGGCCGGTGGAGGGCCAGATTGACGACCTCATTGGCGAAATCAACACCCGCACCGCCCGGAACGAGCGGATGCTGGTGACCACCCTCACCAAGCGGATGGCCGAGGACCTGACCACCTACCTCCAGGGGGCGGGCATCAAGGTGCGGTATATGCACCACGACATCGACGCCATGGAGCGCATGGAGATCATCCGGGACCTGCGGCTGGGCACCTTCCACGTGCTGGTGGGCATCAACCTGCTGCGGGAGGGTCTGGACCTGCCCGAGGTAAGTCTGGTGGCCATCCTGGACGCGGATAAAGAGGGGTTCCTGCGCAGTGAGACCTCCCTGATCCAGACCATCGGCCGGGCCGCCCGGAATGCCGAGGGCATGGTGGTCATGTACGCCGACACGGTGACACCCTCCATGGCCCGGGCCATCGACGAGACCGAACGCCGCCGGGAGAAGCAGGACGCCTTCAACAAGGCCCACGGCATCGTGCCCAAGACAGTCATCAAGTCGGTGCGGGACCTGATGAGCATTGCTGCCGGCGAGGATACCGCCGAGAAGCGGGGGGAGGTCCAGGGCCTGACCAAGCAGCAAAAGGCGGAGCGCATCGCCAAGCTGGAAAAGGAGATGCGGGAGGCCGCCAAGATGCTGGAGTTCGAGCTGGCCGCCGCCCTGCGGGACCAGATTATCGAGCTGCGGGGGAAATAATACCGTCAGGCGGTATTTCCAAGGCCAACAGGAGACCGGCCTGAAGGCCGTAGGCAAAAGCCTGTGCGCCCCAGCATGCTTTCATGTTGTTCAGCAGGTCAAGCGATAATAACCGTTCGTGTTTGGGTAGTGTTTGAACATAGGCAAACCATTCCTTTTTTTGGAGACAATAGTCCAGAGAAAATGTTTCGTCGTCAAACAGAGGGGCGGCATAGTGATCGTATAACCATTGGTAAAAAACATTCATTGGACAACCTCCGATATGCGCAATATAATGATGTGAACAATGACATTATAAGCGCAATTTTATGATGTGTCAAGAGGTACAGGATGGAATTATTAAAAATTATGGGAGAGCGTTTGAAGGCCCTTCGAGAAGAAGAAAATTTGACGCAAAAGGATATGGCTGAGTTGTTGGATTGTACACCCAGCCATTATCAAAAAATTGAATATGGGAAAGTAAATATTTCCGTTTCAATGTTGAATTTTTTAGCGGACCATTTTTGCGTTTCCGCCGATTATATCATGGGACGGACAACGAAAAAGCGGATGAGCCAGAGGGAGCGATGAGGTCGGTGCCGAAGCAAAAAGACGAAAAAACCAACGTAATGCGGATTCTGGAGCAGAAAAACATCCCCTACACCCCCCACGCCTACGACCCGGACGCGGGATTGGACGGGGTAAGCGTAGCCCGGCAGCTGGGACAGGACCCGGAGACGGTGTTCAAGACCCTGGTGGCCCGGGGGGCCTCCGGGGGGCTGTATGTGTTCGACATCCCGGTGGGGGACAGTCTGGACCTGAAAAAGGCGGCCAAGGCGGTGGGGGAGAAGTCCGTCGCCATGCTCCACCAAAAGGAGCTGCTGCCCCTGACGGGCTATGTCCACGGGGGCTGTTCCCCGGTGGGGATGAAGAAGCAGTACCCCACCGTCTTCCACGAGACGGCGGAGATTATCGACACCATTCTGGTGTCGGCTGGAAAAATCGGGTTTCAGGTGGAGCTGGAGCCCGCCGCGCTGATAGACCTGGTTGGGGGAATCACGGCGGACCTGACCGTTTAAGGAGGAAGTATGAATTATCCCTGTCCCTGCTGCGGCTATTTGACCGCACGCTATCCCCGGCAGAACGCAGTGGCTGACATCTGTCCGGTGTGCTTCTGGGAGAACGACGTGTTTTCCCCGGGAGAGGACGAGCCCAGCGACGAGAACCATGGCATGACCCTGCGCCAGGGCCGGGCGGCCTACAGAGAGATCGGGGCTGTGCGGGGAGACTTTTACATGCACGTCCGCCCGCCTCTGCCCGAGGAGATCCCCCCTGACATTCCGGATACCATCCGCCCCGCCCGGAAGGAGGACTATCCCGCCGTCTACGAGCTGGTAAAAACCGCCTTTCAGACCGCCCGGGTGTCCGACGGCAAGGAGCAGGACTTTGTGGAGGAGCTGCGCCGCCGGGAGGGTTTTTGCCTGGAGCTGGTGGCGGAGCGGGAGGGCGTCCTGACCGGGCACGTCATGCTGACAGAGACTGACGTTCCTCTCCCTTCGGAGGAGGAGCCACAGTTCTGGATATTTGTCATGCTGGCCCCCTGTCCGTCCGGCTGGAGGACCGGGGCCGGGGACTGGGCGGGGCGCTGATGCGTGAGGCGGCCCAAATGGCGCGGGCCAACGCCATTTTTTTGGTGGGCGACCCGGACTACTACGGCCGGTATGGCTTTGAGAACGCGGTGGAGATGGGCTTCACCAACGCCAGCGGCGTGCCCGACCGGTATCTGCTGGTCCTGCCCCTGGAATTTACCCTGAAGGACCGGGCGAAGGGCGCGGTTAATCTGCATTAGGAGGAAAAATATGGCGAGCAGTCCTGATTTTGTCAACTACATCTGTGAACAGCTGGAGGGCTTGGGGGCGGTGCGCTCCCGAAAGATGTTCGGGGAATACATGGTCTATCTGAACGACAAGCCGGTAGTGATTATCTGTGACGACCGGCCCATGGTGAAGATGCTGCCCTGCCTGGAGGAGCTTTTGCGAGACCGTCCCACCGAGCCCCCCTATGAGGGGGCCAAGCCCCACTACCTCCTGGACCCCGACGACCGGGAGACCCTGCGGGAGGCGGTGCAGCTGGCCGAGGAGGTCACGCCCCTGCCCAAGAAGAAGGTCCCGAAGAAGAAGGAGACCGCCCCGGCGGAGGGGCCGGTGCCCTGGGATATTGCCTGGCCCGCCCACGCCAAGCCGGAGCTGAGAGACATCGACCGCTGGGTGGACAACCCTCTGTTTGCCAGTCTCCTGGCCTGGATGGCCGGGACCTATGGACTGGAGCCCTCTGTCGAGTTCAGCAAGTGCTCCATGGACCGGGGGTGGAACCTCAAGTATAAGAAGGGGAGCAAGGCCCTGTGCGCGCTCTATGTCCGGGCGGGATGGTTTACCGCCATGGTAACTCTGGGGGCAAAGCAGCTGCTGGAGCTGGAGCCCCTCCTGCCCACCTTCTCTCCTGCCTTCCGGGAGCTGTATGAGAGGACCCCGCCGTTTAACAGCGGCAAGTGGCTGGTGGTGGACGTGAAGGAGCCGGAGCAGCTGGAGGAGGTTCAGCGGCTGATTCTGATGAAGGCGAAGCCGGCGAAAAAAGAGGGTTGACATTAAAAATTTGTTCCATTAGGCTGTAGGGGCGGCCTGCGGCCGCCCGAGACGGGAGGGGGGGAGAATCATGGCGTTTATCTTTTGGATCGTTTTGCTGCTCCCTGCGATGGGGCTATATGTCCTGATCGAGACGATGATCGCCCCCTTTTCCGGAGTGCTTGGGCCGGTTCTGAAGCTGCTCAACGACCCGGTGTTCAGCTATTGGGCGTCCTGGGTCCTGCTGGTGTGGAACGTGCTGGTGCTGGCAGCTCTGCTGATTGCGCGGCGGCACATGAAGCGGAGCAGAGGACCGGGCTGGGAGTGGGAGTACATCCACCAGGTCCAGGGCTGGAGACGGCTGGGACGGCGGCTGATCCATCTGGCGTTGACGTTTGGCCTGTGGTGGGAGAGTACGTTGATTGCCATCTTCGCTGTTTTTTTGGTCTTTCCGTCATTCTTTTTCGGACTTTAGCAAAGGAGTAACAAGATCATGCACACACACATTTCCGTCAAGGGCGCGCGGGTGAACAACCTGAAGAACATCGACGTCAAAATCCCCCGGGACAAGCTGGTGGTCCTCACCGGGCTGTCCGGATCGGGGAAGTCCTCCCTGGCCTTCGACACCATCTACGCCGAGGGCCAGCGGCGGTATGTGGAGTCCCTGTCCTCCTACGCCCGGATGTTCCTGGGCCAGATGGAGAAGCCGGATGTGGACTATATCGACGGCCTGTCCCCGGCCATCTCCATCGACCAGAAGACCACCTCCAAAAATCCCCGGTCCACCGTGGGCACCGTGACTGAGATTTACGACTACCTCCGCCTGCTGTGGGCCCGGGTGGGCACCCCCCACTGTCCCATCTGCGGCAAGGAGATCAAGCAGCAGACCATCGACCAGATCATCGACCAGGTGATGACCCTGCCCGAGGCCACCCGCATCCAGGTGCTGGCCCCGGTGATCCGGGGGAAGAAGGGGGAACACGCCAAAATCTTTGAGGACGCCCGGAAGTCGGGTTACGTCCGCGTCCGGGCGGACGGCTCCCTCTACGACCTCAGTGAGGAGATCAAGCTGGACAAGAACAAAAAGCACCACATTGAGATTGTGGTGGACCGGCTGGTCATCCGGGAGGACATCACCCGCCGGCTCACCGACAGCGTGGAGGTGGCCTCCAACCTGGCGGGGGGCCTGGTGGTCATCAACATCGTGGGGGAGGACCGGGACATTATGTTCTCCCAGAACTATGCCTGCGAGGACTGCGGCGTGTCAATCGAGGAGCTGTCCCCCCGGATGTTCTCCTTCAACAACCCCTTTGGGGCCTGCCCCACCTGCATGGGGCTGGGTTCTCAGATGAAAATTGATCCGGAGCTCATCATCCCCAACCGGGACCTGTCCATTGTGGAGGGAGGGATCACCGCCTCCGGCTGGAACAACATCAAGTCCGACGGTATCTCACGGATGTACTTCGACGCCCTGGCCAAGAAGTACAAATTTAAGCTGAACACCCCCATCAAGGACCTGCCGCCGGAGGTGCTGGACGTCATCCTCCACGGCACCAGCGGGGAGAAGCTCACCCTCCACTATGACCAGCCCCGGGGCAAGGGCACCCTGTACCAGCCCTTTGAGGGCATCGTCAACAACCTGGAGCGCCGCTACCGGGAGACCCAGTCCGATGCCATGAAGCGGGAGCTGGAGGAGTGCATGTCCCAGTGCCCCTGCCCCGCCTGCCAGGGCCGGCGGCTGAAAAAGGAGTCCCTGGCCGTCACTGTGGGCGGGCTGGACATCGACAGCTACTGCCGCAAGAGCGTCACTGAAGCTTTGGACTTTGTGGAAAAGCTGGTCCTGAACGAGACCCAGGCCATGATCGCCTCCCAGATTTTGAAGGAGATCAAAAACCGGCTGGGCTTCCTCCAGTCGGTGGGCCTGCAATACCTCACCCTCTCCCGGGAGGCGGGCACCCTCTCCGGCGGCGAGAGCCAGCGCATCCGGCTGGCCACCCAGATCGGCTCCTCCCTCATGGGGGTGCTGTATATCCTGGACGAGCCCTCCATCGGCCTGCACCAGCGGGACAACGACAAGCTGCTCCAGACCCTGAAGGAGCTGCGGGACCTGGGCAACACCCTCCTTGTGGTGGAGCACGACGAGGACACCATGCGGGAGGCGGACTATATCATCGACGTAGGCCCCGGCGCGGGGGTGAACGGGGGCACCATCGTGGCCGCCGGCACCCCGGAGGAGGTCATGAACAACCCCGCCTCCATCACCGGGGACTACCTCACCGGGCGGAAAAAAATCCCCGTTCCGTCGGAGCGGCGGAAGGGGAGCGGGCACTATTTAAAGGTATTCGGCGCGGCGGAGCACAACCTGCGCCATGTGGACGTGGACATCCCACTGGGCACCTTTACCTGTGTGACGGGGGTGTCCGGCTCGGGAAAGTCCTCTCTGGTGAATGAAATTCTGTTCAAGAAGCTGGGGGCCGACCTGAACCGCACCAAGACCCGGGCCGGAAAGCACGACCGCATCGAGGGGGAGGAGTTTCTGGACAAGGTCATCAACATCGACCAGTCCCCCATCGGCCGCACCCCCCGGTCCAACCCGGCCACCTATACCAACCTGTTCAGCGACATCCGGGACCTGTTCGCCTCCACCCCCGACGCCAAGAGCCGGGGTTACGGCCCGGGCCGGTTCTCCTTCAACACCCGGGGCGGGCGCTGCGAGGCCTGCACCGGCGATGGCCTGCTCAAGATCGAGATGCACTTCCTGCCGGACATCTACGTCCCCTGCGAGGTGTGCAAGGGCAAGCGGTACAACCGGGAGACCCTGGAGGTGCGCTACAAGGGCAAGAACATCTACGAGGTGCTGGAGATGACGGTGGACGAGGCCCTGCCCTTCTTCGAGAACATCCCCAAGATTTACAACCGCCTGAAGACCCTGGAGGAGGTGGGGCTGGGCTATGTAAAGCTGGGCCAGCCCTCCACCGAGCTGTCCGGCGGCGAGGCCCAGCGGGTGAAGCTGGCCACCGAGCTGTCCAAGCGCTCCACCGGCAAGACCATCTATATCCTGGACGAGCCCACCACCGGCCTCCACTCCGCCGACGTCCACAAGCTCATTGAGGTCCTCCAGCGGCTGGTGGAGGGGGGCAACACCATTGTGGTGATTGAGCACAACCTGGACGTGATTAAAACCGCCGACCACATCATCGACCTGGGCCCCGAAGGGGGCGACGGCGGCGGAAACATCGTCTGCACCGGAACTCCGGAGGAGGTAGCCGCCTGCCCGGGGTCCTATACGGGGCAGTATTTGCGGAAGATGCTCTAAACCTTACGTCCCCAGCAGGAAAGCCCCCCTTGCCAAAGGGGGGAGGGCCGCCGGGCAAAGCCCGGTGGCGGGGGGATTTCGGTGGACGGGAACGTTTTAATGGAACGGAATCCCCCAGTCACCGCCTGCGGCGGTGCCAGCCCCCTTTAGCAAGGGGGCCTTTGGGTGCGGACCTTCACCCCGTCTGCATCCAACCGGCCAGCTGCGCGCCCAGGCGGAAGCCGTGGGCGAAGGACAGAAAGTTAGAGACTTCCAACAGATGAAACACGGCGGGCGGCATATCTCCCCCTTTCCAAATGGTCTCTGCCTGTGTATAATAGGCTTGGTACTCCGGGTCGCAGTCGAAATCCAGCCGGAACTGCTCGATCTCTTGGAGATAGAGTTCTTTGAGGTTTTCTTTCATGATAGACACCACCAACAACGAATTTACATGATGTTATTATATCACGAATTAAAATAATGTCAATAGAAAGCGAGAAAATAATGGAAATTATTCTGCCCAGCTTTGCGGAGCGTTTAAAACCGCTGAGAAAAAGCAAGAAAATGACCCAAAGGGCTATGTCTGAGCTGTTAGACTGCACAGAGCGCCACTACCAGAAAATTGAGTACGGACAGATTAATGTCCCTGCCACCACGGTGATTTTCCTGGCCGATTACTTCGGCGTTACCGCCGACTATCTGCTGGGCCGGGAGTAGGGGCGGCCTTTGGCCGCCCGAAATATCCGCAGTGCGTTTATGAGCGCGGGCGGCCAAAGGCCGCCCCTACAAAAAGAAGGTGCCTATGGAACTCTACGAATTTTTGACCACGACAACGGCGGGCAAGTGCCTGTTCACCATGCTGGTATCCATGCTCCCCATCATTGAACTGCGGGGCGGCGTACCCTTTGGCGTGGCGGTGCTGGGCCTGCCCTCCTACCTGGCCTTTCCGGCGGCGGTGCTGGGGAATTTGATCCCAGCACCCTTTATCATCGTATATATCCGGCGGGTCTTTGAGCTGATGCGGAAATATCTGCCCAGTCTCAACGGTCTGGTGGACAAGCTGGAGAAGAAGGCCCATCTCAAGGGGAGAAAGGTGCAGAAGTACCAGTATCTGGGCCTTTGGCTCTTTGTGGCCATCCCCCTGCCGGGGACAGGAGCCTGGACAGGCTCGCTGGCGGCGGCCTTTCTGGGAATGCGGCTGAAAAAGGCCATGCCCGCCGTAGTGCTGGGGGTGCTCACCGCCGGCTGCATCATGCTGGGGCTGACTCATGTGGGGGTCAACCTGTTTTCCGGAGCGGTGTAAAGAGCGTTTCCTCTCCGTCGGGAAGGCTTTAACCACCTCCACCCCCTCCGCATAGGATATCACGGAGGTGTTGCTGTGTGGGTATGTTCTGGGATGTTTTGCTGGCCACAGTGTGCGTTTGCGGGCTGGCCTTTGTGGGCTGGTGGCTGTTCGGTCTGCTGCTGCGCCCTCTGCCCGGACGGGAGTCGAAGGTGGTCATTCCCGGTCGTGGGGAGGGGGAGGACCTGGAACAGCAGGTGCGTTCTTTTCTCTGGCTCCGGGGCCTGGGGCTGCTGCGCTGTCCCATTGTCATCGCTGACACGGGGCTCACCCCCGACGGCTGGGAGCTGGCCCTGCGTCTCACCGCCCGGTGGCCCGAGGTGATTCTGTGGCCGGCCAGCGATTTGGGGGACTATATTGCACGGACATAAAAGGCACCCTTTCACAAGGGAGCTTAAAACGCGGAAAAGGAGGTGATGCCCGATGTCAGACCAGGATCTGGAGCTGCTGGAGGGTACCGTCTCCTCTATTATTTTTCAGAACGAAGAAAATGGCTACACCATTCTCAGGCTGGACGTTCGCGGGGAAGAGGTCACGGCGGTGGGGCCCATGGCCGGGGTTGCGCCAGGGGAATACCTGTCCATCCGGGGCCGCTGGACCCGACACCCCACCTATGGTCTCCAAATGAAGGCGGAGGTGGTAGACCGGCGACTGCCCCAGAGCATGAAGGAGATTTTCCACTACCTCTCCTCCGGGGCCATTAAGGGGGTGGGAAAGACCACTGCCCGGCTCATTATCGAGGAGTTTGGGGAGAACTCCCTCGCTGTTATTGAGGAGGACCCGGAGCAGCTCACCAAGATTAAGGGTATCACCAAAAAGCGGGCCCGGCAGATCGGCGAGGTTTTCCGGCAGCAGATGGGAACCCGACGGCTGATGGAGTTCCTTTCGGAGCACCGGCTCCCCCTGGAGCTGGCCGCCCTCCTCCGCCGGGCCTACGGCGACGTGGCACTGGAGATTGTGAAGGCCAACCCCTACCTGCTGGTGAACGAGGAGTTTGAGGTGGAGTTCTCCCAGGCGGACGCTCTGGCCCTGTCCCTGGGGGTGGGACGGTCGGACCCCCTGCGTCTAGAGGCGGGGCTGATTTTTGAGCTGGCCCACAACAACTACAGCAATGGACACACCTTCCTTCCCCGGCACAAGCTGGTGGATGCTACATCCACCCTGCTGCAAGTGTCCGGCGAACTGCTGGAGGACTGTTTAGATACCCTTGTCAGCCGGGGAGAGACGGAGTGTGAACAGGTGGCGGGCCAGGAGGCGGTATACCTCCCCGCCCTGTATGAAGCGGAGACCTATATCGCCCAGCGTATCCTGGAGATGAGCCAGGCGGAGCTGCTGCCACCTGAGAAACTGAGCGGTCTCATTCACCGCATTGAGGAGGAGCAGTGCATCTCTTATGCTTCCCAACAGAGAGAAGCGGTGGAGCTGGCCGCAAGCCGGCAGGTGATGCTCCTCACCGGCGGGCCAGGGACGGGAAAAACTACCTGTCTCAGGGGGGTGCTGGCCCTCTTTGAGATGATAGGGCTGGATACCGCTTTAGCCGCCCCCACCGGACGGGCGGCCAAACGGCTGGGGGAGCTGTGTAATACCGACGCTTCCACCATCCACCGCCTGTTGGAGACGGGCTTTGATCCCCGGTCCGGCAAGCTCATCTTCACCCGAAATTCTTACGATCCCCTGAAGACGGACGCGGTAATTGTGGACGAGACCTCCATGGTGGACGTGCCCCTGATGGCCGCCCTGCTGGACGCTCTCCGGGACGACTGCCGCTTGGTGCTGGTGGGCGACCCGGACCAGCTGCCCTCAGTGGGGCCTGGAAGTCTCTTCGCAGACCTTATCCGCAGCGGGGCAGTACCCACCGTCCGGCTGACAGAAATCTTCCGGCAGGCCGCCCAGAGCGCCATCATCCGAAACGCCCACCTCATCAACCATGGCCAGCTTCCCGATCTGCGGCACAATGAGGGGGACTTTTTCTGCCTGGCCCGCCGGGAGCCGGAGTCGGTGGTGGACACGGTTGTGGACCTGTGCCGCCGCCGTCTGCCCGAACGGATGGGGATTCCCGCTGACCAGATTCAGGTGCTCTCCCCCACCCGACGCCGGGGGACGGGCACCCGCGCCCTGAACCAGGCTCTCCAGCAGGCCCTGAACCCGCCCCTGGAGGGGAAGGGGGAGCGGCGCTTTGGCGACTGGGTCTTCCGGACGGGGGACCGGGTGATGCAGGTGCGCAACAATTACGATATCCTCTGGCGCGAGGAGGGTGGAACCGACGCCGGTATGGGGATGTTCAACGGGGACATCGGTGTAATCCGCTCTATCGAAAGGGAAGTTATCACCGTGGACTTCGACGGAAAAATTGTGGAATACTCCCCCGACATGCTGGGGGAGCTGGAGCCCGCCTTTGCCGTGACAGTACATAAGGCCCAGGGCAGTGAGTACAGGGCGGTTATCCTGGCCGCTTTGGAGGGAGCGCCCATGCTCATGACCCGGGGGGTGCTGTACACCGCCGTTACCCGGGCCCGAGAGCTGTTTATCGTGGTGGGCGACCCCGCCGCTGTGGCCGGAATGGTGGCCAACAACCGCCAGACCAGGCGGTACTCCGGCCTGCGGGCCAGGTTGACAGAGAAATAGAAAAATTTTATGTTCTGCCTATTTCATCCTGCGATACTCCATTGGGCTGATTCCCTCCATCCGGCGGAAACACTGAGAGAAGTAGCTGGGAGAGGAAAAGCCCAGCATCTGAGCAATGAGGGCCAGGCTGTGGTCGGTCTCCCGCAGGAGGAAACGGCTCTCCTCCACCCGCCGGGAGATGAGGTAGTTGATGGGCGAGGTGCCAAACTCCTTCCGGAAGGCGTGGGCCAGATAGTATTTGTTCACATGAGCCAGCCGGGCCAACTGATCCAGGCTCAGGTTTTCCTTAAAGTGGTTGTCAATGTACCGCCGCACCAGGCCGCACTCCCGGCTGGTTCTGGAGTCGGAGGGTTCCGACTCCAGAGACAGCTCCTCCTGACGCCCCAGACGAACCAACACCACCTCCAGCAGACAGCGGCACACGTTCTCATACCCGGAGCGGGTTTCAAAGGCCTCCTGAAGCATCAGTTCCAGACAGCCCATAAGCTCCCGCCAGCCGCTGTGCAGGTGGAGCATGGTATACCCCTTGGCTCCGCCCATGGCCTCCAGCCCCTCTACCCCCAGCACAATATACTCCAGCGGGCTGTCTACCTGGCTCAGCTCGGTGTGGAGCACGTGGGCGTTGACCACGATCAGGTCGTGGATGGCCACGGGAAACTCCTCGTGTCGGGTGCGGAACCGGCCATGGCCGTCGGTGATAAAAAACAGCTCAGCGCAGCCGTGGGTGTGGAGGTTGGAGTTCCACTCTTGGGAGTACTGGGTTTTGGAGATATAGCTCAGTCGCAGGCGTCCGCGGCCGGGCGGCTCCGCCGCCCGGGAAAAGCTGTACTGATGGCTGCTCATAGAGTTCCCCCCCATGTGCGCAATTTTGCAAAAATCAGGTTTGAGCGCCTTCGCCTTCTATTATAAACTACGCGGCGCTATTGTGCAACTTCTAAATATTTTTTTACCAATCCATTGGAAATTTATAAGTCATGTCAAATCACCCTCCTGCCATATCGGTGAAAATTTGTTTATTATATCCGGTTTTTAGGCGGTTATTCTGTATACATACACAAAAATGCAAAAAAAGCAATATCTCTAAAGACAATCGCAAGAACAGGGCTGTTTTCCCGGCCGGGAGACATATATACTATGCACATAGGGCCGTTGTATCGGCCAACTGCGTTTGTCTATATTTTTTAGGAGGTTTAGAAACGATGAAAAAGATGTTAAGCCTGCTCCTGGCGTCGGCCATGTCCCTGTCCCTGCTGGCCGGCTGCGGCGGCGCACCCCAGACGCCCCCCGCCCAGTCCAACCCGCCCGCCGGCGGCTCCAGCACCAGCCAGGGCGACGCCAGCACCCCCCAGACTCCCACCGGTCCCATCAAGGTAGCTGCTCTGGCCTCCGCCTATGAGGAGACCTACCCCGGTATGTGGCAAGAGGTCTGCGACGCCTTTACCACCGAGACCGGCATCGAGGTGGATTTGATCGTGGATAAGGCCCTGGAGGACGTGATTGGTCCCTCCATGCAGGGCGGCGACTTCCCTGACGTGATTCACCTGGCCACCGGCCGCGACAAGAAGCTCACCGAGCAGTTCATCAAGGACAAGAACATCGCCGACATCACCGACGTGCTGTCCATGACCGTCCCCGGCGAGAGCGCCAAGGTCTCCGACAAGATCGTGGGCGGCTTCACCGACACCTCCGTCACCAACCCCTACAACGACGGCAAGACCTATCTGGCCCCCATGTTCTACTCCCCCTGCGGCCTGTTCTACAACGCCGGTCTCTTCGCGGAAAAGGGCTGGACCGTTCCCACCACCTGGGACGAGATGTGGGCCCTGGGCGACAAGGCCGCCGCTGAGGACATCGCCCTGTTTACCTACCCCACCACCGGCTATTTCGACACCTTCTTCCCCACCCTGCTCTACTCTGCGGGCGGCCCTGAGTTCTTCAACCAGGCCATGAACTACGCCGAGGGCGTATGGGATACCCCCGAGGCCAAGCAGTGCTTCGATGTGATGAGCAAGCTGGCCAGCTACACCGCCAAGGTGACCCCCGCCCAGGCCAACGATTCCGACTTCACCCAGAACCAGCAGCTGATTCTGAACAACAAGGCCCTGTTCATCCCCAACGGCACCTGGCTGGTGAGTGAGATGGCCGACGCGCCCCGGGAAGACGGTTTCCAGTGGGGCATGTGCGCCCTGCCCGGCGGTGCCAGCGGCACCAGCGCCAGCTACTGCTGGATGGAGCAGGCCTGGATTCCCGCGCAGGCCCCCAATCTGGACGCCGCCAAGCAGTTCGTAGCCTTCCTGTACAGCGACAAGGCCGCTGATATCTTCGCCAAGGGCGGCGCTGCCCAGCCCATCACCGGTATCACCGACAGCATGGAGGGCGACAACAAAATCTTCTACTCCATCTATGACAATGGCGCTTCCGCCGTCATGGGCGGCTTCGCCGCCTACGCCTCCGTCCCCGGCCTGGGCAGTGTGCGCGAGGTCTTCTTCGACCCCTTCAACAGCCTGGTGAACGGCTCTCTGACCGCAGACCAGTGGGTGGCTGACATCAAGGCCGCCAGCGACCAGATGCGTGCCAACCTGCTGTCCGAGTAATCATATCCGCCGAACCATCCAATTGTCCGTAGAGCAGGCGGCGGTGAGCGAAAACCGCTCACCGCCGCCTTTTGATTTCAGAGAGAAAGGAGCGATCCCATGCGCAGTAAAGGCCGCAGCCGGTTTATC
>CANPFP010000030.1 GCA_947573385.1 uncultured Bacillota bacterium | reverse complement strand
GGTAATAGCCCTCATAACCCGGAGGTTGCAGGTTCAAGTCCTGTCCCCGCAACCAGAAATCCTCTGATTTCGCTTGAAATCAGAGGATTTTCCTTTCTTTTCATCACTTTTTTCGGTAGTAAATTTTTGCTTTCAATTTTTGACCCATTTCTTGACCCATACGGGGAAATGTCCGGAAAGGATTAGAGAGCACCGGAGAGGACGCTGGTCATAGTTTTTGCCGCCTCCCGTTGAGCCGCTGTGGTCACATGGGCGTAAGTATCCAGGGTGAACCCTGCGCTGTAGTGCCCCAGCATCCCGGAGACTGTCTTGATGTCCACCCCGTTTTGCAGGGCCACCGTGGCGAATGTATGTCTCAGGTCGTGAAATCTCACTTTCGGCAGCCCTGCCCGCTTCAGAACCCGGTGCAGCATCTGGATCACGCTGTCCGGCGAGATGGGGCCGCCTGTGGGTGAGGGGAACACGTACTCGCTGCCACCGCATTTTTTCCTCTGCTCTTTCAGGATTCCTACCGCATCCTCTCCCAGAGAGATGGTGCGGTAGGAATTTTTCGTTTTCAGCGGGGCTTCCACCACCTCGCCGTTGATTCGGGAGACCTGCCGCTGAACCCGGAGGGTACACTGTTCCAAATCAAGGTCTTCCCATTTCAGGCCAAGGAGTTCTCCCCGTCGCAGTCCTGTGGCCAGCTCGATGTAGTACATCTCGAACACGCCGCTCTCCTTGGCTTCCCGAAGGAAGGAGGCTAGTTGCTCCACCGGGAGCGTCTTCATCTCCCTGTGCTCCAGCTTTGGCAGGGCACAGCCGTCCGTGGGATTGACTGCGATCAGCTTCTGCGCCTTTGCAAAATCCATCGCAGAGGAAACGACTTGGTGGATGTTCCTCACCGTCTTGGGACTCAGTCCTTTTGGCTGCCCTTTGGCCTCAATCCGGTCCACTCTACCTCTGGACAACAGCTTTTTGTAGAGTTTTTGCAGTTCCAGGGTGGTCAGCTTGCCCAGAGGGATTTTGCCGATGTTCGGCTTGATGTGGTTGTCGATGTAGCCTCGGTATGTCTGGTGAGAGGTGGGCCGCACCTTGATTTTGGCGTAGTTCTCGAACCAGATATCCATCCACTGACCGACGGTGTACTGCGCCGCCTTGAGGGTATCCACTTCTGAGGTTTCCTGAATCGCCTGTTTGAGCTTCGCTTTTACCTCTGCCTGGGTCTTGCCCAGGACATTCTTGTAGACCGTTTTGCCAGTCTCCGGGTCCCGTCCGGCGGTGTAGCGGCCTTCCCAGCGACCATCGCTGCGTTTTCGGATATTACCTTCACCGTTCGCTCTGCGCTTTGCCATTCGTATCGCCTCCATTCAGCGACACAACATACCACAGCTTCGGTCCAATAGCCAGGGGATCGGGGCAGAGTTATCAGAAAGTTCAAATTCTCCTGTTGTCAGGGAAAATCGCTCATTCATTGTTTTTGGCGTAGCAAAATTTGCATGCTGGATCACTGCTCTCTCTTTGGTAACGCTGGTGCAACTCATAGACTGATGATCTCGTCGCTGACAGCGGCCCACAGACCTCCAACACGGCGTTTAGCGTACGAGGCGGGGACAGGTTGCCTCTCCAACAAAACCGCACACAGCGGCTTACAGGCCGATACACGGGGGACTTAGTGGCGCAGGTTGCTTCCCTTCTTCTGTATTGACTTTGCCCTTTCAGCTCTCATAAAAACTGAAAATTTCTCGTTAGGCCACTGCTGACCCCACGGAATCCGCTGACACTGTAAGTATCGCAGCTAACAAGACGTCAAATCATGAAGCGTCCCCTTAAATTGATGTCATTGACGGACTGAACAAAAATCTTGAAAACATAGGAACTTCGTCCTAAAACCCCCGTTTTCCGTTTCCCCGGCCCGCACTGCGGGACGGTGTGAACCAGCGGGACGCCCGAAAGGCGGCACGCTTTTATCCTGCTTCCTTTTCCTCCCCCTGGTTCACTTCGGCGTTTGGCGTGTTGCTGAACCCATCAGACGGTAAATACTGAAAAGGTTATTTCAGCAGAACACTGACAAACCGCTGCAGCATAGCCGCGGCCTCGGCGCGGGTGGTTATACGGGAGGGGGCCAGCATCCCATTTGGCAGACCGCTGATGATGCCGGAATCCACCGCCCAGGCCACAGCGTCCTGAGCCCAAGGGGACACCGAGGCGGTATCAGAAAATCCGGTCAGGCTGTCCCGACCTCCAGTACTCATATTCAGGAGCTGGGCGTAACGGAACAGCATGACGGCCAACTGTTCCCGTGTGATCTCGTCGTTGGGGCCAAAGCGTCCGCCTCCATAGCCGCTGACAATGCCTGCCTCTGCGGCCCAGGCGATACCCTGCTCATACCAGGCGCCCTTTGCTACATCCGCAAATACAGATTCAGTTTTCTGTGTACCGGCGTCCTCCAGACGGAAGAGCACAGTGGCTAGCATCCCACGGCTCAGGGGCAGGCTGGGTGCGAAGGCGTTCTGGCTGACCCCGGCAAACAGTTCCCGGCCCGCCGCGAAGTCTACGGCAGAGGCATACCATGCGGAGCTGTTTACATCGCTGAAGGGATTGGTATAGTTCACAACCTTGACAGAGGCGTTCTGCTCCAGGAGGAATTTAGCACGGCCTTCTTCCAAAATGGCCTTCTTGATGACCACCTCCCGGCCGTCGGCATGGACTACCACCACCAGCTGTCCCTGTTTGACATTGGGGATCGTGACCAACTGCGGACCCTTGCTGTCTTTGGGGAGCGTGACGATATAGGTATCTCCGTGGCCGGACGTCTCCACCTTCACCAACGGCTGATTTGGCTGTTCCGTCTTACCGCCGGAGGGGGAATTGCCGCCGGAGGAGCTGCCTCCGGAACTGTTGCCGCCGGAGGGACGGGAGTAGTTGGGGTCGTCCTTTTTTGCGTCTCTGGTGTAGAACACCTGGATGGTGTCACCGCTGTGCAGAGGACAGGCGCCCATATAGATATCAGGAATCCTGCCGTTAACCCGGTACATCCAGCCGGAGTCATCGCCATATTCCTTCTCGGCCAGCGCCCCATGGGGGCCGGAGATGGCCTTGATATAGGTGCCTTTTACTCGGGTAGCGGTGCAGCCGTTGTCCGTCAGCATACGGGTAAACACATCATAGACGGTGGAACTCTCATCCAAATTGCTGAGGGTCGTTGGGGCAATCCAGACGGTCCCATCCAGTCCGATGAGGGAGAAAGACACATTATTCAGCACTTCCGTCACTGGGATGGCGCTCTCCGGGTCCCGGGTGCCCCGGACCACGATCATATCCCCTTGGACCTGTGCCGCACGAGCCATCCGTCGGGCCTCCGGCTGGGCAGTGGCGCTGGTGGTCACTTCCTGGTAATAGAGCTTGTCCAGACCGGCGTACTGGGCGTACCGGTACGGGTCGCTGAGATACAGCGCCCCGTACCGCCCCAGAGTCTCGCTGGACAGCCGACTGGTAATGGTAACGGCCTTGGCCTCGGTCTGGCGGGTGACGATCAGATTTTCATGGCTGATGACGTTGGGATTGCTGGACTTGAACAGCCGCCACAGCTCCAGGTCCTCCCAACCCTCTATGGGCACGGGGACGATGCCCCGGCCTATCCTTTCCGAATTTGTATGGACCCAAACCAGTTTGCCGTCCTGCTCATAGACCTCAAAGAACGGGGTCAAGTCGGTACGCACGTTGTCTTTGGTGGTGTTGTTTCCCTTGAGACCGTCGAAATAGGCGGCCTTGACCCGCTCCATCAGGGCTAATTCCCTGTTGATCTCCTCTTGGGTCAGAGCGGGCACCTTGACCTGGAATGTCCGGGAAGTGGTAACACTGGTATCCTTATCATGAAGGGTAACAGTGATGGTCCCTTCCGTGTTCTCCTGACTTGGGCCGGGACGGTAGACCTCCACTCTGGCGGCGTTGTTCACATCCGGGGCTTTGAGGACCTCGCTGTTGCTGGTTGTGATGGTGACAGGATAATATTTGCCGTCTACCCCGAAATCCCGGGTGGTGGGGAGCTGGATGTCGTTAGTTGCGGTATAGACGCCATTTGCATCTGGTGTCAGCCTTTCCCCGATTACTGCGTCGGTGATGCCAGCTTTTTCAAAGCCGGCATCCAGTTTGGCCAGCAGACCGATTCTGATTTGCTCCTCCTGGGAGGCATCCAGCGCCTTGACGGTAACAGAGTAGGTGTTGACCAGGGTGATGGGCGCTTCGCCGTTATTGGTGAGCTGGAAATTGAATGTGGCGGTGAGGGTAACTTGCTGATCTGCCTGTCCCCGCTTGACCACCCCCACATAGGGGTCGAATAGCGTATCAGCAGTAGACTGGTTTTTGCCGCTGATGGAGATAACATTCTCGTCGGAGGACTGCCAGGAGATCAGCGTCCACCTTTTATCGTCAATTACCTTGGGCAGGGACAGATCCTCTGTCACAGGAGCGGTCGTGTCAAGGACGACCTTGCTGGAAATTTCCTCCCGCATGACGTCAGTGACCTTATCTACGTCCCAATAGACGGTAACCGGCACCGTCGCTTCCTGTGTCTGGCCGTCTTTGACCAAGGTAAAGGTCACCTTATAACTGCCAGATCTGATGGCAGGCGTGGTGTTGGGATTAACGTAGAAATAAGTGATATCGCCGTTATCAGCGATGCCCGCGCCGCCGTAGACCTCTTCTACCTTTTTGACGGATGCGATGAAGCCCTCCAGCTTCTGACTCGCCAAATACTGCTCCAGCACTTTGTTTACGTTGGTATCCCGCCCGGAAACAGGGGACATGGTGTACCATTTCAAAGCATCTTCCAGCGTCTTGTCGGTTACAGGAGACTGAGGGTCGGGGGTTACTGTCCCGGCAGGTCTCACAAGGGAAGGACTGCTGGGAAACTTGTCCTCATTCTGATAGCGGAACGTGAAGGAGAGATGCTTCCCCTCCATATCCGCCGGAATGACAAGCTCTTGGCCGGTTTGGATATTCTTCCAGGTCGTGTCCGCGGTGGTATCTTTACATCTCCATTGTACCATTACCGGGAAAACATCATAGTCCAGTTCACCGCCGCCCAGGACATTGATCTTCGCTTTGACCGTTTCGTCCACGGCCACATTTCCGCTAATCTCCACAGTGGTGATGAAGGGCCAGACGGTGATTTCGATCTCATCAGAATACCCTCCTGCCGTGGCCGTTACAGTGGCTTTGCCGGCTTTTAGAATGCTGACCGTCTGTGTGCTTTTGTTTGCGTCAACATTATTCGGGTCGCTCAGTTCAATGATATCGCCGCCGTCGGTGATGTTCCAAGTGACCGGTATGGGCTCCGTATCCTGATAATTGACGGTCAGCGTGCCGGTGGGCTGCACGCCGCTGTTGGTCATGTACAGCGCACTGCCGCCGGTAATTGTGATTTTTGGGTCCTTGGGGACCAGGGCTGCCCCGGCCTGCCATGCGAGGATAGGCCAGCCACCGTTGATGTTGTTGGCATCCGTTGTGAAAGCACTGCCCAGCTTGCTGGCAAGACCATCGGCAGAGGTGATCTGTTCACAGTTTTCGGCTATTCCAGTTCCAGCACCGCTGGCTCGGGTGATATAATAGCAGTTGGATAATTGAGAAGAACTGTAGAGGAAATCTGCGATGTCAGATGCTGTTCCGCTGCCTTGAAGGTCGCCACGATTATAACAATTTGTTGCGGTGCAGTTATTTTGCAATTGTCCCGCAATGCCGCCAGAGCGGGAAGCGCCGTTAATTAAACCGGTGTTGTAGCAGTTTTCAATAGTAGTGTACTTGGCGTAACCGACAATGCCACCGACCACTCCTCTGGCCTCGCCTGTCACATTGCTCATGTTGACACAGCCAGTAATTACCGCGGTTTGTGAGGCGGTGTTTCCAGCGTACCCTGCAATACCACCAGCATAGCTGCCGGATTTTGTCGTTGTGACGCCGCCAGAAAAACTACAGTTCTCAATAGTGCCCTGCTGTATTTTACCAACGATTCCTCCAACATAGTTGTTGGAAGAGGTCACATGGCCTTCGATTTTCAAGTTTTTGATGGTTGCGCCATTTATTACACCAAACAGGCCTTGATTAGCGGCAGTAGCGTTGACCGACAGTCCACTGATAGTGTGGCCGTTACCGTCAAAAGTGCCGGCGTAGGCGCTGGCTACATATCCGTCATTGGGATTGAATGGAGTCCAATCACCGCTCAGTTCAATATCGGCGGTCAATACGACATCCAGTGTGTTTTCGCCGCTGTTGACCCTGTCCCGAAAAGCCGCCAGTTCTTCCGCTGTAGAGATGAGAATAGCGTCTTCTCCTTCCGCCGCCATCGCCGTCCCTGGCAGCAGTCCCAGAACCATAAGCAGGGCCAGTAGCAGGCTCAGTGCTCTGATTTTTGTGTTTTTTCTCATGAAAGCTCCTCCTTTTGTAGTCCCGCAAAGGGTGGTGTCCCTGCGGAGCGCAAACAAAACAGCCACGGCAGATCGTTGCTGATCCGCCGCGGCCGGCTTTTCCGCAGAGCGTTTTGGGTACGCTAACGCGAACCCTCTTGAACATCATAGGTCTTCCGGCTCGCGTGGTTCAAGACAGATGAAATCTGTCCAATGTCTGCCGCTCCGCCTTCTCAGGATCGCTCCCAATGACCGGCTCGCGCCATGAGCAACAGGCTTCCACACATACGGCAACGGGTATTGCTCCGGATTCTCACCGGATTCCCTCATCCCTGCATCTGCACATGAGCAGATACAAGGTCATGATGCTGTTTGGCAGAGAGATTATATCGCATCTGTACTGGAGTGTCAATCATCGTTGTACAGTTCGAACATCGTGTTTTATCCTTTTTTTGTTTGCTTCATATCAGATTCTGGATGCATGATTTCGTATCTCCCGACCTTTTCTTCTCCCCTTTAGGGGCAGGGGGTGCCGGGGCAAAGCCCCGGCGAGTGCGGCCGGCGTATAGCCGGACGCTATGCTTGCCCTCCACGGAGGTAGATAAACCGCCCTCCAACTTCCACAAAAGCCGATGCCGCAGGGGCGGCACAAACGGGTATCAATCGCCTCAGCGGGTCTTTTTCCCGCCCCTGCCAATAAAATGGCACACGGGGCTTCACAGGGGCAACGAGGGGGGACTCTGGTGAGTTGTCGAATCTCCCAAAACCGCTTGACAACCTGGCCGGTTGGAGCTTCAATAAGGGCAGAGAGAAAAATTGCTGCTCCGCACGTTAGAGGTTTACACTTTGGTATCGACTCTCCAGTTGTCTTGGAGTTTTTTCATTGTTTTCTCCGTAGCAATTTTTGAGTGGCCTGATCCCTCCTGACCCATAACTTGACCCAGAATAGGAAAAAGACAGTGGGAACAACGGAGGAAAGAGGGCCGGAAAGTATTTGACTCCGGTGGGAAGAGTCTCCGAAAATGCCAGAAAGGCCTAAACCGAACTTCGGAGCGCAGCTCATAACCCGGAGGTTGCAGGTTCAAGTCCTGTCCCCGCAACCAATTTCACCTAAGACGGATTTCAATGTGCTTTGCATGTTGAAGTCCGTTTTAGTTTCTCCTGGGGTGGCTTCGATCCGCTCAATCAGTAGATGGATAGCCTTTTCGTCCGCGCTGGCCTTCAAAACCTCCAGCCATGCCTTGATTTGACCAACGGTAAAGTCCGTTGGTGGGGTGGTCTCCTGGAGCTGGACAATCTCTGCCTTGATGGTCTGCATTTGTTTGCCAATGTCGGCCACTACAGCGGGCGGCAAGGCCCCTGTGGCCAGATTCTTCATAAGGGCGTCATATTCCCCCTGCTTCGCCTCTATGCGCTTCTGGAGGGCCTTGTTGAAGTCCTCGACCCGGTTCTTCTCCCCGGCCTGATACTGACGCAGAGCGGCGGCGATCTTGTCCTGATTCTCTGGAGACAGGAGCTTGTGGAGGTAGTCCACAGCGGCCTTGTCCACTTCCTCCATGCGGATTGAGGGAGCGCCGCACTTTTTGGAACAGTAGTAGCGGAAATATTCATGCCCCTTGCTGACGGACCGCGCCCCGTGCATTTTTGCTCTACACTGGCAGTACACCAGGCCGCTGCACAGATACCCGGCCTTTTTCCCGGTCTGCTTTCTCTCTGTCATAATGCGCTGCACCTCCATAAACTGGGCCTTGCTGATGATCTGCGGCAAGGCGTTTTCTATTCTGATAGCGTTGGGCTTGCTCCGCCGGTCCTCCCGGCGCTCCTCCTCCTGGGGGGTGTAGATGTATGTCCCGGTGTACTTCTCATTTCGGAGCATTTCATATATCTGCGTATACTTGATGGGCTTGCCCCGCTTGCCGGTGATCCCGGCTGCGGCCAGCTCCTCAATGATGGTGGTGAAGCCTTCCCGGTTGGCGGCAGCGTTGAATATCTTCCGGACAAAGCCCGCCTCCAGCTCATTGACCACATACTCCTGATTGACCACATCATAGCCAAAGGGAGCATACCCGCCGTTGTGCTTCGCTTTCATGGCCGTCTCCCGGTGGCCCTTTTTCGTCTCGCTGGAGAGGTTGTCCAGGTAGTACTCTGACAGCGACCACATAAGAGTTTTCATGATCTTCGCCTCGGCGCTGGAGCCGAAGTCCTGGGCCACGGCGATCAGCTCCACGGCCCGGTCTTTCAGCTTCTTTTCCAGGTTGACATGTTCCCCCAGGTTGCGGGCCACCCGGTCATACTTGTGGATGAGGATGGTATCAAAGCGGCCCTTGTTCACGTCCCGCAACAGCTTCTGGTAGGCTTTCCGGCTGGCCGTCTTGGAACCCTTCCCACTGACCGCCTCGTCTGCGTACACCTCCAGGACAGCATAGCCCTTGCTGGCGGCGTACTCCCGGCAGGCCCGGACCTGGGCGTCTATGCTGGCTTCGTCCTGCTTGTCTGAGCTGTACCGGGCGTAGATTACGGCGTCCTTCATAGTTCCCCTCCTTTTCTGTTGCATTTTGTCGGCGGCTATGGTATGCTGGTGATAGGAAAGAATCATCTTTCAGCGCTGCTAGTAACGGTAGGCGGTTGGCCCTCTCGACAGAGGGCAGCTTCTTTGCCCTCTGATCTCACGAAAGGGGGGCTTGCCCAATGGTCACATACAGTGAACTGTTCCAGTACTCACTTGTCATCATCGGCATTATCGGCCTCTTTATTGCGGCCAATAAAAAGAAGTAACCGCCCTCGGTTCCCCAACCCGGCGGTTACTTCAATCGTCTAACTAGGGGGCCACCCGCTTACCGGCAGCGCCCTTTCTATTCTCAGTATAACCGCATATCTTGATTTTGTCAATGCCCTGTGCCCATTCGTGGGCATGGGGCTTTTTTGCTCCCCAATTTGGGGGATTGCTTGATTTTCAGCAGACCCCAGATTTGGGGGCAGTTCATCAGCGATTTTTTGCCCGTCAAATTTGGCGAGCGTAGTTTCCCCAAAAATTGGGGAGGTTGGAGGAGCCCCCACAATTAAGGACAGTGCAATTTTGCGTTCTCCAAAATTGGATTGTCGCAACTTCTTGCGATATCAAAAGGGGGACGAAATTGACCTCGCTGGACTTTTACTCATTTTTGAGTAAAAGCAACTTGCTCAAATTTGATCGGGTTGGACTTTCGGACATTTTTGTCCATAACGTAGCTCCCCAGATTTATTCAGAAAAATCTGAAAAATTTCCCGCTAGGTGGGGTGGCGTTTCACCACCTTTGTTGGAAACTTCCGGCAGGGGGTCGCGTTTCGCGACCCCCTCTCCGCCATTTTAAGCAGACTCTGTGGGCGTTTCCTCCCTGGGGGTATCCGGGGTGGGGGATTTTAACTCACCCCCCCCCTACTCCCCCTCCTGCGGCCCCTCAGCGCCCTCCGGGGGCGGGGTGGTATCTGTACCCTCCTGCGGGGCTGGAGGCGTTTGTGGGGTGGTTTCTGAGCGGCTGAACGGGGCAAGAGCTTCTTGCATCAATTTTAATTCCAAGGTTTTTGCAGCAATCTTTAAGCCATTCTGCGCACAGTTCAATAATTCATTGAGATCATCCGCAGAAATTTCAGAGCCGCCGCTTTCGTATGTGAAGAAATAATTTCCTTTGCGCGGCGTTCATCAGGGCCTCGCTGACCGGCAGCTCCGCCGCGCCGTTGTCCTTGCGGGTCTGGTTGATAAGCTGGATCAATTCCTGCCGCACATCCAGATTTTCCGGCTGGCCTGTGCTTTCCGCGCTGGCGGGGACGGCGGAGCCGACTGTGAGGGTCAGGGTCCCGCGCTCCCCGGCGCTGTTGGAGGCGGTGATCTCCACAGTTCCCTCGGACTTGGCAACAGCTACCCAAAAGCCCATGATCTGCTCCACAGCTACCGTGTCCGGGTCGCTGGAGGTGACGGTGTACTCCGTTCCGCTGGGGCCGATGATGAGACCGCTGCGCTCACCCACATCCAACGAATTGCCTTTGTAGCTGCCTACCCGGACCGCCTCGGCGGGAGCCGCCGCATTTGCGGGGAGGGTCAGGCCGAATATCAGCGCGGCGCAGGCGATTCCAGAGGTCAGGCGGTGTGCAAAATTTTTCATCTTCATAACTCTTTATCTCCTTTGTGGTGTTTTGGTGGTTCCGTTGAGAAAAAGATACCACAGAAGAAGAAAAGTGTCGAGGATGCCGCCCGGACTGCCGCCTTAGACCTCCTGGGCCACCACGCACCAGCGGTAGGCCGATTCATTCATCACACAGGTATAGAGCGTGATCTGGTTGCCGGACGTGGCGGCGGTGCCGCTGGTGTCCGTCTCACTGACCTTTGTGACGCTGGTGACGGCATAGGTTCGGGTGCCGAGTTGAGTGGTGAGGGTGATGGTGTCTCCGGCGTTCATGGTATGGATTTTGCCGAAGTGGTTCGTTACCCCTCGATTATGCCCAGCAAGGCAGACGTTGCCGCTCCAGATGCTGGTGTTGGTGAAGTGGCCCGCGCCCTTGGCAAGCTGGGTGCTGTCCGTCCCCTCGTAGATTTTGACGTTTACGCCCAGGGAGGGGATTTTCAGCGTCCCCAGGTAGCCCCCAGAGTAGTAGAGATCAGACATGACCTCTGTGTAGGCGGTGGTCTGTGTGGTGGTGTAGCTGAACTGGCTTGTGCTGCCAGCACCGCCCACATCCACCGCAGGATAGCCGCCGTCCGTGACAGTGCCGCCGCCTACGCTGCCCACCTGATTCACCAGTCCGCCGCTGAGAGCACCGGGGATCAGATTGGGGGTCAGATATTCGCCGCTCCCCGGCAAATAGCTGGTGGGGGTCCCAAAACCGGGCGGGATGAGGGCGGTGTTTTTGCTCCTGTCCACGTTGGGATTCTCCGCCGTATAGGGGGCGTCCTCGCTGGTGGGCCTGCCGAACAGGTAGTCCTCCGGCTCGTCAATGGTGTACTCCAGCGCATGGGCAGGGGCCACCAGCATGGCGGCGAATACCGCCGTCAAAAGAAAAATGTGCAGTAACCGTTTCATGTTCAATTCCTCCTTCCTTTCATTTTCTGGATGGTCCAAACCGCCGCCGCTGCCAGCGCCGCCACACCGCCAGCACAGCCCAGCAGGGGGAGCCAGCCCATACCGCCCGTTTCAGCGGGGGTGGGGTCTGCGTCAGGGGTCTCCAGCTCGGTCTTGCCAGCCTGATCGGAGGGGTCGGAGGATTCATCCGGCTTTTCCTCCTTGGGCAGTTCCTCGCTGCCGAAGATAGCGGTATAGGTAACAACCTCGCAGCCGGTCTTTGCCACTTGGCCCGTATAACTGGCTGTGACCGTGTAGCCGGTGGCATAGCGGGTGCTGGAGGTGCCGGTGTAAGTGGCCGTGGCGGTGTAATATCCATTCTCGCCGCCGCTCCATTCCACGGCTCCCAGGGTCAGGGTCTTGCCGTTGTCCGTGGCGGTCTTGGGAATAAGGGACAGGTCGGCATCGGACAGGTTGGGATAAGTACGGGTGGCGGACAGGCTCTTGGTGCTGGTCTTGTAGCCCTTTGCCTCCACGGTGACAGAGGTATAGTCCAGCGCCAGAAGGCCGGTATAGCCGTCCTCGGTTGTGACCTCCCGATGGGGGTCCAACTGTTTCAAGACCACCGAGAGATCGTTGGTGTCGCTGTCCTGGGTGATGGTGTCGGTGTAGTCCTGGGTGTCCACCCCCACCTCGTCCTCTCTTATCATGTCCAGCAGGAAGTAGCGCCGCCCGTTGCGCTCGAAGTCCTCCGTAGGGATGCGGTCGGGGTCGTCGGACAGCGAAAGCTGGTACACTTTGTTGATGCGCAGCTCGTCAAAGCTGCCGTAGGTGTATTCCTCCACGGAGATGGGATAGAACGGCCCGCCAGCGGCCAGCGCCGGGGGCGCGGCGATGCTGATTGCCAGGACAGCGGCGCACAGCAGCATCAGGATTCGTTTTTTCATAGCTCAAGGCTCCTTTCGATGTTTTATCAGCGGGAATTGGAATCGCCCCGGCCCTGGCCCTTGACGGTGAGGATGCCATCCAGGGTGGTGGCGGTGATGCGCAGGCGCTCGGCGGTGGCGATGTCGTTCTTCACTGTCTCGTCGATGCTCCGCCCGCAGACCACCAGGACGCGGGAGCGGCGGAGATAGTCGCGGGCGATGTCGAGGCCGTCCTTATGCTCCTGGGGGACGGCATCGTGGAGGAAACGGGCAGTGAGCAGGAGGGGGCAGATGGGGGAATAGCCCGCGTCATACACCTGACGGCAGTACCGGGCGGCGGTTTCAGCGTTCTCAATCTCGCTGCCGCTCCAGGCGGCGGTGATGTAAGCAAGGGGGCGTTTCATGGCATGATCCTTTCTCCCGGTGGCCGGGTAAAAAATAAGACGGCTAATTGCCGCCGTTGAGGTCGTGGTTGACTAACATGGTGTAGTGGTTGTCCATCGTGGAGGGCGCGTTGAACAGCGCCGCCAAAAGATAAGCCCTGGTGTTCCAAACGCGGGTGGTGTTTTCCTGGATGCCATCCAGCACCTTCTCGATGTGGGCGGAGGTGATCTGCTCGAACCGCTGCCGGACGAAGGCCGTAGGATATTCCGCGTCCCGCCCAATCTTCATGGTGGGGGTACGGCTGAGCGCCACTTCCAGCATGATCTCCACAAACTCGTTGAGCTGCTCCCGGTTGGTGGGAGTAACAATCAGGTCATACTCGATCTGATCCCGAATCTCATCCCTTCTCTCGAAAATTTCCTTCGTTCCTTCTACCGGCGCGGCGGAGGGGGCAGGGGGAGGGAATGAATGAGTATTTGATCGCTGAGTATTTGATTTTTGAGTTTTGAATTGATTTATATTTAATTGGGCGGGCTTTTCCATATGCGGCGCGGCCATATCCGGGCCAGCCACATCCGGGTTTTCCGTATCTGGTGAGGCCATATCTGGCGGTGGCATATCCGGCTTGTCCGCGTCCGGCGTGGGCGGTTCCGGGGGCTGGGGCTTTTCATAGATGATGTACTCGGTGTCCGTAATGCGCCCGTTGGCCCCGCGAAGCTGGCGGCGGATGATGTAGCCCGCCTTTTCCAGCTCCTTGATGGCGCTGCCGATAGCGTCAACGCCCTCCTTGCAGATGGCGGCAAGCCCCCGTGTGCTGTAATTCCAGTCCTCCGGGAAAGAGAGGAACATGGACATCAGCCCCTTGGCTTTCAGCGACAGGGATGTATCTTTCAGATGAAAATTTGACATGACGGTGTAATCTCGCGTCCGTTCTACACGATAGACAGCCATTTCAACTCACTTCCTGTTAAAATTTTGTGTTATGCGGTGGTCTCCGTGTCCTCGCGGGCAAAGCGCTCCTCCAGCCGTTCCACGCTCCAATTCTGCTTGAACTGCCCCAGGGGACCGGAGCCGAACATGGCCCGCGCCCGATTGTCCATATCCAGCAGCCGCGACCACAACTCCGGGTGGTGGCAGCGGAGCTTTCGCAGCTCGTCAATGCGTTGCAGGGGACAGCACCAGCAGGAGGCGCGGCGGTATATCTCATACAGCCCGCCCCAATCGTAGCCCCGGTCATAGCAGATTTGCAGGGCCTGGGCCTCGGTGATGCCCCACTCCACCAGAGGATAACGGTTGTGGGGATCGTCTTTGCAGCGATGGGCTTCATCGGCGGCGATGCCGATATGATGCAGGGCGTTCTTCTCTTTCTTCAGCCGGTTGGTCTCCTTGGTAATCAGATGAGTTTTGAGCTGGCCGGTACACCAGCGCACCCGCATCCCAGGCCAGCCATAGCCGGTCGGAGGCTGGCCCATAGCAATACGGCGCTCGATGGCCCGTTTCTGCTGCTGGGGAACATCAAACATCAGCCACTCAAAGCCTTGGGGATGCCGCAGGGTGGTGATATGGATGCCGCGCTCTTGAAAAAGAAAATCGTCCAGCTTGGCGATATGGGCCTCCATCTCCGGGAACTCCATGCCAGTGTCCGCATAGAGTACGCAGTCGATGGGCAGGCCCTTTTCGATCATCAAAATCAAAAGACACGAACTGTCTTTTCCACCTGAGAGGGAGACCGCCGAATAGATTTCATCACTTTTTATGGTTCCCATGACGGGAAAACTGCCTTTTTATCTCCTTTCCCGTCTGTTACAGCTCATAGAGGGGGATGTCGCTCTCATAGTAGGCGGCGCACATCGCGTTGATCTCATCGGCCAGCTCATCCAGGTCCAGATACATGGGACTGTCCCAGGGGTCCCCCTCCTTGATCTCCCGGTACTCGGTGACGTACTCGCCGTCCCCGCAGTCCAGGGACACGCAGGCCACGGCAACAAGGTCCATGTCCTCCAGCAGCCACAGCTCATAGGTGCGGTCCGTCAGCACGATGGAGGCGCAGCTTTGGTCGTTGTCCTCGTACAGCCGGGTGGCCCGCTGGCCGAACAGGTCCCTGCCCCGGTAGTTGAAGGACATGGGCGCTTCGCCGTCGGTGGTGTAGGCGTGGACGGTCTGGGCATTGTGCCGGACCGCTTGCAGCAGGGCCTCGAAGTCAATGCCGTGGAGCAGCGTCTCCACTTCTTCCTCGCTGTACCCATGCTCCCCGATGCCGCCTTGGAACAGATGCCGGACGGCATACTCCAAAGAATCCACAGAATACATAAAAATCCCTCCTTTATGTTACTTGCCCCGCCGCTTTTTAGGCTTGGCGGGGATGATGTGTCCCTCGATGATGTTGGCGTGTTTGTAGACGCGGACACGGCCCTGCCGCTGGGCGTCCAGCACCTGGGCATAGCCGTCCTCGGTCAGAAACCGCCGGATGTACTGGCCCTCCTGCCCCTGGGGGCAATCCTCCAGCACCAGAAACTCGGCCATGTGGCGGGTATCGTCCCGAAACCGCTCCACAGCCAGCAGATCATGGCCCGTGATGGGCAGATGGACCGCTTTCACTCCTTGCCCTCCTTCTCACTGATTTTCAGTACAGAGCAGCCATACCGGGCGATGAGCAGGGCGTTGACGATCAGGCTGAACGCCAGCGTGTCCACCACCTCCGAAATGGCGAGGTCATTCAGCGCCACGCTGGAGCCGTCCGAGTAAATGTCCTTCGCCGCCGACAGCAGGGTATAGTTGTGGGGCGAGATGTCCTGCGTGGTGGCGTAGTCGAACTCGATGCCATATCTGCAAAAGCAATTCGCGGCGCGGGTGCAGATGTCCTCATTGGCGGTGAGCAGATACATAGCCGCGTAGTAGGCCGGGGTGTCCCGGCGTCGGCGGTAGCCCTGCCGGACCTTCATACGCTCCATACGCTGGTAGTGGGCGGCGGTGAGGAACAGGGAGCCGGAGAACCGGCGGATAGCCGTATGCAGGCGGGCGTCCGTGTGGACGTTCCGGGGAAACGTCTCCATGACGGCCTCTTTGTAGCCCACAACACCGGCCTCGATCCGCTCCGCCAGCCAGGGACAGGTTTTGGCGGTACAGCCTTTCTTTTTCCCGGCGTACTCGGTACACAGCCTGCAATCGACGTGTTCCGGCTTATACTGGAATGTGTTGATATACAACGATAGGTCTCCTTTCCCGGACAGCAAAAAAGCCGGTCAGAGAAAAGAAAAATCCCTGTCCGGCCTGCTTGTCCGATATTCAATTACCGCTCCTGGCTGCGCTGACGCTTTTTCATCCACTGTTCCAGCAGTTTGATGATGGTGTCCTGCATCTGCTTGGGGGTGTAGGAGCGGGGGAAATATTTGTGGAGGGTGTCGGAAGTCAGAACGATCTTATCGACCTCCGGCTTTTTTTCCTCCGACATGATGCCCAGCATGGTGTCCTCATCCAGTTTCCCGGACTGACTGAGTTTTTTCATCCGCTGGGCCTGGGACAGCGATGGAGTAGCTTGTTCACTGTTGATCGTCTCCACCAGAAGCGCCTGTTCATCTGGTTTAAGAGCCGCGATCTGATAGGCGGGGGTCATGGCGATTTTCCTATCGTCCACCATCTGCTGAAGTTCCGGGACCAGTTGTGTGAGTGCGATGTAATTGCGGACGGTATCGCCGCTTACACCCATCTCCGCACCAATCTCATCATCGCTACGGAAATTCGCCGAAATTTTCGGCGAATTTTCTCCATGCTCTACTGTGGGCCGTCCGGCCCTCCGTTTGATGGCATCCAGTTTCATCTTATAGGCTTTAGCCCTCTCGCTGGGAAAAATATTTTCCCGCTGGAGGTTACTGTCCACCATGAAAATAATAGCGGTGTCCCGGTCCAAATCCCGGACAATTACAGGCATGGTGTCCAGCCCTGCCAGTTCACAGGCGTGTTTGCGCCGGTGTCCGGCCACCAACTCATAGCCGCCGCCCTCGCGGGGACGGGCAATAGCGGGCATGAGAACGCCGTATTCCTTGACACTCTCCACGGTTTCCTTCATAGAATCATCATCCCTTACGGAAAACGGATGGTCGGGGAACGGGTACAGCTCGGACAGCGGGATATTCTGCACCTTCTCCAGTTTGGTGTCCTGACGCTCCTGTTCTGTGGTGAATAGGTCAGAGGCTGATGCCAGCTCTACTTTTCGCGCGCTGCTTTTCAAGCCGTAGCACCTCCCGCGTCAGATTTCCATAGGCTTCGGCCACCTTCCCGCCGGGGTCATGGACAAAAATGCTCTTACCCTCGGTGCTGGTCTCCTTGGCCCGGACAGAATGGGGTATCTCAGAATCGAATACCTTGATGTCCCCGCCGTAGGTCTCCCGGAGCAGGGCGCTGATTTCCCTGGCAAAGTTGGTCCGGCTGTCCACCATCGTCAGCAGGATGCCGTCAATGAGCAGCTTGGGATTGATCTGCCGCCGCACCTTGCCCACGGTCTGTAAGAGCTGTTCAAGCCCTTTCGCCGGGAGGTACTCTGCCTGGACGGGGACGATCAGACGATTGGCTGCGGCCAGGGCGTTGACGGTGAGCATACCCAGGGAGGGCTGGCAGTCCAGCAGGATGTGGGTGTACTGTTTCCGAACTGTGTCCAGATACTGCCGCAGGATGGTCTCGCGGCTCATGGCGTTCACCAGCGACACCTCCATGCCGGAGAGCTGGATGTTTGATGGCATGAGGTCCACGCCCTCCGCATGATGCAGGATGCCCTCGCCGGGGGCGATGGGCTGATCGTTCAGCACCTTGCCCATCAGGTCCGAGAGGGTGACGGGCAAATCGTCCGGCTGGGAATGGCCCAGGCTGATGGAAAGACTGGCCTGGGGGTCTACATCCACCACTAACACCTTTTTCCCGGCTTGGGCCAGACCGACGCCGAGGTTTGCGCAAGTTGTACTCTTGCCCGTACCGCCTTTTTGATTGACTACGGCGATCACTTGGGCGTTCATGTGTTCTCAACTCCCTACTACAAATAAAAATACCCCATCGCAAAATGGGGATGAAAAAAGGGAGAACATAGCTATGCTACATTCTCCCGTAATAAACAGTATGCAGTTGTCGGCCTTTGCCATTTTCTATTCCAGGGCGGGAACAGTCAGGAGCCAATCCGCCGCAATCCCGAATAAATCCTGGCTTTTTCAAAACTTTTCGTACCCTTCCCCAACAGCACCTGTTCAATGAACTTTACGCTCGGGACACCGCCAAGAAGATCAAATCCACGTTCAAAATGAAAGGCGAGAGCGGTAGGCATCTCACCACAAATCCCCCATTCGGCTACCTCAAGGACGAACAGGATAAGGATAAGTGGCTGATCGACGAGGAAGCCGCTAAAACGGTTCGGTACATTTTCAAGCTGTGCTGTGACGGCTTTGGCCCCACGCAAATCGCCAACCGGCTGAGATGGGAACAGGTACTCACCCCCACGGCATACAAGGCGCAACAGCGGGGTGAACTGCTTCCAGAGCGGCCCTTCCAGTGGGCACAGAAAACCGTATCCGGGATTTTGGACAAGGTAGAGTACCTGGGCCATACGGAGAATTTCAAGACCGCATCCAAGAACTATCGCAGTAAGAAGCGGGTCAAGACTGCCAAGGAGGAGCGCAAGCTGTTTCGGGACACCCACCCGGCCATCGTGGATGAACACACTTTTCAGGTTGTACAGGAGATACGATCTCACCGCCACAGGCCGACGGCTACGGGAAAGGTCAGCATTTTCTCTGGCAAGGTATTTTGCGCCGACTGTGGGGCGAAGCTGCAATACAATACGGCCAACAGCTTTTCATCGAATCAGGATTTCTTCAACTGCGGCAACTACCGCAGCAACACGGGAACCTGTACCGCCCACTTTATCCGGGTGGTGACGTTGGAAAAGATCGTACTGGCCCACATGAAGCGCGTCCTGGCCTATGTCCAGCAGTTTGAAACGGCTTTTGTGAAACGGGAGATGGAGAAGGCCAACCTCAAGCGCCAGACCTCTGTGGAAAAGGCCAAGCTGGACATTGTGACGCTGAAACGGCGGGACGAGGACTTGGACGTGCTGTTCAAGCGTATCTACGAGGACATGGTGGCGGGACGGCTCAGCCCGGAGCGGTTTGACAAGCTCTCCACGCAGTACGAGGAGGAGCAGAAGCAGGTGCGGCAGGTCATTGGAGAATTGCAATCGCTGATCGACGATGGCGAACAGGAGGTCCACGACCTCCGGCAATTTCTGAAAAGTGTCCGCAAGTATACCGACCCGGAAAAACTGACGGCGGAAATGCTGAACGAACTGGTTGACAAGATCATCGTCCACGCTCCCGACAAGAGCAGTGGGCACCGCAGACAAAAGATTGAGATTTACTACAAGGCCGCCGGGATCATTGACATCGCTGATGACCTCTGTGAAGCCGGGGACGGCAGGGGACAGTGGCGCAAAGAGCGAAAAACGGCCTGAAAAGGCAGGACTGTGACCTTTTACAGTCACAGTCCTGCGGTACTTAAATACTTCGTTGCGGCACCTTGCCTAATGGGCGGCCCTCCCGTTTTTTAAACAAACATTCCAAATAGATATTGACTTTTATCAGCTAGTACGATAAAGTATTCTTACCCAGATTACACAACCATACCCCACACCCCGCGGGCACGAAAGGAGTAAGCCGATGGGCCATTAAGCCATTAAAAAGAATTTGGCTGAAGAAAAGTGTATAAAACTAGGATTTATTAAAGATGCGGAGATTACAAGTGCAAACGTTGCATTAGGTCTATGCTCCCTTTGGATTGGTGGTCCGTTTGGTATATTTTTAACAATCGCTGTCATGGCGGTAGATGTTTTGTACTATGTTAACCCCGGAGATCAATTGAAGGGTCCGTACACTCGTTATGTCTACGTCAAAGGAATTAATCACTGGTATCACGATTGTTTTACTTTTTACAAACGTGATGGTACATACATGGGCTCTGACTGTGATGCCCATTATCAATACACATAAAAAATATGAGTATTTCATCAATGTTACAATGCATAAGATCGGTTAAATCTTGGCGTGTTTTAGGTTTTATCGGCGTTATCGAGGTCCTGACCTATTGGTGCGTTTCGCGCACGCTCCATATACCGCTGGTATTTTTGATACAACTTGGCAATATGGTCAGTCTGCAAATATTATCCATCAGCAGAAAATGTTTCGCTGCCTTTTTTGGGTGCGCTCTGGTATCCTATGCGATTGTATTTTATTTTCTTACGCTCAACATCTGGCTGTCCTGTGTGGAATTTTCTGCTATCGGTTTAGGCGCTGTACTTTTTGGAGGTGTACGGCTCATTATGCTATACTACTGCAATCCCTTCAATAAATAGGACAAAGGCCGCCCAATGGGCGGCCTGTTTGTCGTTTACGCGTTTCCAAATTCGCTGAAGAAGCGGTCGTGGATGGCCTGAACGGCCCGGTCGGCGTCCCGCTCGTCCACCAGGACGGACACCTTGATCTCGCTGGTGGAAATCATGTTGATGTTGATGCCGGCGGAGAACAGGGCCTCGAACATCTTGCAGGCCACGCCGGCGTTGTTGGCCATGCCGGCGCCCACGATGGACACCTTGGCCACCTCGGTGCTCACCTCGATAGCCTTGCAGCCGATGACCTCCTTGTTCTCCTCCATCAGCTCCCGGGCGGACTGGGCGTCTCCCTCCGCCACGGTAAAGCTGATATCCTTGCTGCCGTCACGGCCGATGGACTGGAGGATAATGTCCACATTGATGTTCTTCCTGGCCAGCAGGGAGAAAATTTTAAAGGCGATACCGGGCTGGTCCACCAGCCCAATCAGAGCGATGCGGGCCACCTCTTTGTCCTTGGCCACACCGCTGACATGGGTCTTTTCCATAGTCTTCACGACCTCCTTCACTTTTGTACCGGGCTTTCCGCTGAAGCTGGACAGCACCTCCAGATTGACGTTGTACCGCTTGGCCATCTCCACCGAGCGGTTGTGGAGCACCTGCGCCCCCAGGCTGGCCAGCTCCAGCATCTCATCGTAGGTGATCTCGTCGATCTTTCGGGCCCCCGTCACATGGCGGGGATCGGCGGTATACACGCCGTCCACGTCGGTGTAAATCTGGCACAGGTCGGCGTGGAGGGCGGTGGCCAGGGCCACGGCGGAGGTGTCAGAGCCCCCCCGGCCCAGGGTGGTGACGTCGTCATACTTGTTGATGCCCTGGAAGCCGGCCACCAGCACGATTTTCTTTTTGTCCAGCTCCTTCTGGATGCGCTCGGTGCGCACCCGCTTGATGCGGGCGGCGGAGTAGGCCGAGTCGGTGAGCATCCCCGCCTGCCAGCCGGTGAGGGAGATGGCCTGGTAGCCCATGCGCTCGATGGCCATGGCGCACAGGGAAATGGAAATCTGTTCGCCGGTGGCCAGCAGCATATCCATTTCCCGCTTGGAAGCACCCGGGTGAATTTCATGGGCCTTTTCAATCAGGTCATCGGTGGTGTCCCCCTGGGCGGACAGGACCACCACCACGCTGTGGCCCTTGC
>CANPFP010000029.1 GCA_947573385.1 uncultured Bacillota bacterium | reverse complement strand
GCATGGCGCTCCAGGCACTGGCTGAAATCTACCCCGAGCAGGCGGAGCGGTACGCAGTTGACTTCTGGGAGCGGAAGAAATACGAATATGACGAATATCAAAAAATTATGGTGCTCCATGTCCTGTTTCAAATTCATTCCCCAAAGCTCCCCCACTATTTAGCGTTGGCGAAACAATCGGAGTACAGGTATCTCAGAGAAAACGCGGAAGAGCTATGTGAGAAGCTGAGCAGCGATGTCTAAACGCTATAACAGGAGCGGCAAAACTCTGCCGCTCCTGCTTTGGTTTTTCAGCTCTCCATGTGCCGGCCTAAAAAGCCGGCGATGGACTGGGCCAGCTTGTACTCCACCTCGCCGCCGTTGAGCTTGTCACCAGTGCTGGCAAAGAGGACACAGCCCAGCACATCCCCCTCGGAGAGGATGGGGGCGGCGGTACACAGGGAATATTTGTCGCTGTCGGCGCACAGGGGAACCGTCTCCTCCCCCGGCTTGTACTGGTAGACCTGCCGGCCTTCCATCAGCCGCTCCAACTGGGGGGAAATGGCCTTTTCCGCCAGCTCCCTCCGGGACGCTCCCGCCACAGCAATACAGCTGTCCCGGTCGGTGATCACTGTCACTTGCCCGGTGGTTCGATTCAAAGTCTCGCACAGCTGGCCGGCAAAATCCACCAGCCCGCCCATCAGGGAATACTTCTTAAAAATCACGCCGCCGTCCTTGTCGGTGTATATCTCCAGGGGGTCGCCGTTGCTGATAACTTTGACAGTGAAAACTTTCCCAGTGTGCTTGTCACTTTCCTGGGTGATTTGGATCTCGTAGGGGCGGATATCATCCGCCCGGACAGGGGCCATTGCTGCCACGGACTCCGGCTTTTCCTCCGGGAGGGTTCCGCTGCGCAGAATGCTGTCCACATCGGCTTGGAGCTGGACTTCAATGTGATCCTCGTAAACCCTGATTTTTCGAATGATGAGCTGGAGGTCGTTGCGGTCCAGCTTGGGCTTGTTCAGGATATCGTCAAAAACCTCCATAGCCGTTTTGGCCGCCCGGTTGACCTGGATGATGGTGTTGCGCTTGTCCACCGTCATGGTGATCTGGTTTTGCAGGCCCTCCATCCGGCGGAGAAGGTCGCTCTCCAGCTCGTCGTAGGTTTCCTCCAGAGTCTCTTCCCGATCCGGGTGCTTCATAATGTCCCGGATGCGCTGGCGCTTGGTGGCTTTCAGCTCCTCTTGGAGGTCCGCCAGCACCGCTCCCAGGTTGGCGGCGCTTTGCTCTGTCTCGTCTACATCCTCCGCTTCTTTTTCCAGGTCCGCGTTGAGACGGTCCAGCATGGCGGCGGAGTTGTCCTTGACCTTTTGGACATATAGCTTCAGCAGCTCGTCCAGTTTATCCACCCGGATATGGTGGCTGGTGCAGCCCTTCAGCCCCCGGCGGTGGTAGGTCCCGCAGCGGTAGGCGTCCTTGATATCTCGGCGGCTCATAGCGAACATGGGGGAGCCGCAGTCGCCGCACTCCAGAAAGCCGGAGTAGACGTTGTCGTACTTCTTCTGTCCCCGGTAGTGGGCGGTGGACCGGCTCTCCCGCAGGGCTCGGGCGGTGGCGAAGGTGCGGTAGTCGATGATCTCCTGGTGGTGGTGCTCGATGACGATGTGATCCAGCTCGTCCCGCTTGATTTCCTTGCCGTTGATCTTTTTTCGGGTGTATTTTCCCTGGCGGAGGGTGCCAATGTAGAAGTCGTTGTCCAGGATGCCCTGAATCGTCACGATAGCCCAGGCCGGCTTGACGGATCGCTTGTACTCTTCCCCTGCCGATTCCTTCCGCTCTCGCTCCGCCATGCGTGGAGTGGGGATGCCTGCGTCGGTAAGATGGTTTGCGATTTTCTTGTAGCCCCAGCCGTCGATGTACAACCGGAAAATTTCCCGGACGATCTCCGCCTCTGTGGGGACCACCTCGAACTCCTGATGTTTGTTGACAATGTAGCCGTAGGGGGCGGCACAAATCCACTTGCCGTCCGCCTGGCGGCGCTTGATGACCGACTTCACCTTCTTGCTGGTGTCGGTGACCGGCATCTCGTTGATGAGGAACTGGAACTGGATCTTCAGCCAGTCGTCGTCGTTGGGGAAGTCGATGCCGTCCCCGATGGAGATGATGCGGACACCGGCGTCCCGCAGATCCTCCAGCTCCACCAGACCACGGGAGTTGCGGCGGGAGAAACGGGAAAAATCCTTTACGATGAGGATGTCCTTTTGATGCCCCATCAGCTCTCGACGCATGACCTGATAGCCCTCCCGCTGCTCGAAGGTGTAACCGGAGCGGTCCCGATCCTCGTAGAAGGTCAGGGTGGAGTTGGGAAATTTTCGCTTCACAAAGTCCGTGATGATGGCCTTTTGATTTTCGATGGATGTGTTGTCCCGGTCCAGCTCTTCGTCTACGGATATTCGGCAGTAACCGGCGATGTCAAAGCGTTCAATCAAATCCTTCCCTCCTGTTTATGTCAATATTTTAATTCTTAATTATTTTAATTGCAGATAATATTGTATCATACTCTTCCACGCAAAGCAACTAAAAAATGTGAGCTGAGACATTTTAGTCCCAGCCCTATCTTGACGCAGGTAAGACGGCTGCGGCCTTCAGCCTGGTCATCCCGCGCTTGTTGTCAGTCGTCAAATTGGATCACATCCCCATTGCTATACTCCTCTCCCGCTCCACTTCCTGTTGAGCAATACGCCTGCGGTTATAACACAGCAGATCACTGGCCGTTTCCCAGAGGTCCCGATTCCCCGACTCATACACCGCCGCCAGATATCCCTGTTCCTTGTACATCCGATACATTGGCTTGAGTTCTTCCAGGAGTCGGGCATCTCGTCCTTCTTCTCTGGTCAGCCATATTTCTACGATCTTACTCTCACTTCTGACATTGATCTCCAAGCTGCTATCACGCTCCTTTCCAACTTCCAATATTTTCCTCAGTTTTATTTGGATTATTCATGTTCCCTCTGGAAATGGGGATTTTTACCTCCCCTTCCCAAATCGTTTTTCTGTCCTAAGGAGCCACGGCAGCTTTTCAAAAAACTGCTGTAGCCGTCCCAAATTTCCCGTTCCCTGCCCCTCCGGCCCGCCCTGCGGGACGATGTAACATGTATTGGAGCCACCGCACCGCTGATTGCCGTCGTCCCGGAGATACAGCTGAACACATCGTCCGACTTCTCCTTCCGCAGGTGGTGAATCCGCAGAATTGCGGTACTGTGGGCGTCCGCAATTTTCTTCAGCACGGACCGGTCCAGATTGTCCATCTGTTGTCCCTGCTGGTCAATTTCAGCCCTTAGAGCCCGTTCAAAATCTTTTGACAAAAACGGTAGAGCGGGAGATAATAGGAAAAAACAAGCGAGAGCTGGAGAAAATGCGCGAATACCCAAGTGATATCAGCCGGGAAGAATACAAGCTAATCCAAGAGGATTTAGAAGGGGCAAAGAAAGCAACCCGGCCCCAAAAATATGATTTGTATGATGTGTTTTGTGCAGTAGTGAAACAGATACGGAACGAAGATTTGAGGAGAGATAAGACTACTTTTGGAATTGTTGATGCACAGAGCGTACAGAATGCGGATACAGCGGAGGAAAAGGGTTATGACACAGGAAGGTGGACGCGGGTTATTCCCGCGAACGATTCGCAAATCAGGTGAAAGACATTTGTGGTGCACAGGTTGAGGAAGTATAGCGCAGCGAATGACACAAGTTTGTTGTTTTGTCTCGCCGCTGGGTAGTAGAGCGTCTTTTCGGCTGGCTCGACAAATTCCGCAGACTTTGGGGCTTTGACATGGCGTAAAAATCTGTGTAAACGAAATGAGACACCAGATAGAGCATCCTGCGCAGAGAATCATCGTTGGTAAAGCTGGGCTTGTTTTTCGTGATCTGACAGAACTGGCGGTTGAGTCCCTCGATAATGTTGGTCGTGTATATGATTCCCCGGACCTCAGGCGGATATTCAAAGAACGTACTCAGAACTTCCCAATTTTTCTCCCGGCTCTTCACACAGGAAGGGTACTGTCTGCGCCATTTTTCTCCAAACTGGAGCAGGTTTTCCTCTGCGCTAAGAGCCGTCTCTATGCGGCGGTTGCGCTCTGTACGCTCGCCTGCGGGCGAGTGTGCCACGCTGTCACCTCTGGCATAATCTTTTCTTCCAGCCCGTCCGTGTTCTGGCTGTACTTGCCGATGACTTTCGGCTCATAGCTTCCGTTCCGATCTCGGGGAACTTTGATGTCCACCTCGCCCAACTGAGTTTTCACGGTTTTCCGAGAGTATCCGTTACGGTAATTGTGGGCACTGTGTTGGATGCCCCCGCACACTGACAGCGTTCCCGTCCCAACTCCTTGTCCAGCTCTATTTCCATGGCGGTTTGGACCACGTCCCAGAACATCTCTTTCATGGCGCTCATGATCTCCAAAGTGCTGGTAAACTTCTGGCTGTTTACATATGCTTTCAGCATTTCCTTTGGTGTCTTCTCTATCTTTATACTCCCTTTTACACAAATTTTTCGGGGCTCTCATACAAAGCAAGCATAATCACCAATGTGAATAGGGGGAACGAAAAAAGCCGTCCACTGGCCTGCCTTAAAATTGGCAGGCTGTGGACGGCCTTTTCGTTGTTTTGAGTGCTGGAGAGTTCGAGACATGCGTATCCACAAAAACTCCCAAATCCGGCGAATTTGCATCTCCGATACGTTATTTTTATTTTACGCTCCCTGATTTTTTGAATGTGAGAAAATTGTTCTTAATTTCTTTGAATTTTTTCGATTTATATGCAAAAATCCCGCACCGAAGTGCGGGATTTTTGTCTGCATCTTCTTTGTCAATGCAAGTTGGTACGGGCGAAGGGATTCGAACCCCCGACCTACTGGTTCGTAGCCAGTCACTCTATCCAACTGAGCTACGCCCGCATACTGTTAAAGAGGTTTTCCTCTCGACAGCTCAGTTAGTATAGCACAGTCCATCGAAAATTGCAAGAGGTTTTTCTGCTTTTTTTCAAATTATTCTCAATTTTTTCAGTCTGTCGAAAAGCGGCCTGTCCAAAGAAAAGCAGGCAGGCCGCAAAATGCAGTATGGATAGTCGTAATATTCATCACAGATGTAAGCCCACCAGGGATGTCCGCCCCGTGGAACATTCCATACTCTGGATTCGTGGTGGACACCGTGACTGTTTTCCGCTTTTTATCTCTTTCTTCCTCCGGGTCTGCTTCTTTTGGGGGTGTTGTCCCTTTTCTCCCCTCCCGTTTCGGGCAGTTCATCCCCATCATCCAGTGGCTTTTTTCCGTGCGTCTCCCGGTCTGCGTTCACCTCCTCCAGCAGTCTCTCGAACTCTACTGCTGCATCCACCTGCCGCAAAGGACGACTGGGCGGCGCCAGGCTTTCTGTATCCACCATTTCTATAACTCTTCGCTCCTTATTTCCTCGTTCCAGCATCTTTCTATCCCCTATCCTGTTTTACTGCATTTACTGAAAAAAGTCTGCCAGATGGCAGACTTTTTCGACAAGCTGAATTTTTTTCACACTGAATCATAGACTTCCTGATGAACCTTCGATAGGCAGACCTCCACATCCGGGAACGCTTCGGACAGGTGCCGCACCAGGGGAGCGCATACCACATGTTCCGTGGGGAAGTGGCCGGCGTCCAGCAGGTTGAGCCCCAAAGCTTTCGCATCCAAAAACTGATTATACTTTACATCGGCGGTGACAAAGGTATCGCACCCAAGCGCAACGGCATCCTCCATCATGGAACCGCAGGCTCCGCCTCCCACCGCTACCCTCCAAACGGGCCGTCCCCCGTCCACAAAACGCACCACAGCAGACCCCAGCTTTTGTTTTACAAAAGCTGCGTACCGGGCTGCGGACAGTCCGGACTGATGCGCCGTTCCTACCCGGCCAATGCCATAAGGGCGGCCATATCCGTCCACTCCAGCCTGATGGAGCTGGCCGATATCTCCGGACAGCTCCAGCGCCTGGGCCAGACAGCCATTAACGCCCCCGTGGGCGGCGTCCAGATTGGTGTGGGCACAGATGGCGGCAACCTTATTTTCTATCAGTGACAACAAAATACGCCCTACCAGGTCTCCATCCGTCACCGACCTCACCGGCTGAAAAATCACCGGATGGTGGGCCACAATCAGGTTGGCGCCTATTCCAGCGGCTTCTCTCACAACCTCTCCGGTAACATCCAGCGCCACCAGAATCTTTCCCACGGACCAATCCCCTCTGCCCACAAGAAAACCGGCGTTGTCGAAGCTCTCTTGTGTGTAAAAGGGGGCAAGCTTGTCTACAAATTCGTAAATATCCCTTACTTCTGCCACGTTTCCCACTCCTTTTTCATGTCAATCAAACCGCTATGGACCTCCTTCAGCGCTTGGCGGCGGGCCACCGTCCTCTCTCCCCGGGCCTTGGATATCCCCTCCAGCGCCCATCCGGTTTTAGCAATCCATTGGTCCAGCCACGTCTTCCGCAGCGGATCGCAGCTGTTTTTTCCCGCCCACAGCTCCGCCGGTGTGAGAGGAGACATCTCCCCGGCATGGACCAAAAAGGCGGTGTACAGGGTGTCCCCCTCCCGGGCAAGCCGTTCCTCCGCAATGTAATAGCCGTTGGCTGAAAGCCAGCCCCGCAGCTCGGGCATGGAAGACATGGGCTGTAAAATCAGGGGCACACCCCTCTCACGGACCCAAGGGGTGGTCTCTAAAATGGCGGCGATGGTCTCTCCGCCCATGCCGGCGATGACCACCGCGTCCATTTCGTCGGGACTGATCCCTGTCAGGCCGTCGCACAGGCGAAAGGCCACCTTTCCCGTGAGACCATATTCCCGCACGGTGGCCCGGGCCCGGTCCAAAGGCCCTTGGCGCAGATCCGCAGCAATGGCAAAGGGGATTTTTTCCTCTAAAAGCAGTGCAGCAGGCAGATAGGCGTGGTCGGTGCCTACATCAGCCAGTCTCGCCCCTGCCGGCACCAGGTTTGCCGCCATCCGCAGGCGGGGCTTTAGTTCAATCCTCATAGCTCCTCCAGTTGGAGGGTCATCCGCAGAGCCCGGGCAAAATCCCGGGCCGCCTGCTCCCGCTCCTCATTCATAAATGACTCTTCCCCGCCCCGGTCCCGGCGGCAGAGAATGCCCAGATATTCCAGTTTCCCGTGACGGCACCAACGCTTGACGCCCTCCTCCCACAGGCCCGCTCCCTTTTCCGGGGAATAGCCACAGGTGGCAATGGTGACTACCCGCTTCCCCTCCAGCAGCTTGGGTCCCTTTTCTCTGCCGTAGTTTTTTACTCCGGCGTAAATAGCCCGATCCATCAGTGCCTTCATGGGAGCGGTACAGAAAAAGGAATAAATTGGGGTAGCCAGCACGATAACATCACAGTCAGCCATAGCGCAAAAAACATCTTCAAAGCCGTCTTTCTGGATACAGCCCAGTCCGTTCAGGCAGTCCTGACAGGCCTTGCATCCTAAACAGGGGTTGATCTGCCTGTCATAGAGCCAGATCATCTGCTCATCCATATCCAGACTGGCGCACTCCTCCAAAAATGGGGTTATCAGGGCGGCGGTATTGCCGTCCTTTCTGGGGCTGCCCATCAATACACAGAGCTTCATCGTTACCGCCTCACAGATTCGAACGTTTGTACCTATTTTAACATAAAGTCTTCCTCTTGTAAAGAACAAAAAAGCCGTCCTCCCGGAGAAGGCGGCTTTTGTCTTACTTGCCGATCAGCTTGTTGATTTTGTCCAGAAGCTCATTAACATCCACACCATGGACGGCACAGGCCTCCTCCACCGTTTCGCCCTGGGAGGCGGGGCAGCCCAGGCAATGCATTCCGATGCCCATAAAGATGGGGGCGGCCTGGGGCGCAATCTTCAGGATGTCGCCGATAATAGTGTCTTTGTTGATGGTCATAGTGGTATACCTCCATTTATCTTTAGGATGGTGGTAGTATAACCTATTCTTCGATTTTTTGCAACGGATTTTTTCTTTTATTTTTTGCCGTCCTCTGCTATAATTGACAGGCACAAAATGTGAATGATTGGAATGACATCCATGTATAATCCAAACACCCCTGCCGGAGAACGGCTGTTCCCTGTGGCCCTGCTCACCCTCTCCGGAGGTCTTCAGGACGCCTACACCTATTTCTGCCGGGGGCATGTGTTTGCCAACGCGCAGACTGGCAACATCGTCTTGCTGGGACAGAGCCTGTTTTCAGGCAGCCTGTCTCAGGCTGGGCGCTACCTCCTTCCCCTGCTGGCTTTTGCTCTGGGGGTGGCGGCGGCGGAGTATGTCCGCACCCGGCCAAACCGGCGGCTTGGCTGGCAGCAGCAGGTGCTGCTGTGGGAGATTGCCCTTCTGGCTGCGGTCGGATTTTTCCCCCCGTCTATGGACCTGGCCGCAAATGCGCTGGTCTCCTTTTCCTGTGCCATGCAGGTACAGTCCTTCCGGCGGGTGGAGGGCTTTGCCTTTGCCAGCACCATGTGTATCGGCAATCTGCGGGGCGGAACCGACGCCCTGTGCGCCTTCCTGCGTACTAAGGACCGGCAGGAGCGAAAAAAAGCCGGACTGT
This sequence comes from uncultured Bacillota bacterium, assembly GCA_947573385.1. Classification (GTDB taxonomy): domain Bacteria; phylum Bacillota; class Clostridia; order Oscillospirales; family Oscillospiraceae; genus Lawsonibacter. The sequence goes on along the minus strand of CANPFP010000029.1, from coordinate 12,736 downwards.
ATTTTACGGTGATTCTCCTGTTTGCCTTGGGGGCCGGAGCAGGCAGCCTGATTCTGACCCCGCTGGGCCTGCGGGCAATCTGGCTGTCCTGCGCCCTGCTGGCCCTGAGCTTTGTGCTGTTGTTTTAATTTCACGGCGCATACTGGGCCTCTTGAAAACAAAGACGGGCGGCGTTCCGCTGACGCCGCCCCGCAGTTTTTATTCAGCCCCATCCCCCGGTAAAGGCGGGGATACAGTCGGTGTCCTGAACCACAAAGATCTCGTAGAGATGGGAGAGGGCGTCCCAGGTGGCTTTATCCATACAGCCTGTGGCCGGCAGGCCGGCGGCCCGCTGCAGCCATCGAATATTGTCCGCCGAGACAGGGCCGTTACAGCCGTCAGCGTCGCAGGGAGTAATCCCCTCAAAGTGTTTTGCAAGGATGTTGAACATGGTCTGCGGTACAATCAGATACTCCCTGCTCTCCCCTTCGTGGACCTGAACTCCCTCAGAGGGAAAAATCCGGGTGGCCCGGGAGTAGCTCTCCCGGGACTGCTGTCTCAGCCAGCAGCTGTGGATGGCGTTCCAGGTGGCTTGGTCCACCACCCCGGTGACGGGCAGGCCCGCTTCCCGCTGGAAGCGCATCACCGCCTCCAGAGTGCGCTCGCCGTAGACCCCGTCCACCGCCAGCTCCGGCAAAAACTGATAGGTCTTTGAGAGCTGACGGAGCATATATTGCAGGCTGCTCACTGGTTTGGACAGCATCTCCCGCTCCAGCAGCTCCCGTCCTGCCGCGGTGTCTCTCATACCTTCACTCCTCTCTGTTCGTTCTGGCCGTCCATCTGGCCCAATTCCAGCGGGCGGCCCCGGTACTGGCCCATTCGGGGGGTGTCGCCCCACCGCTCCGTGCCTGCCCCGGGCTGAGTCTCTGCCATCACCGGAAGGGCGTCCTCCCCCAGAGACTGAGCCCGCACCGTGTCCCGGCGGAGGAAGTAGTCCGCCAGTGCAAAGTTGCTGTAGATGGAATTCCATGTGGTCTCATCCACATATCCGTTGGGAATAAGACCCACCAGCTGCTGATAGGTGCGCACCGCCTGGGTGGTGGAGGGGCCGAACTCTCCGTCCACCGAAATGGGAGACAGGGAGTTGTCAAACTGGGCCAGCAGGGCCAGCATATACTGGAGGATTCCCACCTCGGGGCCGCTGTCCCCCTCCTCCAGCGGGCCGGCAAACTGGAACTGGACAGTAACGAAAGTCTGTCCCTGACTCACCAGCTCGGCCAACTGAAGGATACCCGCATAGAGGTAGACCATTTTATACCAGGTAGCCTTGCCCACCACCCCGTCAGGGTCCAGGTTGAAGATGCGCTGGAAGGTGCGCACCGCATCCCTGGTGTCCTCCTCAAAGATGCCGGTGGCGGGGGAAATTTTGGGGATGGCGGGGTAGTTCTGAGAGATGCGGTTGAGCATGGCCTGAACAATTACAACATTCTGGCCCACCGAACCCAGGCGCAGGGGCGTACCGGGATAAGACGTGGTAATGTCCTGGATCGGGGCATCCACCACCAGCTCGATGTTATTGCCATAGTAGTGGCGCAGTATCTCCATGGAGTTCAGGCCGTCCTGGGCCAGCTCCTGGCTGCCCCACTGGGACAGACCGTCGCAGGTGGAGGTGGTGCCGTTGCAGAATTTGGCGGCCAGGGGCTCCACATAGCCCTGACGGCGGATATAGTCGTTGAAAATTTCATCCACCGTCCGGCTGATGTTCTCAAAGATATTCCGGCCCTTGATGAACTTCTGGTCATACTGGGTGGTGGAGGTGATCTGAAAGTCGTAGCCCCGGCTGGGGTAGAACTCAGTGTACACCCGATTCAGGGCAAAGGAGATGATGGCCAGAATGTTGGCCCGGATGGCGGCGGGCTCCCAGGTGGGGTATATCTCACTGGACGCCACGTTTTTCACATAGTCGGGAAAGGAGACGGTGACATTCTCCGCCCACTGATCGGGCAGTCCCAGGTGGACCGTAATGGTGCGGGGCACATATGGAAGAATAATGGGCATGACGGTTCCCCCTCACAGGTTCTGGACCGGGATGTCCCGCTCGTCCCGCTGCTGAAGACTGCACAGCCCCTGGGGCAGGGGGATCAGTTCCATGTTCTGCACCGTCTCCACCCCGGGAAATATCTGCACGTTCTCCACCTGGAGCATGGCATAGCCCGGCTGCTCCGCCCACACGGAGCACAGGGCGCAGGGCGCACCGTCTCCGGGCAGACCGTTGGGGGAGGTGCTCTCCGCCGGGACGGGGGTGTCGATCTGTATGGTGTTGATTTTTCCGCTGCTGTCGGTACACTGTATGGAGAGCAGTTTCCATTTGCCCTCCTCCCCCGGTGCGGCCACCACTACCGTGGCCCCCTCTAGGGGAATCTGCGCCTGGGAGGTGTACACCCGGACGCTTAATGTTCCTGTTGCTTGCATTGCGATACCTCCTGAAACGGCGGAGCTCCGCCGTTTATCCCATCCTATGCCGGAAAGAGACGGAGCGTCCCCGGGGGAAAAGCCTTGCAATACTTCTGCATTTATAGTAGAATAAGGCGACATTGGCGGAAGAAGGTGACATCTGTGAGCATGACGGCCGTAAAATCAGTGGACCCCCGCAGTCCCGCCCGCCGGGCCGGGGTCCGGGTGGGCGAGACCCTCACCCATATCAACGGCCACCCCATTGTGGACGTGCTGGACTACAAGTTTTACAGCTACGACCCCCGGCTGGAGCTCACCCTGCGGGGGGCGGATGGTTCTGTCCGCACTCTCCGGGTGCGCAAATCCGAGGGGGAGGACCTGGGACTGGAGTTTGAGACCTATCTCATGGACCGGGCCCGGTCCTGCGCCAACCACTGCATCTTCTGCTTTGTGGACCAGATGCCCCCGGGGATGCGGCCCTCCCTCTACTTCAAGGACGACGACGCCCGCCTGTCCTTCCTGCTGGGCAACTATCTCACGCTGACCAATCTCTCCCCCCGGGAGGTACAGCGGATTATCGACCTGCGCATCTCCCCCATTAACGTATCCGTCCACACCACCGACCGGGCCCTGCGGGCCGAGATGCTGAAAAACAGGCGGGCCGGGGAGGGCATCGACATCATGGAGCGGTTCGCCGCCCATAATATCACCATGAACTGCCAGATCGTCTCCTGCCCCGGCGTCAACGACGGTCCGGCGCTGGACAAGACTCTGAATGACTTGGCGGCCATGTTCCCGGCGGTGAACAGCGTTTCAGTGGTGCCGGTGGGGGTGACCAAATACCGGGAGGGGCTGTACCCCCTGAAAACCTACACCCGGGAGACCGCCTCCGCCCTGATCGGCCAAGTGGAGGCCTTCGCCGCCGGGCATCTGAAGGCCCACGGCACAAGGCTGGTGTGGTGCTCCGACGAATTTTACCTGCTGGCCGGGCGGGAGCTGCCCGGGGAGGACTACTTTGAGGACTTCACTCAGCTGGACAACGGGGTGGGGATGCTCACCCTCCTCAGCCGGGAGTTTGCCCGGGCCCTGAACCTGATGGAGCCGGACGAGCTGGAGGGGACCGCCCCCTTCTCCATCGCCACGGGGGTGTCCGCCGCCCCATTTTTGGCAAAATTGGTGGCCCAGGCCAGGGAAAAATGTGGTACAATAGAGGGGCAGGTCTATCCCATTGTCAACCGATTCTTCGGCGAGACCATCACGGTGGCCGGGCTGGTCACCGGAGGGGACCTGATTGAACAGCTCCGGGGGAAGAATTTGGGCCAGCGCCTGCTGATTCCCGCCAGTATGCTCCGGTCCGGGGAGAACGTCTTTCTGGACGACGTGACCACGGACGACGTGGAGCGGGAGCTGGGGGTGCCGGTGGTCCCCGTCCCCCAGGACGGCTATGAGCTGCTGGACGCCATCTGCGGCATTGAACCCACCCTCACCCAGCAGAAGCTGGCCTGGGAGAATGAGGAATTTTATCGATACAATCCGTAAAGGAAGTGAAGCCTATGAAACCTTTAGTTGCTATTGTGGGCCGGCCCAATGTGGGCAAGTCCATGCTGTTCAACAAGCTGTGCGGACAGCGGCTGTCCATTGTGGAGGATACCCCCGGCGTCACCCGGGACCGGCTGTATGCCCCATGCGAGTGGCGCAATCGCGTCTTCGACATTGTGGACACCGGCGGCATCGAGCCGGGAACCGACGACCAGATCCTGTCCTTCATGCGGGAGCAGGCTGAAATCGCCATTGGAACCGCTACGGTGATTGTCTTCGTCTGCGACATCAAGACGGGCATGACCGCCTCTGACCAGGAGGTGGCCAATATGCTGCTGCGCTCCGGCAAGCCGGTGGTGCTGGCGGTGAACAAGGCCGACCAGACCGGCCGGGAGAACCCGGACATCTATGAGTTCTACAACCTGGGACTGGGCGACCCCATCGCCGTCTCCGCCGTCCACGGCCACGGCACCGGCGACCTGCTGGACGCCTGCTTTGAGCACTTCCCCCCCCAAGAGGAGGAAGACGAGGAGGACGACGTCATCAAGGTGGCGGTCATCGGCAAGCCCAACGTGGGAAAATCCTCCCTGGTGAACCGGATTCTGGGGGAGGAGCGGGTGATTGTCTCCAACGTGGCCGGCACCACCCGGGACGCCGTGGACAGCTATTTTGAGAACAAGCAGGGCAAGTACCGGTTCATCGACACCGCCGGAATGCGGAAGAAGTCCAAGGTGGACGACCGCATCGAAAAATTCTCCGTCCTCCGGGCCACCATGGCCATTGAGCGGTCCGACGTATGCCTCATCATGATCGACGCCCAGGAGGGGGTCACGGAGCAGGACACGAAAGTCGCCGGGCTGGCCCACGAGGCCGGGAAAGCCTGCATCATCGTGGTCAACAAGTGGGACGCCATCGAGAAGGACGGCAAGACCATGGACAAGATGCGCCAGGACGTGATGCGGGACCTGAGCTACATGACCTACGCCCCCATCGTGTTCATCTCCGCCCTGACGGGCCAGCGGGTGGACCGGCTCTTTGAGCTTATCAACTACGTGAACAACCAGGCCGCCATGCGCATCACCACCGGCATGTTAAACTCCCTGCTGGCCGACGCCACCGCCCGGGTCCAGCCCCCCACCGACAAGGGGAGGCGGCTGAAGGTCTACTATATGACCCAGGTGGGGGTGAAGCCCCCCCACTTCGTCTGCTTCTGCAACGACGCGAGGCTGTTCCACTTCTCCTACCAGCGGTATCTCGAGAACCAGATCCGCTCCACCTTCGGCCTGGAGGGCACCCCGGTGCGCCTCACCGTCCGGGAGCGGAGCGAGAAGGAGGGGTAAGGGATGGACACGGAATGGCTGATGGCGCTGGGCTCGGCTTTTGTACTCCCCGCACTCTTGATTGCCGCAATCGCCTATTTCTGCGGCTGCTTCAATGGGGCGGTCATTGTCTCCAAGTATATCCTGCGGGACGACATCCGCAATCACGGCAGCGGCAACGCCGGCTTGACCAATTTCTACCGCACCTTCGGCGGTTTCCTGACGCTGGTGGTTATCCTCTGTGACGTGCTGAAAGCCATCATCGCCATTTGGGTCGGTATTTTGCTGACTAAGCAAATACTTGTAGACGATGCTGTAGCGGTCAATCTGGCAAAATACTGGGCCGGGATGTTCTGCCTGCTGGGCCATATGTTCCCCTGTATGTTCCACTTCAAGGGGGGCAAGGGGATTCTCTCCGGCGGGACCATCGCCATCATGATCGACTGGCGCATCGCCCTGGTGGTCTGGGGCGGGTTTCTGGTGCTGGCGGTGGTGACGCGGTATGTCTCCCTGGGCTCCTGCTGGGCGGGGGCGTCCTTCCCCTTCGCCACCTGGTTTGTCTATCAGGATGCGGTGCTCCTCATCCTGTCCATCATCATCGGCGGGCTCATCCTGTACATGCACCGGGCCAATATCCACCGGCTGCTCACCGGGACGGAAAACAAGTTCAGCCTGCACCACAAGAAAGCGTAAAAAAGCCTCCCTCTCTGAGGGAGGTGGCACCGCCGAAGGCGGTGACGGAGGGAGTCCAACGACGGAAAACTCCCTCAGTCAGCCCTGCGGGCTGACAGCTCCCTCAAAGAGGGAGCCAATACAAACTGGGAGGTAAACGGTATGAAAATCACAGTTCTTGGCAGCGGCGCCTGGGGGACAGCCCTGGCGCTCTTACTGCTGGAAAACGGCAACGACGTGACCCTGTGGTCCTACACCGAGGAGGAGTCCGCCGTCCTCCGGGAGACCCATGAGAATCCCATGCTGAAGGGGGTCCCTCTGCCCGAGGGGCTGAAGCTCACCACCGACATGGCGGCTGTGAAGGGCTGCGGGCTGGTGGTGGTGGCCACCCCCTCCTTCGCCGTGCGGTCCACCGCAAAGCAGCTCAGGGAGCTGGCCGACCCGGGGACCATTCTGGTCTCCGTGTCCAAGGGCATCGAGAAGGACTCCTCCCTCCGTCTGAGCCAGGTGATTGAGGAGGAGGTCCAGGGCAAGTGCCCGGTGGTGGTGCTGTCCGGGCCCTCCCACGCCGAGGAGGTGGGCCGGAAAATCCCCACCGGGGTGGTGGTGGCCTCCGAGGACCTGGCCGTGGCGGAGCAGGTTCAGGACCTGTTCATGAACCAGCGGTTCCGGGTGTACACCAGTGACGACAAGATCGGCACTGAGATTTGCGCCGCTCTGAAAAACATCATCGCCCTGTGCGCCGGCTGCTGCGACGGCATGGGCTACGGCGACAACACCAAGGCCCTGCTCATGACCCGGGGTCTGGCCGAGATGGCCCGGCTGGGCGTGGCCCTGGGGGGCCGGAAGGACAGCTTTACCGGCCTGGCCGGCGTGGGCGACCTCATTGTCACCTGCTGCTCCATGCACTCCCGCAACCGCCGGTGCGGCATTCTCATCGGCCAGGGCAAGCCGGTGGACGAGGCGGTGAAGGAGATCGGCGCGGTGGTGGAGGGCTACTACGCCGCCGCCAACGCCCGCACCCTGGCTCAGAAGGCGGGGGTGGAGATGCCCATTGCCCAAGCGGCCTATGAGGTCCTCTATGAGGGCCGGGATGTCCATGCCGTCATTACCGACCTGATGCAGCGGGCCAAGCGGTCTGAGAGGGACGAGAGCTATCTATGACAGAAAAACTCTACGAACAGGACCCCTTTCTGGTCAAATTCGAGACAAAGGTTCTCTCCTGTGAAAAGGGGAAGAAGGGCTTCGACGTCATTCTGGACCGCACCGCCTTCTACCCCGAGGGGGGCGGCCAGCCCTACGACACCGGCCGGCTGGAGCCGGCAGGCGGAGAGAGAAAGGTCAAGGTGCTGGAGGTCCACAGCCGGGAGGGCGGGATCGTCCACACCTGCAACCACCCCCTGGAGCCGGGGACGGAAGTCACTGGCGTTATCGACTGGGACCGGCGGTTTGACCTGATGCAGCAGCACTCCGGGGAGCACATTGTCTCCGGATTGGCCCACGCCCTGTGGGGGTGCGAAAATGTGGGCTTCCACATGGGGGCGGAGGTGGTCACCATCGACTTTGACCGCCCCCTCACCGAGGAGCAGCTTGCCACCCTGGAGGAGGCCGCCAACCGGCACCTCTGGCAGGTGAATCTGCCGGTGAACATCACCTATCCCTCCCCCCAGGAGCTGGCGCACATCCAGTACCGGAGCAAGAAGGCGCTCACCGGTCAGGTGCGGATTGTGGAGTTCCCCGGGGCGGACTGCTGCGCCTGCTGCGGCACCCACGTAAATCATCCCGCCCAGGTGGGGCTGGTCAAGCTGCTGTCCATGCAGAAATTCCGGGAGGGGGTGCGCATCGAGCTGGTGTGCGGCGGCCGGGCCCTCCAATACCTCAGCCGTGCCATGGAGCAGAACGCCCAGGTGTCCCATCTGCTGTCCGCCAAGGTTTTTGAGACGGGGGCGGCGGCGGAGCGGCTGTTGGCCGAGAACGCCGCCCTCAAGTCCCGGCTTATGGCGCTGGAGGACGCCCGCTTCGCCCAGCTGGCCGGACAGTACGCCGGGCCCGGGGACGTGGTCCTCTTTGAGGACGGCCTCTCCCCCGACGCCCTGCGCCGGCTGTGCGACACGGTACTCCACACCTGCGGCGGGCGGTGCGCCTGCTTCTCCGGGGAGGATGTCTCTGGGTACAAGTACGCCATCGGCCGGCTGGACGGCGATCTGCGGAGCTTCGTCAAGGAGCTGAATCAGGCCCTCCGCGGCCGGGGGGGCGGCAAGGACGACTTTGTCCAGGGGTCTGTTCAGGCTTCCCGGAGCGAGATTAAGGCGTTCTTTCAAGCTGCCATCAGGGAAGGGACGGCGCCGTGATGAACCGTGTCTTCTGTCTGGTGGGCAAGAGCTGCTCCGGCAAGGACACCCTCTACGCCCGCATCCTGGAGCGCTGCCCGGAACTGGTCCCGGTGATCCCCTACACCACCCGCCCCCGGCGGACGGGTGAGACAGACGGCCAGAGCTACTGGTTCGTCAGCGAGGACCAGCTGCGCCGGTATGAGGCCGAGGGCCAGGTGATCGAAAAGCGGGAATACCACACCACCCAGGGGCTGTGGACCTACTTCACCCTCCGCTTTGACCTGGACACCGACCGCCTGCTCATTACCACCCTGGCCGGGGCCCGGGCCCTGATGGCCTGCTACGGCCCCGGACATGTCCGCGTGGTCTACCTCCACGTGGACGACCGCACCCGGCTGCTGAGGTACATCGACCGGGAGAGCCGGCAGGACCGGCCCGACTACGCTGAGGTCTGCCGCCGATTTCTGGCCGACCAGACCGATTTTTCCGAGGAGCAGCTGGCCCAATTCCCCCGCCTTCACCGGATCGACACCGGGGCGGAGATGGAGGAGTGCCTGGCCCGGTGGGATGTGCTGTACCGGCTGGAGTAACCCCCTGCCCGCCGGCGCATAGGATAATATGGATTCCATCCAACAGGAGGTGACTTCCATGGTAACTATGATTGCCACCGTCGTCCAGGCCTGGGGTACTCAGGTGCTGGTGACCGACAATGCCAACGGCCAGGAGGTTCTGGTAAATACCAACAACTCCACCGGCAACCTGATAGCCGGGGAGCAGGTACGGATCGTCTTCAACGGCGTTATGACAGCCAGTATCCCACCCCAGATCAGTGCGCAGTCCATCTGCGTGCTTCGAGTGTACTGAACAAAAAGTCCGCCGCAGACGGTCCGGTCTGCGGCGGCTTTTTGTTATATATGGCTCTGGTATTCCTTCCAGTTGTCCTGGAGCAGCCTGGGCGTATCCAGACCATAGGGACATTTGGATGCGCATTTGCCGCAGTGGAGACAGTGCTCGATTTTTCTCATCTCCTCCTGCCAGTAATCGCTCAGCCAGTCGGCGGCGGGAGCCCGGCGGAGCATGAGGGACATCCGGGCACACTGGTTGATCTGGATGCCCACTGGACAGGGCATGCAGTAGCCGCAGCCCCGGCAGAAGTCGCCGGTGAGCTCTGCCCGGTCCCTGTCGATCACGGCCTGGAGCTCGGACGTGAGTACCGGGGGGTTCTGCACACAGGCCAGGAACTGGTCCAGCTCCCACTCGTGCTGGACCCCCCAGATGGGGACAACCCCCTCCTGCCCGGCCATCCAGGCGGCGGCAGCTGTCCCGTCCCGGAGCAGGCCGCCGGCCATCCCCTTCATTGCCACAAAGCCCATGCCCCGCTCCCGGCACTGGGCCGCCAGCGCCTCCTCCTGCGGACCGGACAGATAACTGTAGGGGAACTGGAGCAGCTCATACAGGCCGGAGTCGATGGCCTCACGGGCCACCGCCAGCCGGTGGTTGGTGATGGCAATGTGTTGAATCTTCCCCTGTTTTTTTGCCTCCAGGGCGGCGTCATACAGGCCGTCCACTCCGCCGGGCCGGGGGACAAAGGCGGGGTTGTGAAACTGGTAAACGTCGATGTAGTCGGTGTTCAGCAGGCGCAGGCTGGTCTCCAGATCCTGCCGCAGCCCCTCCGCCGTCTGAGCGGCAGTCTTGGTGGCAATCACTACTTTGTCCCGAATGCCGGCGAAGGCGTAGCCCAACTTCTCCTCGCTGTCGGAGTAAGCCCGGGCGGTATCGAAGTAGTTGATCCCCCCGTCTACCGCCTTGCGGAGCAGATAGGCCGCATCCTCTTTGGAGATGCGCTGGATGGGCAGACAGCCAAAGCCGTTTTTTTCAATGGTGATGCCGGTACTTCCCAGTTGAATGCGCGTCATAAAAGCCTCCTATCCTTTGTTGTAGAGCTCCAGCTCGTACAGGCGGACGGTCCCGTCCCCCGTGCCGCTGGGGTTCAAAATTTCCAGCCAGAGGTTCTTCGTGGTGACCGGATGCACCTTGCGGGTGGTAACGTCCTGGGTATTTCCTGACACGGTATCCAGAGTCTTCCACTGTTTTTTCTCGCTGTCGTAGTACTTCAGCCGCCAAGATACGGTGTTCTGCTTGCTGTCTTCCCCCTGGCTGCCCGCGTGATAGAGGGTATAGGTATCGAAGGTTACAGGCCTGGCCAGGCTGATACATAGGTCATGCTGAACGTCCTTGCCCATATGGTCCCGGTTTGTGGCGTCCGACTTGGCAGCCTGCCATTTGGTGCTCAGGTTTCCATCCACCAGATTGTCCGCAGCCGTCCCGCTGGAAGACTGGCCGGAGACCGCATAGGTATACGCTCCCGCGCAGAGACTGAGACCGTCCACCGTAGGGTAGGTGGGGTTGGGCACGCCGGGAATGTTTTCGGTGATGTAGTTGTCGGCATAGCCGCCAAAGCCGTTAAAGGCCCAGGTGCCCGCGTCCAGCTCCTTCACATACTGCTGGCGGACCTGTTCAATGCTGCTCAGCCCGGTCACCTTTTTCACCACGGCGTTCAAATTCGGATCGTTGATATTATCGCTGGTGATCTGCTTGGAGGCCATGGCGAAGTGAATAGAGTCGATCAGGCCATAGCCCTGGGGCGTGGTGGGATACCGGCTGTCCATATAGGCAAAGAACCAGTAGGCGGTGTAGTAGTCGTTCTCAAAGCGCCAGTTCCGCAGGCCCTGATCGTCTCCGATGTAACGTAAGGCTCCCCGGGCCAGAACACCGTCATCCGCATAGAAACAATAGCGGAAACTGGCATAGGACGCCAGCGTCTCGATCCACCAGCTGCTTTTCAGACCACTATAGATTTGTACCACATGGCCCAGTTCGTGGGCGAAGCACGGAGTGGGCGCGACATCCTTTTGATTCGCTGAAATCTCGATGATTCGCTCCCAAAGCTGCTTTTTGTAGTCGTAGTTTGTAGACCCCGTCCACATTGGCGCCTCCTTGCGGTCGCCGCTGAGCGGAAGTATTTTCTTAACGTTGACTGTGAGTTCCTTCTGGGCGACGTCCCCGCCCCAACGAGCCCACAGGCGGGGATAGACGGTGTTGAAGGTCTCCTCGACCTCATTCCAATAGGCCGGGTCGGGGATCAGCTCCCAGCCCTCGCCCTTGGTAATGCTGAACTTTGACGCTGTGCTGGGCGGCGTCGTTGTGCCAGGCTGGGACAGCTTGTCGGCCAGCTTGGTGTAAATCACCGCGGCGGCTCCCCGGGTGACGTAGCCAGCCCCGTCGAAGGTACCCCTGTCGTCCACGCCGGAGATGAGCCCGGCGGCCACCACGGTGGAGACATAGTAGGACCAAGACTTGTGGTCCGTCCCCACCTTGTCCCAGTCGGCGATTTTAGCAGCCGCCGCTGCCCGCTCATTCTCCGTGGGCAGGGCGACCCCCTTGTCCTCCAGCAGTTTTACCAAAATCCAGGACATGTTATAGCGGTTAATGGAAGCGTCAGCGTACTTGTTCATCAGGTCGTCCTGGGAGATATAGGTCAGCCGGCGGCTGGAAGCCACCTGAATCGCCGGGGCGTACCAGGGGGTCCGCACTGTGACCCGCGCCATTTCCTCCGGGTAAAAGGCGCTCATCAGCATGGTGAGGAACTGGCCATAGGTCATTTTGGTGTCCGGGTCAAATACCCCGGTCCCCTTGGCCGGGTCGCCGCCGGTGCCGGAGATGGCCCTGTCGCTGTAGGCCCGCTCCACATAGGAGTAGGCCCAGTGGGTGGAGGGTACATCCTTAAAGTGGGCAGTACCGGCGGCCGAGACCCGAATGGGCACAAGGCCGAGGGTCAGCACCGCCGTCAACAGCAAGGCAGTCAGCTTTCCGCCGTATGAACGTTGCTTTTTCATGTTGTCACATTCCTTTTTGTTGGGCTTCCAGCTTGGCCACCAGTTCGGCAAGCTGTATAGCCCGTTCTTTTTCCGCCTCCACCACATGGGTGGGGGCCTTGTTGACAAAACCCGGGTTGTTCAGCTTGGCGTTCAGCTTGTCCAGCTCAGCGGTCTGCTTTTTCAGCTCCTTCTCCACGCGCTGCTTCTCCTTCTCCAGGTCCACCAGCTCCCCCAGGGGGATAGACAGCTGGGCGGCGTGGGTGACGATGGACACCTGCCCGGCCTGGGCGGCTGCGTCGTCTGCCTGGGCCTGGGCGAAGGGGACGATCTCCACCTCGCTGGCGTAGGCCAGCTTCTTCAGGAAGGGCACACCCAGGGTGAAGGTCTCCGTCTCCATAGTGGCCACGGTGAGATGGGCCTTCTTGGAGGGGGGCACATTCATCTCGCTGCGCCGGCCCCGGACGGCCCGGATGGCGTCCATAATCAGCTCCATGGCCTTCTCCTCTGCCGGGAAGTTCATGGACTCGCTGGCCACGGGCCAGTTCTGCATCATCAGGAAGTC
>CANPFP010000028.1 GCA_947573385.1 uncultured Bacillota bacterium | reverse complement strand
CCGCACCCTCCCCCGGGAGGAGCGGCTGGCCCGGTTCGTAAAACGGGCCGTCAATAGTATAATTATTAAACAAGAAAACAACTTGACTTTCATACTATTTGACAATCGGGCGAGGCAAGATATATTTTATTAGGGGACCGATACTGCAATGACATACATGGTTTAGGGAATTTACTTGACAGTAATTTATTGAGGAGACTAGGTTATGCTGACTTTTGAAAAGGTTTTGAATGTATTCAGACAGTTTCTTTCCGAAAATGAAATATACGAAATTGTGCAGACATCACACGGCTATACTGTTCTGGAATGGGATTCTTGTGCGAAAGAGTGGATCAGCGTAAAACTCTGCGCAACACCAGAGGAAATGGCGGAAACCCTGTTGGACAATTTAACAGGCTATTTGGAATATAGAGCCACGATGGGTCGCAGAGAGTTGACCTATGATGATATGGCTCAGGTCAGTGCCCAACGACAAGCCTATCTGGAAAAGCTCCAGTAGAACAACAGCACAGGCGCTCTAAAGTTAAGGTGCCTGTGCTGCTATTCATTATCATCAATTTCTCTGGCGCTTATCAATCCTTCTGCGGTTGATTCCATGACAGATAACTCTTTTTCGCTCAGAGAATCCAGGAGCCAATCTACTCGTTGCCGCCGTTCACTCTTTCCTTTTTGCCTTTTTGGAGAGAAGAATTGATCTACAGAAATATCCAGCAAGACAACAAGTTTGTAAAAAATTTCTAAACTTGGGTGTTGTCCCCGATTCTCTATATACATTACAGAGTGGGAAGTACGGTCTATAAGCTGGCCCAGATATTCTTGCGTCCAGCCTTTGGCCTCCCTCTTTCGTTTGATTTCCTGTCCCAATGAGTGAAAATCCAGTTGCATTTTGTTTTCGTACATTCTAATATCACCTCGCGTTATTTTACATTTTAGGTGGCGATATGAAAACAAAATGAAATTCTATGCGATGTACTATTTTACTGTATGTTAATAGAAATTAAGATACAAAAGACGTAAATATACTTTTTGTTGCCGTTTTGATACTTGTTTGATGTAATATTGATATGAGTAAAAATGATTGATAAACTATAAAGGACTAATTTCAATTTAAGAAAAGAGGGCTTTAACATGATACATATTTTGGTTGTAGAGGATGAACAGCCAATTTCAAACCTAATCCGCATGAGCCTGACGAAAGAGGGCTATCACTGTGCCTGCGCCTTTGACGGAGCAGAGGCGGCGGATTTTCTGGAGAAAAATCGGTACGACCTGATTTTGCTGGATGTGATGCTCCCCGAAATCGACGGCTTTGAGCTGATGGATTACATCCGTCCGCTGGAAATTCCGGTAATTTTCTTGACGGCGAAGGCCGCTGTTCAGGACCGGGTAAAGGGCCTCAAGCTGGGCGCGGAGGACTACATTGTAAAGCCCTTTGAAATTGTCGAGCTGCTGGCCCGCATTGACGTTGTCCTGCGCCGGTATCAAAAATGCGACATGGTACTGGAAATCGGCGGCTTAAAAATCGATACTGCTTCTATGCAGGTGTGGCGGGACGGCGAGGAAATCAGCCTGACCAAAACGGAGTACGAGCTGCTTCTGCTGTTTGCCAGGAATCCCAGGCGGGCCATGTATCGGGAGACCATCTATGAACGGGTGTGGGGAGAGGAATATCCCTTTGGCAGTAAAGCGGTAGATCTCCATATCCAGCGGCTGCGGAAGAAAATAGGGTGGGAAAACTGTCTCCGAGCTGTCAACAAGGTGGGCTACCGGCTGGAGGTGGAGCCTTGAAATTTCACCTGAAAATGACCCTTTCCATGTTGGCACTGCTGTCGCTGCTCTTTGGAATCGGCGGAAGTATGCTGATCTCCGCTTCCTTTCAGGAATCTCTGGAACGGGAGGAAACGGCTGCCCTTGGCGACTACCGTATGGCCTGGGGTACGCTTCAGATTGTCAATCACTTGAAGCCCTATCTGGATCGGGATACAATGAAACAGACGATGGAACAGTTATATCAGCAGTCCGGGTCCTCCTGGACAAGTCTGAGGCTGTCCACCGCAGACGAGATACTGTATGAAGCGGGATATGTTTCAGCGCCGCAGCTTCAAACCGACCGGGCGATGGAAAATCCGGAACCTGGATATTGCTTGCTCCGTATTTTGGATGACAAGAAAGGGCCCCGTTTTTTGGTGCTATCCGGCGCGGTGGAAACGAACGGTGAACTTCTTTTCTTGATCGCCAGCCACGATATTACCGCGCTCTATGCCGCAAGAACGGCCCAGCAGCAGACCTACTTTCAGGTGTTTCTTGTCATGCTCCTGCTGTGCGGTATACTGTCCTACACCGTGTCCAGAGTTTTGACAGCGCCCTTGAGCGCCCTGTCCCGGGCCTCTCAGGGAATTGCCTCCGGCAACTATGGCAGCCGTGTCCGTATCCGGTCACAGGATGAGATCGGGGCGCTTTCTCAGGACTTTAACACAATGGCGGAACAGTTGGAGGAAAATGAGAGGCAGCGAGGAATCTACATTGAACAGCTGCGCCAGTCCGTGGAGCGGCAGGAGCGGTTTGTGGGCAGCTTTGCCCATGAGATGAAAACCCCCATGACCTCCCTGATTGGCTACGCCGACCTCATTCGGAGCGGTACGCTGACCCAGGAGGAACAGGCGGAGGCGGCGGGCTATCTCTACTCAGAGGGTAAGCGGCTGGAAAGCCTGTCCCGCAAGCTGCTGGAGCTGCTGGTGATCCGGCGACAGGGTATCCCACTGATCCCCGCCAGTCCAGGCGCGCTGGTGGAGCAACTGGCCCGGCAGCTGGAGCCGGTCTACCGTAAAAAAGGTATCCATCTTTCCTGCGACAGCGAGGAGGGGTATTGCCTGATGGAGCCTGATTTGGTGTGGTCTCTCCTTTTGAATTTGGCGGACAACGCCCAAAAGTCGATGGAGGACGGCGGGGAGTTGCACTTCCATCAGGAAATGACGAAGGACGGGTGCCTGATTCGGGTACTGGACAGTGGACGAGGTATCCCTCCCCAGGCGTTGGAGCATCTGACCGAGGCATTTTACCGAGTTGACAAGGCACGCTCCCGGAAGCAGGGCGGCTTTGGGCTGGGGCTGGCTCTGTGCCAGGAGATCGTGGCTCTCCATAAGGGAAGTATTAAATTTGAAAATCGGGCAGAGGGCGGCGCCTGTGTGACAGTGGAGTTGAGAGGAGGACGGCCATGAAACGCTTAAAGAACTATACATTGCTGTTATCCGCTTTTACTTTTATTATCCTGGGGGCGGCTCTGCCTTATCTGACCTCACAAATGCAGGACACCCAAATCAGTCGGGCGCAGATAAAGATGGAGTTAAACACTGTCAATCTGACCCTGCGGCAGGAGAGCGATGTGTGGCCGGTTTTACAGCTGATGTCAAAAACTCACGGCGAAAGTCCCTGGGCTGGTGAAACCGTATTGACGAAAGCAGACGCAAGTGAGGCGGCGTTGGCCGTATTTGAGACGATGGAGCAATATGGCTTACTGCCAGAGGGCGATTTGGAACAGCTCTTGAAGTCTGAGGGAAAGGCGGAACCGCAGTTACTGGTGGGTGAAGATGGGAACTCCGCGCTGATTTGGGCGTGTACCTGGGATGACAGCCCCTGGACTTTGATCACACTGGACGATGCTACCGGAAAAGCGGTGCGGACATTGACAGGCAGTGCCGGAACAGACGAAAGCATTCAAACAGACAGCGGCATTGAGGAAGATGTTTATATCCAGATGGAAAAATGGGCTTCTTTTTTGCAGGACTATTATGATGTTGAATGGACGGAGACAAAAGTAATCGACAGCGGCCGAACAGCTTTTGTAATGTGCTTTTCCTCAAAAGACGGCGCAATAGAGTACGAATTGAATCTGGAAATTGAAAACGGCTACACTTTGTTCAATTATCAATAACTGATGCCAAAATGATGGCAGACTGATAATACTTCAAAAAAACACCTTGCTATGATGGGAATATCCAATCATAGCGAGGTGCTTTTTTATGGTACAAAGCGAATTTGTGGCACACAGGAGACGTACATCCCGACGCAGGCGCAGACAGAGTTGTTACTACAAGCTGGTGCGCTGTTTGCTCCCCGTATCCGCCGCTCTGTTTGCCGTTGCTGTCTGCATGGCTGTTATTATGCCAGTTGAGGACAAGCCGGTGGAGCCGCCGGTAGTAAATATACCTGTGTCTAATGAGCCGACATCAAATCTCCCGACTCAGACAACGCCTGAACCATCAGCCGCACCAGAACCGATTGCAGCCGGTACCTGGAAGCTGGTGCTGGTCAATCCGTGGAATCCCCTTCCAGATAATCATTCTATCCAGACGGTGGAACTCAAAAATGGACTTCAAGTGGATGCACGGTGTTATCCCGACCTCCAGGCCATGATGGACGCCTGCCGGGCGGATGGGTTATCTCCCGTGATCTGTTCGGCCTACCGCACACGGGAAAAGCAGGAACGGCTCTATCAGGCAGAAGTGGAACGGTGGCAGGATCGGGGCTATTCCCAGGACAACGCCAAAGCGGAGGCGGGTAAGGCGGTAGCAATTCCAGGAACCAGCGAACATCAGCTGGGATTGGCCGTAGATATTGTAGACATCAACAATCAACATTTGGACGAAACTCAGGAGAGCACCGAAGTCCAAAAGTGGCTGATGGAGCACAGCTGGGAATATGGCTTTATCCTCCGTTACCCAAACGAAAAAAGTGAAATCACCGGCATCATCT
This sequence comes from uncultured Bacillota bacterium, assembly GCA_947573385.1. GTDB lineage: Bacteria > Bacillota > Clostridia > Oscillospirales > Oscillospiraceae > Lawsonibacter. Next base: position 16,720 of record CANPFP010000028.1, on the reverse strand, counting down.
ATGAGCCTTGGCACTACCGCTATGTGGGCCGGGAGGACGCGGAGCAGATTCACACATTAGGCGTCTGTCTGGAGGAATATTTGGAGGGCACATTCTGATGGAGTTTTACGCAAATGAAGGAAAAAACATCTACATAAAAGTGAATGGCAAGACATATGCCCGGCACGCTATTACCACTCATTTTGTCCAGCCGGGAGAAAGCTACATCACTCTAATTGAAAAGTATGTCAAACCAATATACCAGCCAGGGGACATCCTTTCATCCAGTGAAAAGGTAATTGCGCTGTGTCAGGGCCGAATTGTCACAGAGGAGCAGGTAAGGCCCGGCTTTTGGGCCTGTCTGCTTTCCCGATTCGTCTACCAGACTGAGGCTGGCCCGGGGATGGGGCTGCCCATGAAAATGCAGTTTGCAATCAATACTTGTGGTTTAACCAGGGTCCTATGGGCGGCAGTTTGCTCTGCATTGGACAAGTTGAAAGGAATCCACGGTACTTTTTACAGAATGCTTGGAGAAGAAGTCCGGGGCTTGGACGGCTTTTATGGAAAGGATATTCCAGAATATAGGCACATAGGTATTCGCATTCCCCAAAATCCAGATCAGGTATGTGATGAAGTTTATAGACAGACAAATGTTGTGATGATGATTGTAGACGCAAATGATTTAGATGCGGATTTGCTTGGCAGAGGAAAACAGCTTACAGATTGGGACAAAGAGCAGCTCCTTGCCTTGATTGCTGATAACCCGGCAGGACAGGATAGACAGCTTACGCCCTTTATTTTGATTCGGGAAATTTAGCGGAACGAAAAGATAATCGTTAATAGCACATTTGACCGCCGGTTTCTCATTGAAAGCAGAGAATACGGGGGGTGTATTAAAGTCGCCCATTTTTAGGGACACGGCGGTATCCGGGAGGTATCGCTGTGTTCTTTTTTGTTGATCGCCCACCTGATTGGTCAAAAAAAATCATTCTCTCAAGACAGCAAAAATCACCCAGAAACATACTAAATATCAACACTCAACAGAAAATAATTTTGTACCTATCCGTGTGGCCTTGTGCCATGCGGATATTTTCATATCCAATACGTCCAGCAGTTACCAAAAACCGCTATATTTGCGCCTAAAAAAATTTTTTTCCAAAAAGGCGCATTTAGCGGGCAGCGGAGAGCTTGTCCGGTGTCTTAGTGGCGGAAAGGGAAAGAACCACCCATCCCCAATGAAAGGGGGTGAGAAAATGGGATCGATCCCCCGCGACTACGACCAGCAGTGCCAGTTTGACGCTTTCTGCAAATCGGTACTGCGCAACGAAGCCCGGAATTTCCAGCGTAGCATGAGACGCCAACGGCGCCGTGTCACTCCGCTGGAGGCCGTACCTCTGACCAAGTGGGACAAGCTCAGTACCTTAGACAGTTACCCCAGCGACAGCTTTGTATTTTCTTCGCATGGGTACAGCATGTGCATTGACAACGAGCTTGTGGCCGCCGCCTTTGCTGGCCTGTCCGCTACGGAGCAGAGCATCCTGATTCTGCGCTGTGCGCTGGACATGACAGACGCTGAGATCGGCACACACCTGGAAATGTCCCGGAGCGCCGTCCAGCGGCGCAGGACAAAAGCCTTGACCGGGCTTCGTGCAAAATTGGTGGCGTTAATGCCAAAAGGAGGGTAAACACCATGAAGCAGCCCCGTCACAAGGGTAGGGAAATGCTGCCCCTATCGGTAAGCGACGCTGCCCGTTCCGGGGACGCCGAGGCCGTGGAGCGTGTCTTGCGGTACTATTCCGGCTACATAAACAAGCTGTGTACCAAGACACTCTACGACGAAACCGGACGCCCCTATGAGTGCCTGGACGAGTACATGAAACGCTGTCTGGAGATCAAGCTCATTCAGGCTATCGTCACGATGGAGTGAATAATACGGCCCACGGCAAGGGAGCAGCTTTAACCCTTTCCCTGTTCCCTTTGCCCGTCGGTCGCTGACCGCACCTTGAAAAAGAAAGCCCCGCAAGAGAACGGCGGAGCAGCATAGGGCAACGGATACATTCTGTATATGTCGCATCATGTAGGTACGCCATGACCTCGTATCCCTTTTTGAAAATATTTTGAGCGAGCGAAAAAATGCCTATCTTGAAAGTTGGCAGCTTGTAATCAGTGATATATACGCTAACGATACTCCCCTACAGCCACAGTCCGAGCGTTCAAAGCGTCGCAGGCAATGGGTAGGGCCGCATGAGAACCATGCCGGGGGTGAAAGTCCCGTGGCGCTGGTCGCCGCCAGCCGTCCGATTTATGCCCATATATGACCGCACTCCATTTGTGCGGATATTCCCATATTCAAATCTCACCGTGAGACGCGAATACAAGAAATCATCTCCAGAAAGGGTTTTGATTTTGTCGCAATCAGGTTGTATCAGTGATACGGTCTGACCTTTGCGCATAGGAATCAAAAGGAGGTGCTTTCCATGATTGACAAGAACCTTCTGGAAGATATGTCGCATATCAAACTCAAAGATACAGCTCCAGACCTTCTGCAAGATATTCTTGAGGTGGAGGTTAAAGGCGAAACTGCCAGCCAACGGCTGGAAAGCTATTTGACCCAGGTGGGCAATCCTTACTGTTTCCGAGTAGGAAAAACTCCAGTAAAAATTTCTTTCAAATCCTGTGAGGAAACGCTTGACAAAAAGATAAAATCCTACTTTTTAGGGTTGAAAATTTGATGATTCTCCCCATTTATAGTATAATATTATTGTTATAGAAGGGGGAGGAAAAGGAGGCTCCCCGCAATGGCGAGAATCAGAAAATCAGAGGCCAGCAAAACAGCTCCCAAGCAAATGATCTGGAAGATAGGAAAATACATCCGCCTTTCCCGTGATGATGGGAATATCGTCTCTGAATCCGTAGTCAACCAGGATAAAATACTGGACGATGAAATACCCGGTTTTTTTGAGGACGGCCTTTATGAAGTGGTGGATACCTATATTGACGATGGGACCAGTGGAACAACAGACCTGGAACGGCAGGACTTTCAGCGTATGGTCCAGGATATGAAGTGCGGACGGATCAACTGTATCATTGTTAAGAACCTGTCCAGAGCGTTTCGCAACAGCGCAAACCAGGGCCATTTTCTGGAAGAATTTATTCCGCTCTACAATACCAGATTTATTTCTCTGTACCAGCCGAGAATTGACACCTTTTTGGACCCGGAGATCGTACACAGCCTGGAAGTCAGCATTACCGGCTTTATGAATGAGCAGTATGCCTATAAGACCTCCGCCGATGTGCGGCGAACCTTTAAGCACAAGCGGGAAAACGGGGAATTTATTGGGGCCTTTGCTCCATACGGCTACATGAAGGACCCGGAGGATAAAAACGCTCTGGTGATTGACGAGGAGGCTGCTCAGATCGTCCGGGACATCTTTTCCTGGTTTATCACCGAAGGCATGAGCAAAGCGGGAATTGCAAAACGGCTGAACGAGTATAGAATCCTCAATCCTGCGGCCTACAAACGCTCCAAGGGTTTTCACTATGAAAATCCTCACTGCAAATACAATGACGGGCTTTGGTCGCCAACAACAATAACCCGTATGCTCCAAAATCCACTGTATATTGGCGTCATGCGTCAGGGGAGGCAGCGGGTCATCAGCTACAAAGTCCATAAGCGTACCGCAGTACCGGAAGATGAATGGTGCATTGTAGAGAATGCCGTCCCGGCCATCATTGACAGGGAGACATTTCAAGCAGCCCAGGACCTGCATAAGCGAGAAACCAGGACAGCGCCCGGCAAACGGGAAGTATATTTGTTCTCCGGTTTTGTACGTTGTCCAGATTGTGGGAAGGGCATGGCCCGCAGTGTTGCAAGAGGCCATACCTATTACCAATGCAGGACCTACCGGGAGAAATCCAAAGATAAATGCACCAAGCATAGTATCAGGCTGGACGTACTGGAAAAAGCTGTTTTGGCGGCTGTCCAAAAGCAAATTGAACTTGTGGATTCTTTATCAGAAATTATTGAGGAAATCAACAGCGCCCCGATTGTGCATACAGAATCCATCCGGCTGAACGCTCTGTTGGAACAGAGAACCAAGGAGCTGGAAAAAGTGGCCGATGTTCTGGACAGCCTCTACATGGATTGGAAGAGCGGCGACATCACCCGAGATCAATACCGCCGTATGAAGGTCCGGTTTGAAGAACAGTCCCGGCAGCTCCAGGAGACCATTGCGCATATCCAAAGTGAGTGTGAGACGCTGGCCCAGGGCATTGACACCGAAAACCCCTACTTAACCACTTTTCTAAAGCACCGCAACATCGAGAAATTATCCCGCGGTCTGTTGGTTGAACTGGTCAATGCAATCTATGTCCATGAGGACAAGAGCATTGAGATCGAGTTTAACTTTGCGGACCAATACCGCCGTATCGCAGAGTATATAGAAAACAACAAGGTTGGGCTCTGCGAGAACGGCGGAAAAGCGGGCTAGAATGTTGTGTATAAATGACTGTCTCCACCGGCCCTGCCGGTCCTGCCATCACCCCTGGCCCCGCGGTGGCAGATGAGGATCCGGGTGCTGGAACTCCGGAGCTCGTGAACAAAATCAATGAGCTGCTGGCCTCTCTGAGGAGCGCCGGCGTCATCGCGACCTGATTTAAGTTTGCCGGCGCTCCCGTTTTGGGGGCGCCGGTTCTTTCAAAAGGAGGTTTCTATGGGCAATTATAAGGTATGTGTCTACGCGATCTGCAAAAACGAGGAGCAGTTTGCCGACCGTTGGATGGACTCTATGTCCGAGGCCGACCTGGTATTGGTGCTGGATACCGGCTCAGAGGACAGGACCGTGGAAAAACTGCGAGACCGGGGGGCGAAGGTGACGGTGGAAACCGTTTCCCCCTGGCGATTTGACACAGCGCGGAACCGATCTCTGGAGCTGGTGCCCGAGGACACAGACATCTGTGTATGTACCGACCTGGACGAGGTGTTCCGCCCCGGCTGGCGGGAGGAGCTGGAAAGGGTCTGGATGCCGGGAGCGGGACAGGCTGCTTATCGATACACCTGGTCCTTCAATGCGGACGGTTCCGAGGGGGTGGTGTTCTGGTATGAAAAGATCCACGCCCGCCATGGCTATCAGTGGGTACACCCTGTCCATGAGGTGCTTCGGTGGGTGGGGGAAGGGAGCCCTGGTCCTATGGTGGAAGCGGAGAGAATCCAGCTGGACCACCATCCTGACCACCAAAAATCCCGAAGTCAATATCTGCCTTTGCTGGAGCTGTCGGTCCGGGAGGAACCGGGAGATGACCGCAATGTCCATTACCTGGGTCGGGAATATATGTATCGGGGCCGATGGGACGACTGTATCCGCACCCTGAAAGAGCACCTGAAGATGCCAACCGCCGTGTGGCGGGATGAACGGGCGGCCTCCATGCGTTACATTGCCCGGTCCTACTGGGAAAAGGGAGATATTCCTCAGGCACGGGATTGGTATCTCCGAGCCGTTACCGAGGCGCCCCACCTGCGGGAGCCCTATGTCGATCTGGCCCTTATGCTCTACCGCCAGGAGGAGTGGGAGGGGGTGCTCTACTTTACCGCCTGCGCTCTGGCCATTACCGTCAGACCCAAGAGCTATATCTGTGAAGCTTCTGCATGGGGCAGTCTGCCCCATGATCTGCGTGCCTTGGCCCTCTACCACACCGGGGCGCTCCGGGCGGCTGCGGACGAGGCAAAGCGGGCTCTGGAGCTGGAACCGGGCAATGAGCGCCTAAAACATAACCTGGAGATTATGGAACAGGCGGCGGGACAATAAAACCTGCCGCTTTGGTCCATTTTAAATCCTTTCAGGTTGACAGGAAGCGTTTTGAGGATTAGAATACATATAAAGAGCTTTACCACGCTTGGAGGGAACGGTGTTATGTATCGCTGCCATATGGAGTTTTATCTCATTAACTGTCCGCCTGGGATGTTGGAGACGATTCAGGGATTACCGCCGCTGGAGTCCTTCAACCACTCTTTTTTAGATAGCCGGGAGCCCGTAGCTGCGCTGTTGGCTCGGGCTGACGTAATCCTGGCAGTTCCTAACGGCGGCGGAGAAGCTGTGCGTGCTCTAGCAGAGGGCAAAAAGGAATCGTCCCGGCTTATTCTTTTGGCAGATAAGGAGCAGACTGAAGGCTTTGGGGAGAGCCTGTCTCTGGCAGATGATCTGTGGACGCTGCCCATGCAGGAACAGGAGCTGATTTTCCGGTTTACCAGCTGGCAGGAAAACCAAAAACAGCGGTGGGAGCTGTGGCAGACCAGCCAGTACCTGGAGACTGTTATTAACAGCACCCCCAGCCTGATCTGGTTTAAAGACAGGGATGGTATCCACGAAAAGGTGAACGACAGCTTCTGCGCTACCGTGAACAAAACCAAGGAGCAGGTACAGGGGAGGGGCCACGCCTATATCTGGGATGTAGAGCAGGACGACCCCGCCTGTATTGAGTCGGAGCGCGTTGTTATGGAGACCAGAAAAACCTGCGTCTCGGAGGAGGTCGTTCAAACCGGCGATGGAGAACGGCTGCTTACCACCTATAAATCCCCCCTGTACGACTGTGACGGCAGTGTGATGGGCACAGTGGGCATCGGTATCGACATCACCCAGGAGCGCTCTTATGAGCAGGAGCTGCTGGACAAAAACCGGGAACTGGAAAACCTCTTTACCACCATGGACTGCGGCGTGATGTGCCACAGTTTGGACGGCTCCCGTATACTCAGTATTAACCGGGCGGCACTCCGAATTCTGGGCTATGAATCCAAAGAGAAGCTGCTGGAAGACGGCTTTAGCATGGTTGCGGCAACTGTGTGCGAGGAGGATAAATTCAGGCTGTGCGACTGCATTCAGGCACTGACCAAGGTGGGAGACAATGTAAATATTGAGTATAGTGTTCGCCACCGCAACGGAGACGTGCTGCATGTGATGGGCAATGTAAAGCTGGTGGAAGAGAATGGAGAGCTGTTTTACCAGCGGTTCCTGCTGGACTGCACCGCGCAGAAGCAGCGGGAGAAGGAGCAGTATATGCAGGAAAAGCGCCGCCAGGCGGAGCTGATTCAGGCGTTGAGCATGGATTACAATTTGGTGTGCGTATTTGATTTGGATACCGGCGCGGGCCAGGCTCTGCGGACTCACGAGTGCGGACCGGGAATACTGGACAAAATTTTCTCCGGAGACCTGGTGCTGGAGGACTGCATGGAGCGGTACATACAAGAATGTGTCCATCCGGAGGACAGAGCACAGATGCGGCAGATTTATACCCGAGGACGCCTGCGGATTGAGTTGGGGGTCAAGAGCCAGTTCTATGCCAGCTACCGTACCATGTGTGACGGGAATCTGAGGTATTTCCAGATGAAGGCCGTGCGTACGGGAGACTGGGAGAGCAACCGGGCTGTTGTTCTGGGTTTCCGCAGTGTGGACGAAGAGACCCGGATGGAGATGGAGCGGCTGGATGTGCTGAAAGACGCTCTGGACCAGGCCAACCGGGCCAACAAGGCGAAGAGCGTATTCCTGTCCAACATGTCCCATGACATTCGAACCCCCATGAACGCCATTATCGGCTTTACCGCCCTGGCCACCACCCATATTGACCAGCGGGATCAGGTGGAGGGTTATCTAAAGAAGATTATGACCTCGGGCAACCATCTCCTCAGCCTGATTAACGATGTGCTGGATATGAGCCGCATTGAAAGCGGCAAGATGTCGCTGGAGGAAAAGCCCTGTTCCATGCCCGATATTCTCCATGGCCTGCGCAGTATCGTCCAGGCGGACGTCCATGCCAAGCAGCTGGAGCTGTACATGGACGCGGTGGACGTGGTAAATGAGGAAATCTACTGCGACCGGCTTCGGCTGAATCAGGTTTTGCTCAATCTGTTGAGCAACTGTGTCAAATATACTCCGGCAGGAGGAGTAGTCAGCGTAAGAGTGACCGAAAAGCCGGGCGCCCCGACGGGCCACGCCACCTATGAGTTCTGCATCAAGGACACAGGTATCGGCATGAGTGAAGAGTTTGTGTCACGTATTTTTGAGCCCTTCGAGCGGGAGCGCAACTCCACTACCAGCGGCGTTCAGGGTACCGGACTGGGGATGGCCATCACCAAGAACATCGTGGATATGATGAACGGCTCTATCGCGGTGAGAAGCAAGCAGGGGGTTGGGACCGAGTTTATCGTCACCATCACTTTCCGGCTGTGTACTGAGGAGCGGGAACCCCAGACGGTTCCGGAGTTGAAAGGCTGCCGGGCTTTGGTGGTGGACGACGACTTCAATACCTGCGACAGTGTGTCCTGCATGCTTCAGCAGATTGGAATGCGGGCAGAGTGGACGCTGTCCGGTAAGGAAGCGGTGCTCCGCACCCGCCAATCCGTGATGCGAAATGACAGCTACAGCGTATACATCATTGACTGGCTGCTGCCCGATATGAACGGTATTGAGGTGGCCCGCCGTATCCGCAAGGAGACCGGCGAAGATGTCCCCATTATCGTCCTTACGGCCTACGACTGGTCGGAGATTGAGGATGAAGCCAGAGAGGCGGGGATTAGCGCCTTCTGCTCAAAACCCCTGTTCCTGTCTGAGCTGCGCAGCTGCCTTATTTCGGTGGTGGGGGCCGAGGAAAGTGAATCGAAGGAGACGCAGCGGAAGGGCATGGTCCATTCCGGGCGCATCCTGCTGGTGGAGGACAATGAACTGAACCAGGAGATTGCCACCGCCATCTTGGAGGAAGCGGGTTTCACCGTGGAGACGGCGGAGGACGGTCAGGCTGCAGTGGATAAGGTGTCCCAGTCCCAGCCGGACTGGTACCAGCTGGTGCTGATGGATGTACAGATGCCTGTGATGAACGGCTATGAGGCCACCAGGCGCATCCGTAGGCTGGAGGAGCCCCGGCTGGCCAATATTCCCATTCTGGCTATGACGGCCAACGCCTTTGAGGAGGATAAACAGGAGGCCCTGCGCTCCGGGATGAACGGCCATATTGCCAAGCCCATCAACATTGGCAAGCTGCTGGAAACGTTGAACGCTATGCTGAGCTGATATAACACAGGACCCCCGGCTTACGCCGGGGGTCTCAGCTTGTAAAAAAAGTCTGTCAACGCCGATTTGAAATCGTAAGAAAACGCCGAAGAAAAATGAGACATACGATGGTGCATACCGCAGACACCAAAGAGCAGCTTGACAATGACACGGAAGGCTATATAATAAAATGCTTCGTTCTTGGCTATCCATATACAAATGATTCTTCCTTCTACGAGTTTCCTCCTTGTAGCAACACAATAGTCTCCACATGCGCCGTTCTGGGAAAAAGATCCACCCCCTGTGCCTTGACCGGGTGATAACCCAGGTCGCCCAGACGATTTACGTCCCGGGCCAGGGTAGCCGGATCACAGGAGACATAGACGATTCGTTCCGGCGCCATACCGGCCAGAATGGCAGGCACATGGGGAGAGAGCCCTTTCCGGGGCGGGTCCACACAGATTACCTGGGGGCGAATGCCCTCTTCCGTCAGCTTTTGGGCCACCGCCCCGGCGTCACCGCAGAAAAACTCCGCGTTGTCAATTCCGTTGCGTTTGGCATTTTCTTTGGCATCTTCAATGGCCTGGGGGACGATTTCCGCCCCGATGACCCGCCCGGCCCGCCGTGCCAGAGCCAGGGAGATAGTGCCGATGCCGCAGTACAGGTCCAGAACGGTCTCCGAACCGGTGAGCCCGGCAAAGTCCAGGGCGGCCGCATACAGCCGCTCTGTCTGGGCCCGGTTGATTTGGAAGAAGGAGGGAACGGAGAGTTGGAATTCAAGTTGACATAACTCTTCCTTCAGCCAGTCCCGACCCCATAGAGTGGTGTATCTGTCCCCCAGAATCACATTGGTGTCCCGGGTGTTGGTGTTGAGCACCACCCCTGACAGTCCGGGTTCTGCCCGACGGAGGACATCCACCAGCTCCTCGCTGTGGGGGAGCCGGTCTCCATTAGCCACTACGCACACCAGACTCTCCCCCGCACGGTTGGTGCGGATGTACAGGTGGCGAACCAGCCCCTTGCCCGTCCCCTCGTCGTAAGCGGGCAGGTTGTGCTCCTCCATCCAGTTTTTGAAGCCCCACCGCAGGCGGGTAACAGTTTCGGGCTGAAGGGGACAGTCATGGACATCCAATACGTTGTGACTTCGGGGGCGGTAGTAGCCCACGGCCAGCCCCTGTTTTCCCTGTGATACCGGAAACTGCACCTTGTTCCGGTAGCGGAGGGGATTCTCTGCCCCCAGGACGGGTGGAAGGTCCAGCTTTACATGGCCCACCCGCTCCAAGGCGTCAGAGATGCGCTGGCCCTTGGCGCGCAGTTCCTCTCCATAGGTCATGTGCCGGAACTGACAGCCGCCGCACTTTCCATAGAGGGGACAGTCAGACGTGATTCGCTCCGGGGAGGGGAGGAGCATCTCCACGCCCCGGCCCCAGGCTACATTTTTATTCACCTTCTCCAGCCGGACCTTCCACCGCTCCCCCCGGATGGTGAAGGGCACAAATATTACCCGGCCCTCCAGCCGGGCCACCCCCATCCCTTCGGCGGTGCAGCCGGTAATCTCCAGCGTATGGACCGTGTTTTTTCGGATGTCAACCATAGGAAACGCCCCCTGTAAATCTTTTATGCGGCAAGTATGTAAAAAAACAGAATAGGCCTTGACAGCCTATTCCGATTATGGTAAAATAAAATGCTTTTGTGTCCCTTTATTTCAAACGGACACTCTCCCATGCTTACAGTCTCAGTGTATCATAACCTGGCGTGATTGACAAGAGGAAAGTTGATAAACAATCCACATGCCCGCGCGTATCGCTCCTCTCCTCACCGCCGGAATTGTGCAAGCTGACGGCAATTTCTCCCTGTTTCCCGAAAATCCGCCCGGAAAAAGTGACAACCAACCGTCAATTCTGAAGAAAGTGAGTTGATTTTTCAGCATGGTCGTCAAGGACGTAATGTACGGCAAAACCCCCCGCAAGAGCTTCGCCCGGTACGAGGAGATCCTGGAGATGCCCAACCTGCTGGAGGTCCAGAAGACCTCCTACCAATGGTTTCTGGACGTCGGCCTGAAAGAGGTCTTCAAGGATGTGGGCTCCATCGTGGACTACGGCGGAAACCTGGAGCTGTCCTTTGTGGACTTCTCCATGGACGAGCAGCCCAAGTACGATGTGGAGGAGTGCAAGGCCCGGGACGCCACCTACGCCGCCCCCATCAAGGTGAAGGTCCAGCTGCGCAACACACAGAACAACCAGATCAATGAGCAGGAAATTTTTATGGGGGACTTCCCCATCATGACCAACTCGGGCACCTTTGTCATCAACGGGGCCGAGCGTGTGATTGTCTCCCAGATCGTCCGCTCCCCCGGCATGTACTACACCCGCGAGGTGGACAAGGCGGACAACAAGACCTACGCGACCACCGTCATCCCCGGCCGTGGCGCCTGGCTGGAGTATGAGACCGACCTGAGCGACGTGTTCTATGTCCGCATCGACAAGAACCGCAAGCTGCCTGTCACCTGTCTCATCCGGGCTCTGGGTCCCCGCACCGACCCGGAGATTCTGGAGCTGTTTGGCGAGGATGAGCGCCTGCTTGCTACCCTGGAAAAGGACTCCTGCAAGACCTATGAGGAAGCCATGCTGGAGATTTACCGCAAGCTGCGCCCCGGCGAGCCCCCCACGCTGGACTCCGCCGAGACCCTCATCAACGCCACCTTCTTCGATCACCGGCGGTACGACCTGTCCATGGTGGGCCGGTATAAGTTCAACAAGAAGATGGCCCTATGGGCCCGGCTGTCCGGCTGCAAGCTGGCCCAGCCTGTCCCCGACCCCCGTACCGGCGAGATCATTGCCGAGGTTGGCGAGGTTCTCACCCGGGAGCGGGCCCAGGAGTTGGACTCCAAGGGCGTAAACCGTGCCATAGTGGATGTGGACGGCAAAGAAGTGGTGGTATTCGCCAACAATATGGTGGACAAGAAGGGCTTTGTGGCCCTCACCGGCTTTGATCCCGCTGAGGTGGGCATCGACGAGATGGTCTCCTTCCCTGCGCTGTGCGCCCTCGTTGACCAGTACCGGGGCGAGGAGCTGAAAGACGCTGTCCGCCGCTCCAAGGAAGAGCTGATCCCCAACCATATTACCGTGGAAGACATTATGGCCTCTATTAACTATCTCAACTGTCTGGCCAGCAACATCGGCAATCCAGATGACATCGACCACCTGGGCAACCGCCGGCTGCGCTGTGTGGGCGAACTGATTCAGAACCAGTTCCGCATCGGCTTCAGCCGCATGGAGCGTGTTATCCGGGAGCGGATGACCACCCAGGACCTGGACGTGGTCACCCCCCAGTCCCTCATCAATATCCGTCCTGTCACCGCTGCTATCAAAGAGTTTTTCGGCTCCTCCCCCCTGTCCCAGTTCATGGATCAGACCAACCCCCTGGCCGAGCTGACCCACAAGCGCCGTCTGTCCGCCCTGGGCCCCGGCGGTCTGAGCCGGGACCGTGCCTCCTTCGACGTCCGTGACGTTCACTACTCCCACTACGGCCGGCTGTGCCCCATTGAGACCCCCGAAGGTCCCAACATCGGCCTGATCTCCTACCTGGCCTCCTATGCCCGCATCAACAAGTATGGCTTTATCGAGGCCCCCTACCGCAAGGTGGACAAAGAGACGGGCAGGCTCACCGACAATATCACCTATATGACCGCCGACATGGAAGACGAGTATATCATTGCTCAGGCCACCGAGCCCGTGGACGAAGAGGGCCGTTTTGTCCATGAACGGATTACCTGCCGCCACCGCAACGAGACAATCTCGGTGGATAAACGCCGGGTGGACTATGTAGATGTGTCCCCCAAGATGATGGTATCGGTGGCTACCGCTATGATCCCCTTCCTCCAGAACGACGACGCCAACCGCGCTCTGATGGGCGCCAACATGCAGCGTCAGGCCGTCCCCCTGCTCCGGCCCGAGGCCCCCATTGTGGCCACCGGACAGGAGCACAAAAACTGCATCGACTCCGAGGTGGCTATCCTGGCCGAGGGACCGGGAACCGTTACAAAGGTATCTGCCCGGTATATTACCGTGGCTTACGACGACCCCAAGCTGGGTACCAAGGACTACCGTCTCACCAAATATCTGCGCTCCAATCACACCACCTGTATCAACCAGCGGCCCATTGTGGATGCGGGCCAGAGGGTGGACTTTCAAGACGTGCTGGCCGACGGCCCTTCCACAGACCGCGGCGAGATCGCCCTGGGCCGGAACATCCTCATGGGCTTTATGACCTGGGAGGGCTACAACTACGAGGACGCCATCCTCCTCAACGAGCGGATGGTAAAGGACGACGTATTTACCTCCATCCACATCGAGGAGTATGAGACCGAGGCCCGGGACACCAAGCTGGGCCCCGAGACCATCACCCGGGACATCCCCAACGTGGGCGACGACGCCCTGAAGGACCTGGACGAGCACGGCATCATCCGGGTGGGCGCGGAGATTCGCGCCGGCGACTATCTGGTGGGCAAGGTCACCCCCAAGGGCGAGGCCGAGGCTACCGCCGAGGAAAAGCTGCTCCGGGCCATCTTCGGCGAGAAGGCCCGGGAGGTCCGCGACACCTCCCTGAAGGTGCCCCACGGCGAGAGCGGCATCGTGGTGGACGTGAAGGTCTTCACCCGGGAGGGCGGCGACGAGCTGGGCCCCGGCGTCAACCAGGTGGTCCGGGTCTATATCGCCCAGAAGCGGAAGATTTCCGTGGGCGACAAGATGGCCGGCCGCCACGGCAACAAGGGCGTGGTGTCCCGCATCCTGCCCCAGGAGGACATGCCCTTCCTCCCTGACGGCACCCCCCTGGATATCGTGCTGAACCCTCTGGGCGTGCCCTCCCGTATGAACATCGGTCAGGTGCTGGAGGTCCATCTGGGCTACGCCGCCAAGACCCTGGGCTGGAAGGTGGCCACCCCCATCTTCAACGGTGCCACCGAGGCCGACATTCAGGACTGCCTGAAGCTGGCCGGTCTGGCCCGGGAGGTGGGCGTGGACGAGCCCCTTATCGGTAAGCCCCTCTATCTGGCTGGTGACGAAGGCCAGGAGATGCGTCCCCTCACTTCCGAGGAGATGGGCGACAGCAATCAGGTGGCCCAGTGGCAGAAGGAGCGCCGCCTGCGCATTATCGACGGCAAAAACTGGCTCTATGACGGCCGCACCGGCCGCCGGTTCGACAACCCCGTCACCGTGGGCTACGTCTACTTCCTCAAGCTCCACCACCTGGTGGACGACAAGATTCACGCCCGTGCCACCGGTCCCTATTCTCTGGTCACCCAGCAGCCCTTGGGCGGCAAGGCCCAGTTCGGCGGCCAGCGCTTTGGAGAGATGGAGGTCTGGGCCCTGGAGGCCTACGGCGCGGCCTATACCCTCCAGGAGATTCTGACGGTGAAGTCCGACGATGTTACCGGCCGTGTGAAGACCTACGAGGCCATTGTGAAGGGTCTGAACGTGCCCAAGCCCGGCGTGCCCGAGTCCTTCAAGGTGCTTATCAAAGAGCTCCAGTCCCTGTGTCTGGACATGAAGGTGCTGGACAACCAGGGCAACGAGATCGAGCTGAAGGAGGACGAAGACGACGGCTATCAGCCCGTACGGGACGACTACTACGACCGGGAAGACGACTTTGGCTACCAGGCGGACGACGACTTTGCCACTGCCGGCGGTTTCACCTTTAAGGGCGAGAGCGACGATGACGACTTGGCCGTGGGCCCGGCGGACGAGGAGCCGGACGACGCCACGTTCTCGTCGGAAGACGACTATAACTAAAGGGAGGAGATGGAAACATGAGCTATGCTGAGTTTGATGCGATCCGCATTGGGATCGCCTCCCCCGAGCAGATCCGCGAGTGGTCCTTCGGCGAGGTGAAGCGCCCGGAGACCATCAACTACCGCACCCTCAAGCCCGAGAAGGACGGCCTGTTCTGCGAGAAAATCTTTGGCCCCACCAAGGACTGGGAGTGCAACTGCGGCAAGTATAAGAAGATCCGCTACAAGGGCAAGGTGTGCGACCGCTGCGGCGTGGAGATCACCAAGGCCAAGGTCCGCCGGGAGCGGATGGGCCACATCGAGCTGGCCGCCCCTGTGTCCCACATCTGGTACTTCAAGGGCATCCCCTCCCGGATGGGCCTGCTGCTGGACATCAGCCCCCGCATCCTGGAAAAGGTGCTGTACTTCGCCGCCTATATCGTGATTGACCCCGGCTTCTCCCCCCTGTCCAAGAACCAAATCCTCTCTGAAAAAGAGTATCGGGACATGCGTGAGAAGTATGAGGACGATTTCGACGCCGGCATGGGCGCCGAAGCGGTGAAGAAGCTCCTCCAGCAGATCAACCTGGATGAGCTGTCTGAACAGCTGCGCAAGGAGCTGAAGGACGCTTCCGGACAAAAGAAGGTAAAGATCATCAAGCGGCTGGAGGTGGTGGACGCCTTCCGGGTCTCGGGCAACAAACCTGAATGGATGATTATCGACGTGCTGCCCGTGATTCCCCCCGAGATTCGGCCCATGGTCCCCCTGGACGGCGGGCGCTACGCCTCCTCCGACCTGAACGACCTCTACCGCCGGGTCATCAACCGGAACAACCGTCTCAAGCGGCTGATCCAGCTCAATGCCCCCGATATCATCGTCCGCAACGAGAAGCGGATGCTCCAGGAGGCGGTGGACGCCCTCATCGACAACGGCCGCCGGGGCCGGGCGGTCACCGGAGCCAACAACCGGGCCTTGAAGTCCCTGAGCGACATGCTCAAGGGCAAGCAGGGCCGCTTCCGTCAGAACCTGCTGGGCAAGCGGGTGGACTACTCCGGCCGTTCGGTTATCGTGGTGGGCCCCTCTCTGAAAATCTATCAGTGCGGCCTGCCCAAGGAGATGGCCATTGAGCTGTTCCGCCCCTTCGTCATGAAGAAGCTGGTGGACGACGGCCTGGCCAACAACATCAAGGCCGCCAAGAAGATGGTGGAGAAGGGCGAGGCCGCCGTGTGGGACGCCCTGGAGTTCGTCATCAAGGACCACCCCGTCATGCTCAACCGCGCCCCCACCCTGCACCGCCTGGGCATCCAGGCCTTCGAGCCGGTGCTGGTGGAGGGCCGGGCCATCAAGCTCCACCCCCTGGTGTGTACCGCCTTCAACGCCGACTTCGACGGCGACCAGATGGCCGTCCACGTCCCCCTGTCCGCCGAGGCCCAGACCGAGGCCCGGGTGCTGATGCTGTCCGCCAACAATCTCCTCCGTCCCCAGGACGGCGGCCCTGTGACCATCCCCTCTCAGGACATGATTCTGGGCGCCTACTACCTCACCTACGCCCGGGACGAGGGTGATGTGAACCACGCCTTCGCTGACAAGGACGAGGCCATGCTGGCCTACGACGCCGGGCTGGTCACCCTCCACACCCCCATTCAGGTACGGCTGTACCGGGAGGTGGACGGCGAAATGCGCCACAAGCTGGTCACCACTACCGTGGGCCGCCTTGTTTACAACGAAGCGATTCCCCAGGACCTGGGCTTTGTGGACCGCACCGATCCGAACACCATGTTCGACCCCGAGGTCAATTTCGTGGTGGGCAAGAAGCAGCTGGGCAAAATCATCGACAAGTGCATCACCCGCCACGGCTTCACCACCTCCGCCGGTATGCTAGACGCCATCAAGGACCTGGGCTACCACTACTCCACCGTGGGCTCCCTCACCGTGG
>CANPFP010000027.1 GCA_947573385.1 uncultured Bacillota bacterium | reverse complement strand
CCTCCAGGAAGGACAGGAACAGAAACAGCAGGGCGATCTGGGGCAGGAAGGTGAGTACGCCCCCCACCCCGGCGATGATGCCGTCGCAGACCAGAGAGATGAGTACGTGGGACACCCCCAGCCCCTCCAGAGCTGGGGCCAGCCACTGGGACAGGGCATCCATCCCCGCCCCCACCCCGTCGGACAGCCAGGAGCCGAAGGGGCCGAAGGTGACCACGAACATAATGAGCATGGTACACAGGAACAGGGGGATGGCCAGCACCCGGTGGGTCACCACCTTGTCAATCTTCTCGCTGAAGGTGAGCTCCCCAGGCACGCCCCCCTTCTCCACCGAGGCGGCCACCACCCTCTGGATGTACTGGTAGCGGCTGTCGGCGATGAGGGTCTCCCGGTCGCCCAGGTCGCTGGAGTTCTCATACTCCGCCACCAGGGCGTCCAGCCTGGTTTTCACCTCCGGGGGCAGGGCCAGCGCCTGCTCTACAATGCTGTCCCCCTCCAGCAGCTTGATGGAGGCCCAGTGGGCGGGCAGATTGGCGGCGTAGGCGTAGTCGTGGAGCAGCTCGCCCATGCGGTGGTGGATGTCGTGGGTGTAGTCGTCGTAGAGGTCGTCGGGCTCGATGGTCACCCCCAGGTGCATCTGCCGGTGGGCGGTGTGCATCAGCTCCTCCATGCCCTCGCCGGTGCGGGCGGTGATGGGGATTACCGGCACCCCCAGCTCCTTGGACAGCCGGTCCACATCGATCCTGTCCCCCCGCTTCTCCACCTCGTCCATAAAGTTGAGGGCCACCACCGTGGGCCGCTCCAGCTCCAGCAGCTGGATGGTAAGGTACAGGTTGCGCTCCAGGTTGGTGGCGTCCACAATGTCGATGACGCAGTCGGGAGCCTCACCGATGATGAAGTCCCGGGCCACAATCTCCTCCATGGAGTAGGGGGACAGGGAGTAGATGCCGGGCAGGTCCACCACCGTCACCGTCCGGTCGCCGATGCGGGTCTCCCCCTCCTTCTTCTCCACCGTGACGCCGGGCCAGTTGCCCACATACTGGTTGGAGCCGGTGAGGGCGTTGAACAGGGTGGTCTTGCCGCAGTTGGGGTTGCCGGCCAGGGCGACGCGCATGGTGCGCCGGTCGTGCTCGGCGGGGTCATAGCGGCCGCTGTGGGCCTCCAGCTCGTGCTCGTGGGCCCGGAGCTGGCGGCGGGCGGTCTCTGGGTCCCGGCGGGTCATGGCCGCCCGGGCCGCACCGGTACTCCGGGGCCGGGGCTGGCCCATGATAATCTGGGCGGCATCCTCCTTGCGCAATGACAGCTCATACCCCCGCAGGGACACCTCAACGGGGTCACCCAGGGGGGCGATCTTGGTCACCCGCACCTCGGTGCCCGGGGTGAGACCCATATCCACCAGACGGCGCTTCACCGTTCCGGACTTGTTGCCGATTGACAGGATGGTCCCGCTCTGACCGGGGGCCAGGTCCTCCAGTGTCTTTTTCCGCTCCTCCATTCAAACATCCCTTCTTCAATAAAGCCTTTGGCTCAGCTTACTCTTTCCTGGACATTGTATCGCAGGGCAGGGGTATTTTCAAGGGGTTTACTCTGCCATACACAAAAAACAGTCAAAAAAAATCCCCCGGCACAGGCCGGGGAATCGTCGTTTATTCACAATACATTTTCAGCAGGAGGTGAGCGGTCTGTTCATCCTCGGGGAGACCGCTGACGCGGCCGGATTTGGCGTTAGCAATGTCCCCGGTTTGGAAGCTGCTCCCGGGGTTCAAGGTGAGGGCCAGGAGAACGGTCCCTTCTTCCCGGTCCACCTCTGTCCGCTGTTCCAGGGAGGAAATGGTGCATCCCTGCCCCATATAGGATGACTCCAGCGTACCGTTCAGCCCATATGTGGCTATCCCGCTGGGCGCTTCCAGAGAAATTCCATAATCAAGCCGGGACCTGCCGGCGGAAACGGCGACGGCAATCAGCTTACGCCGCCCGTCCTCATACCGCTCCCGCTCGCCCGCGTCCCAGCTCTGCTCCAGGCCCTGATGGGTCCACAGCTCCCACCGAAAGGAGCACCGAGTCACACCGTCGGCAAACTCCACCTGGTAGAGCCGGCCTATCAGCTTTCCGGCGGCCTGGGCCATGGTGGATTCCCGCTTTGTCACGTCTACCGGGCGGACCATCGTCTCCCGCTGGGGGAGCCATTCGGTGTTGTCCCGGACCCACACATATCCCAGGCCAGCCAGCACAGTCAAAAGCAGAGCGGCCGCCAGGAGAAACAGCCACCTCCACCGTCTGATTTTCGGACCCAGCTGGGCCAGTCCGAAGCGCAGGGAATCCCGGACGACCTCCTCCTTCGGCTCCTCCCCCCGCTGGCCGGAGAGCAGCTCGGTCACGGTGAGGTCCAGGGTCTCGGCCAGGGGCTCCAACAGGGCGATGTCGGGGCAGCTCAGCGCCCGCTCCCACTTGCTCACCGCCTGAACCGACACATGCAGCCGCTGCGCCAGGTCCTTCTGGGTCCACTCCTTCTCCTTCCGTCTCTGGGCAATCAGCCCGCCTGTTTTTACTGCGTCCATCTCTCCCCCTCCTTTGTCTCTATTTTACCCTGCGGACCGGAGCTTGGCAATCAACCGGTGGTTTAACAGCGTAAAACATTTGAAAAACCCGCCTGAAACAGCAAATTTCAACCGTTCCGGGCGGGTGTATTTTATCGCTCCTCTACCGTATGGGTCAGGAGATAGTCGGCCATGACCCGGTACTGCGGGGCTTTAAGGTGTACTCCGTCGCGGGAAACCTCGGCGGGGAGGTATCCATCCCCGCCGTCAAAGCAGGCGGACAGGTCCACCAGGTAGCATTTCTCCTCCTCACACAGCTCGGACAGCACCTCGTTCAGCTTCTGGACGTTCGCCCGGTTAAACGCGGTAGCGTCCGATTTCTTTTGGGTGGTCGGGGTGAGCTCCAGAATATAGATGGGAATTCCTCCGGGCTGATTGGCCCGGACAGTCTCCACAAGGGCGGCCATATTCTCCTTAAAGCGCTCTCTGGTGGTGCTGATTTCGTTGACGCCCAGCATAATATAAATTTTGCTGAACGCCTTCTGTCTCAGCCCCTCCTCCAGTGTACCCGTTCCGCCGTCCGGCAGACTGAACTGGCTGTAAGTGACGGCTCTCGCGGCGGAGAGACCTGTATCAGTGAAGTAGTGGATGTTGGCGTCGATGTCCGCACACACCTCAAATCCCTCGATGAGGGAGTGCCCGATGAAGGCGCTGTCGGCAAACCACGCGTCCCCCCGCTGTTCGCTGGCGGGAATGGGCCGGGAATAGTCATACCCAATGCTGACGGGATATGTGGGGATCAGGGACTGGAAGTTGCTGACCATCAGTGAGAAGGCAGTGGCGGCGGCGAGAAGGCCGCTGGAAATCGCTTTGAACATTGTCCCCCCTCAGCTGTCCAGGCGATCTGCCAGCTCCGCCATATAGTTGGCGGGGAAGTCCTCTATTTTGCCGGCGTCGAAGGCGGCGGCCAGGGTGGGATCGATGGGCAGACGGGCCAGGACGGGGACTTCCAGCTCTGCGGCCACCTTGTCGATGTGGCTCTCGCCGAAGATGGCGTGCTGCTTGCCGCAGTCGGGGCACTGGAAGTAGCTGTAATTCTCCACCAGGCCCAGCACGGGAATATCCATCATCTTTGCCATGTTCACCGCCTTGGCCACAATCATAGACACCAGGTCCTGGGGAGAGGTGACCACAATCACCCCGTCCACGGGGAGGGACTGGAAAACGGTGAGGGGCACGTCGCCGGTGCCGGGGGGCATATCCACAAACATGTAGTCGACATCCCCCCAGATGACCTCCTGCCAGAACTGGGTCACCACCCCGGCAATCACCGGGCCCCGCCAGATCACCGGGTCGGTCTCGTTGGCGGAGAGGAGGTTCAGAGACATGAGCTCCACGCCGCCGGCGGTAACGGCGGGGTCGATGCCCGCGTCGGAGCCGGTAGCCCGCTGGTGGATGCCGAAGGCGGTGGGGATGGAGGGGCCGGTGATGTCGGCGTCCAGCACGGCCACCTTGCGGCCCTTTTTCGCCATTGCCGCCGCCAGAGAGGCGGTAACGGTGCTCTTGCCTACCCCGCCCTTGCCGCTCACCACCGCGATCACCCGCTTGACGCTGGACATGGCGTTGGCCGGGACCCGCAGGTCCCGGGAGGAACAGTCGGCGGAGCAGCTGGAACAGTCGTGGGTACATTCTGCCATAATTGATACATCTCCTTGTCGATTAAGAATTGACATATTTTGCAGGGGCAGCCTGTGGCCGCCCGGGATTAGCGGATCAAGGTATTTTCCGCCGGTATCTCCTCCCGGGTCTCCTTGGAGGAGAAGTAGTAGCTCAGTACGTCGGCGGCGATGGAAGCCAGCTCGCCGCCGCTGCCGCCGTGCTCCACCGCGATAGCCACAACAATTTCCGGGTCGTCGTAAGGGGCGAAGCAGACAAAAACGGCGTTGGACTCGGTCTGGGCGCTCACCTGGGCAGAGCCCGTCTTTGCTCCGGCCTGAAAGGGCAGGGCCTGGAAGGCCCGGTTGCTCTGGGCCATTTTCAGCATACCCACCTTCACGGCCTCCAGATTTTCGTCCTTAATGTCAATGGAGTCCAGCACCTGGGGCTCATACTGATAGGTAACCTCTGAAAAATCCCCCGACTTGGTCTCCTTCAAAAAGTGTGCGGCGTGGCGGGTGCCTCCGTTGACCAGGGTGGCGATATAGTTGGCCAGCTGGAGGGGGGTCACCTGGGTGCTCTCCTGGCCGATGGCCACAGAGGTAATGCTGCCCTCATACCAGGTTCCGCCCTGGCTTTCGGTGAATTCCGGGCCGGCCACTACGCCGGTCTTCTCCCCCAGCTCAACGCCGGTCTCCTCCCCCAGTCCGAAGTGGGCGGCGTACTCATCCAGCTTTTCGATGCCCACCTGGCGGCCCACCTCAAACATGAAGTAGTTGCAGGACACCTCGATGGCCTTCGCTACGTCTACCATGCCGTGATTACCCCGATACTGCCGGTATATCCAGCACTGGGGGGCGTTGGTATTGCTCCAGTAGGTATACCGCCCCTCGTCCTTGATTTTGCTCTTGGGGGTGATGATCCCCTCCTCCAGCCCGGCAATGGCGGTAATCATCTTGAAGGTGGAACCCGGAGGGTACAGGCCGCTGAGGGCCCGGTTCAGGAAGGGGTGGAGGGGGTCGTCCCCCTTCTCCTTCAGCTCGGCGGCGTAGTTGGCCAGGTCGAAGGTGGGATAGTTGGCAGCCACCAGCACCTCGGCGGTGTCCACGTCCAGCACCACGCAGGCGGCGCCCTCGGTCTCCTCGCTCTCCAGCTTGGGGACGGCGTCGGCCAGCAGATTCTCCACATAGGCCTGCAGGCCGATATCCAGCGTAAGAATTACATTATCCCCCGGTTCGGGCTCGGTAATCCAATTTTCAGCCACGACCTTGCCCTTGGTGTTCCGCTCCACCGTCCGGACGCCCGACTTGCCCCGGAGGTAGCTCTCAAAGGCCAGCTCGGCTCCCTCCTTGCCCACTACGTTGTTCATCTGGTAGTCGGGCACACCGTCGCCGTCCTCGTCCACCGTCTTGTAGTAGGCCCACTCGTCCCGGTCCATCTGGGCCACCCGGCCCAGCAGGTGGGCGGCATATCTGGTATGGTACTGGCGGATGGTGGTGGGCTGGATGTCCACCCCGGGCAGGTCCAGCTCCTTCACCCGGGAGATAAAGTCGATGTCCACGTCGGTGGCAAAGACGTACTCGGTGGCGATATAGACCTCCTTGGAGCGGAGGTACAGCTCATAGAGCACCCCGGCCATCGCCCGGGCGTCGGCTTTGGACATGCTGCCGATATTCAGGTCGGGGACGGTCTCGCCGTTTTTCTCGGCTTTTTTGCGGTCCAGCGCCCCTTCGCCCTTGACGCTGAAGCTCTCGCACATCCTGCCCAGCAGCCCCTCGGCATCGGGCAGGGGCTCGGGGGCCTTCGGCGTCTGGGGGAGCTCCTCCGCCTTTTTGCCGAAGCCAAAAAAGGCCTTGGCTTTATCCAGAAAACTGGGCTCCTTGGGCGGAGGACTCTCCTTCGTCTCCTCCGGGACCTTTGTGGGGTCCTCAATCCACTTCATTTTCACGCACAGCCGGCCCAGTCGGGTAAGGGTCTTTACCACATTGCCCTCGTTGTCCTGTTCGGTGACAAAATAGGGCTCGCTGGCGGTGAAGGAGAAGGGGGCCGTCTTGGTGATGGGCAGGCCGTCGGTCCACTCCACCCCCTCCGCCCGGGCGGCCTGGATCAGGGCCATGAGGACCGCGTTCCGCTCGCTCTGGTCTTTCCCCATCAGCTTGGTATCCAGCCGCACCTCGTAAATCACTTTGTTAGACACCAGCAACTGGCCGTTCCGGTCATAGAGGTTCCCCCGGGCGGCGGGGACGGTCTGCTCCTCTGCGACCTTCTTCTGTGTCTGCCGGCGGTAGCTTTCGCCGTTGTTGATTTGCAGGTCATACAGGTTAGCGCCCATAGCTGTAACCATCAGAGCCAGCAGCAGCACAATGGCCCACGTCCGGCGATGAAATTGTTTGGTGTTCATTGGGCCTCCTTTATGCCGTAAAACGGAGTTGTCTCTGTGCAGGGGCGGACATTGTCCGCCCGCCCTTTCCCGCCCGGGGGTCAACGGCGGGCGCACGATGTGCGCCCGCTGCAAAACGTTACGCCAGCTTTGTCCCGCCCACCCGATTGTAGACGGACCGGAAGAGCAGCCATACCAGGGGGGTCCAGACCAGGGACCAGCAGAACTCGGGAATGGCCACCTGGAGCAGATCAGGCAGGTCGGCGGCGTTGATGAACAGCATCCGGCCCACCCGGAGAAAGTCTAGCAGGCCCAGCACCCCGGCCGAGCAGATGAGACAGCCCGGGAAGGACTGGCTCAGAGCATACTGAGACACCGCCCCCATTACCATCCCCGCCAGGGCCAGAAAAAACACCTGGCCTCCGAAGCCGCCGGGATAAGTCAGCTCCCACAGCAGGCCCACCGCCATGCCAAAGCCGGTACCGGCGTAAGCTCCCTCCAGCACCGCCACCGCTGCAGCAGCCAGGGGCAGCAGCATGGGCACCACCGTCCCCCACAGGGGGACCCGGGGCAGGATATAGGCGTCCAGCAGCCACACGGGCAGCAGTCCCAGGGCGTAGGCAAGCCATTTGTGAATCAAATCCCGGCGGGTCATGGCGGTCACTCCACAATCTCAAAATCCTTGATGACAAACACCTCAATAAGGGAGTCCAGTGCCACGGAGGGGATTACCACGGCGTATCGGGTCTGGCCGGAGGGGTCGGTAAAGACCTCCTCCACCTGGCCCACAGGCAGACCGGAGGGGAACATATCCCCCCGGCCGGAGGTGAGCACCTCATCTCCCGACACCAGCTGGGCCCCCTCGGGCAGGTAGTTCAGCTTCAGCTTGCCCTGGTTCATCAGGGAGAAGTCGCCCTCCAGTACACCGGCGGAGTAGGTGCGGGTGACAATGCCGCCAATCGCTGTGTCGGTGTTGATAATGGTGGACACGGTGGACCAGTTGATTCCCGTCTCCGCCACAATGCCCACCAGCACACCGGTCTCGGTGATGACGCAGTCCCCCGCCTCAATGCCGACGGAGGAGCCCTTGCTCAGGGTGAGGGTGGACTCCCAGTTGGAGGCGGACCGGGCGGTGACCTTGGCGGTCTCAAAGGTGAAC
The DNA here is from genome assembly GCA_947573385.1 of uncultured Bacillota bacterium. Classification (GTDB taxonomy): domain Bacteria; phylum Bacillota; class Clostridia; order Oscillospirales; family Oscillospiraceae; genus Lawsonibacter. The sequence continues at coordinate 15,412 of CANPFP010000027.1, read as the reverse complement.
TCACGCCGCCGCTCCTTCAGGTCCAGCAGCTTGCGCAGCTGCTCGTTCTCCCGGCTGGCCTCCTCGCCCTGGCGCACCTCCTCCTCCAGCTTGCCCACCTGGGCCCGGAGGGCCTTCAGCTCCTCCTCCATCTCCCCGTAGCGGAAGACATAGCCGTACACCCCCTCCAGCCAATCGGCGGCGGCGGATACGCCGCCCCGCACCGGAGCGGTAATGGTATTGACCAGGTTGGACAGCGGATCGGCCTGGCCGCCCATCACAAAGGAGAGCACTCCGATGAGGACGGACAGCAGAAAGGCGATCACAAGCAGCAGTATTCCGTTTTGCCGGAAAAAATCCTTCACTTTGCCTGCTCCTTCTCCGCGGCCAGGGCCAGGGTATCCACCCCGAACCGGGCCAGCATCCGGGCCAGCCGGCACACCGGCAGCCCCATCACGTTGTAGTAATCCCCCGAAATACCCTCCACCAGCACCGAGCCGTAGCCCTGGATACCGTAGGCCCCGGCCTTGTCCATAGGTTCGCCGGTGGCGATGTAGCGGATGATGTCCGCCTGGGTCAGGGTGCGAAAGCGGACCGAGGTCACCTCATGCTGGGTCAGGGTCCGCCCCTCCTTCGCCACCGTCACGCCGGTGTAAACCAGGTGCAGCTTGCCCGACAGGGCGGCCAGCATCTGGGCGGCGTCCTCCTCGCTGCGGGGCTTGCCCAGCACCCGGTTGTTGATGGACACCACGGTGTCGGCGGCGATAATCAGGTCCTTGGGGTGGGCGGCGGCCACCTCGGCACACTTGCGCTGGGACAGCTCCTCCACCAGCTGGTCGGGGGTGAGGGTGCGGGTGGCCAGCTCCTCTCCCTGGGCCGGGATCACCTTGAAGTTTTCGATCCCTATCCGCTTCAGCAGCTCCTTCCGCCGGGGAGATTGGGAGGCCAGTATGATATTCATAGAAACACCTCGTTACTACACCTGAAGCCCCACTTTAACAAGGGGGGAGGGCCGCCGGGCGCAGCCCGGTGGCGGGGGGATTCCGTTGATTCGGGAAGGCTCTGGAGGATGGAATCCCCCAGTCATTCGCTCCGCGAATGCCAGCCCCCTTTAGCAAGGGGGCCTTTTCCTGGGTCTCAACCGTCCACCTTCTACTTCGGCTCTGGGTCGTCGGTAAGCCCCAGCAGATAGTCGGCGGAGACCTTGTAGTGCTGGCAGATCAGGGCGATGCGTTCGGCGGTGGTCGTGTTCCGCCCATGCTCAATGCCGATGATCTGCGTATCTCCAACGCCCACAACCCGCGCCAGTTCCTTCTGGGTCTCTCCATGTTTTTTTCGTTGTTCCAGAACGCGTTGGCCAAAAAGTTCTTTAGAAAACATAGAAACACCTCTTGACAAGCTCAGCAAAACTGAGTATAATAGACCTCAGCTTTACTGAGGAATCTGGAGGGAGTAAAATGGAAAGCGTCTTATATGAATTGTTCAGCGGCGACTACGATATTACCCCGAAGCCAGACAAAAAGCAACAGGAATTATCCAAAGCGTCCCTTGCTGAGCTGGACAAAATCGCCGCTGTCCTCGGCTCTGAATTTGTGGACAACCTGTGTGAGCTGGAGGGGGACCAGGCGAACTGGCGGAATTATCAGTATTACCGCTCCGGCTTTCTCCTGGGCGCACGCCTGATGCTGGAAGCCCTCCGGTAAACGCGGCGGACAATGTCCGCCCCTACAAATTCCAATCAATCCTGTCCTCGTTGGCGCACACCCGGCGCAGCTCGTCCCGGACCTCCATCAGGGCGAAGCCCAGCAGGTTTCGTCCCCGCCAGGCGGTGGGATTTTCCGCGTTCTCGTTGGCCTTACCCATGCCGATGCCCCAAATGCGGTCCCGGGGGCTGGCCTCCACCAGAATTTTATCCCCGGTGCGGAGTAAAAAGTCCTTCAGCTCGGGATTTTGCAGGAATTTTTGAAAATTCCCCGTCAAAACGATGGTGTGCTTGCACGTATCCCACTCGGCCTGGTCAAAGTTTCTGACCTCCCGGCCCAGGGCCTTGATCTTCCCCTGGACGGTGGCCTCCAGAATTTTCTCCAGCGTCTCCTTGTCCCCGAAGAGCCGGGCCTTCTCCGCCATCATGAACTGCTCCATGCAGCAGTAGCGCTGGGTCTCCACCCGAAACTCCGCCATCCACCACTGGCTGAGACAAGTCTCGGTGATGCGGCCGTCCGGCTCGGGGGTGTGGCCCCAGAAGTGGACCCACTTTACCCGCTTCCCGGCGGCAAGCTCCGCGATCAGTCCGGCCCGGTCGTAGGCCGGCTCTCCGTTGGGCCTCCAGTGGCGGAGGAAGCAGTCCTCCCCGTCGTACAGCAGGGAGGGGTCCGGGTCCTCGTCGTCCTCCATCACAGAGACGTCGTCCCAGAAGACGGGGTGGGGAAACAGCCGGTCATACTCCTCCCGCTCCTTGTCAGACAGGGTTTGCAGCCAGTCCCACAGCTTGCAGCCGTAGTCCTCGCCGTAGCCCATCCGCCAGCCGATGGAGTACTGGGGAATCTCCGGGCAGGCCAGCCACTCGGGGGCCATCCATTTGTCCCGCATGTGTTATCCCTCCATGCTGGCGTCGTCCGGGCCGTTCTCCATGTCGCCGGAGACGTGGATAGAGTGGCCATAGAACATATCGCCGTCGGCGAACCAGAACTCAAAGGAGCCGTCCGCCCGGATCTCAATAGACTCCAGCTCCATCCGCTCCATGAACTGCTCCCGGGTGATCTCCTGGGGCTCCTCGTCCTCCAGCTGCTCGGCCCAGTCGTTGGCGGAGACCAGCAGGTCACCGGCGGCATACTCCCGCACCCGCTTGTCCCAGCTGGCGGCATCGGCCAGCAGGGCCTTGGCGTTTTGAAGGGTATCCGCCCGGTCTTCGCCCGCGTCGAAGACCAGGGAGATTTGTCCGCCCAACCAGTCCACCTCCGTCTCAAACCAGTCCACCTGACGGTTGAGGGTGAAGGTGCCCAGGCCCTCCTCCCAGAAGGTGACGGGCTTTTTCTGCTCCTCCAGAATGGCCTTCAAATCCGGGTCGAACCCCGGCTCGGGCAGATCCAGCAACAGCAGCCGCTTGCCGTCCTCCGACACCCGGCCCCGGAACTTGATGATGAAGTCGGGCCGGACCCGGCGGCGCAGGACCTCCAGCAGCTGTTCATCCCCGATGGTGGACAGAACGAACTCCCCCCGGTGGATATCGGGGCTGTCCTCCTCCATCCAGGCGGTGAGGCCGACGGAGACCGTCCACAGGGTCTCCCCTCTGGTTTTCCCGCCGCCGAAGCCGTTGGCCCCGGTGACGGCCAGAACGGTCAGCTCCTCCGGCTGAAACTGAGCGGCGAACGCCTTGAACTGCTGGTTCTCCGTATTTTGGACTGGTCTTCGCTCCCGCGCCTTTTCCTCCGGCTCCTCACCTTTTTTCTTAAACAGTCCGAACATAAGGTTTCCTCCTATTTTCCCGTGGACCCAAAGCCCCCCGCCCCCCGGGCGGTGTCGTCCAGCTCGTCCACCATCTGGATGCTGGCCTGGATCACCGGGGCAATCATCAGCTGGGCGATGCGGTCGCCGGGCTGAACGGTAAAATCCGATTCCCCGGAGTTTTGAAGCCCCACCAATATTTCACCTCTGTAATCACTGTCGATCACCCCCACGCAGTTGGCGGGGGCCACACCGTGCTTGATGCCCAGGCCGCTGCGGGCATAGACCAGCGCCACATAGTCCGCCGAGGGCAGGGCGATGGCGATGCCGGTGGGGACGGTCCGCCGTCCGCCGGCGGGGATAGTGACCGCCTCGTCCAGGCAGGCGTGGAGGTCCATGGCCGCCGAGCCGGGGGTGGCGTAGAAGGGCAGCGGGATTTCCTTTCCGATTTTAGGGGAAACCGCCTTAATTTTCAAGTCCATATTGTAAACTCCTCAAAAATTTTCTTGTTCAGGGGCGGTCTCTGTCCGCCCCCGCGGATTTTCTATGTCCACCACCCGCACATACCGCCGCAGGGGGTACTCCCCGTCGTGGGCCTCACAGGGGAAGGAATCGGACATATGCCCCGGGGCGGTGATCCGGTTCACCCCCGCCCGGGCCAGCAGGGCGGCGAGGACTTCCCGCTCCGAATCGGGGCAGATCAGCCCCGCCGTCTGGAGCCTCCCCCGCCGCCGCCGCAGGACGGGAATCAGCTCCTGACGGGGCAGGCGCTTCACCAGCACGTTGCCGTGGAGGTGGGACAGCTCCAGGTCCATATCCCGGCGCAGGGTGAGGGAGCAGCTCTGTCCGGGAAAATTCAGGTCGCCCGACCCGGTCCGGTCCACCGTCTGTTCCAGGACGGTCTCCCGGGCGTAGAGGGCGGCCTGAGCCGCCTGGCCGGGGGTTTTATAGTGGGACGCGGCGGCTTTTTCCAAAACCGGCAAAAACTGCTTGCAGAACCGCTCCGCTACGGACAGGTGGCCGGTGTCAAGAAAGATCACCTGACAGGAGGAACACAGCAGTCCGCCGGTGCGGACAATGTGTTCCGCCAGGGGGAGCAGCTCCATGTCCTCCCAGCCTGACAGATAGGCAAAGCTAAGCCGGTGGCCCCACTCAATAAGCTTGCAGCCCGGTGGAGCCAGCTTACGCATGGCGGAGATGGCCCCGTCCCCGCCCCAGGTGACGATCCCGTCGGCCAGAGCGGCCAGGGCCTTGATGGTCCCAGAGTATCTGGAGGACAGGTCGAAGGCGTACAGCCAGGGGGCCAGCCGGGGCTCCAGCTGGGTCAGCTTCTGAAACACCGCCAGGGTAAGCCCCTTGTCTCCGTGGGGCAGCTTCACCAGGTTGATGTTGCCGGTGAGCAGGCCCTCCACAGCCGTGAAGGCGGGCAGACCCGCCATATTCCCCGGCGCGATGTGGAGCAGCACCCCCAGGGGCCGGACCTCGGAGCGCCCAAAAGGCCGGGGCCCGGCGAGACCGCCCAGCTCCAGGGCCAGCCTCCGCTCCAGAGCGGCCCGGCTGATCTGGGGCCGCACCCGGGCCAGCTCCTCCCGGGCTCCCGGCGGGGCGTATCGGGCGATAAGGTTGTCCAGAGTCCCGCTGTCCAGCTCCCGGACCAAGGCGTCCAGAGCGTTGAGCACCGTCTCCGTCTCCAGGGGCGGACCGCTGAGGGTGCCGGGTAAATCGTATACCTCCAGCTCAGCGATGACGGCGTTGATCTCCCGGTCGGAACGAAGCTCTCCGTTGGCGAAAATCATGGCATTTCCCCCTTTCCCAGCAGCTCCGCCGCGCCGGCGGCGCAGGTGGTGATGTCGTTCAGCCCCGCCCGGCCCAAAACAGTCAGATAGGGGGACTTCAATCCGCAGCCGCAGTCCTCCCCGGGGGTGAGACAGCCCAGGTCGTCGGTCATCACGCTGGTTACCGGGGTGGCATTGATGAGGGGGGTAATCAGATTCACCAGGCCCACCTCCCCCATGGGCAGAGGTTTTAACGTGCGCACGTCCCGGATAATCACCCGGGCGTAGGTGGGGAGGTGGAAGTGGTGTTTTTTACAGGTGTTGAAGAAAATCGGGTGCTCCACCGCCCCGAAAAACTCATGGATGTTCTCCTCCTCCACCCCCAGCACCCGCCGGGCCAGGGCGTAGAGGGTGTTTTTGTCCACCTCCTGGGCGTAGTGCTGCTTCCAGCCCCCGGCCAGCAGGATTTTAGAGCCCTTGGGCAGGCGCACCGACAGCCCCAGCTCCTCCAGGCGCTCCATGCCGAACCAGAGGTAGGAGGGGAAAGCCACAATCCGCACCGGCAGCGCCCCCCGGGCCCAGCGGGCCAGAGTTTTTACCGCCCCGTCCAGATCGGGGAGGTAGCCGCCGTCCTTCCACTTCAGGGCGTAAAACCGGCCCACAGGCGGGGCGAAGTGGGTCAGGCCGAACATGGTCCGGGCCACCCCCATCCGGTCCTGCTTCCCCGGCTTGTAGCCCAGAATCACATAGCGGGCGGGCACAGGGGAGACCAGCTTATGGTAAAATCCCAGCCGGAGTACCATGGGAATCTCCGCGAAAATACAGCCCCAGTCGAAGCCCACCCGGCTGAAGCTGCCGCTGGTGCCCGAGGAGGTCACCCTCATGGCGGTGCGCCACTCCGGCATGGAGCTGACGTGGTGCCGCTTGAAGAACAGGGTGGGCAGGAGGGGGAGCTTTACCAGGTCGTCTATGGTATGCAAACAGTCCGGGGAAAAGCCCTCCGCTTCACAGATCAGCCGGTACTCCGGGCAGTGCCTGATGTGGTAGGCGCAGTTGTCCCGGACGGCCCGGAGGAACCTGGCGTCGGAGCCGGGCAGGTCGTAGACCCGGCTGAGCCAGAACAGTGTTTGACGGCTGAGCACGGCCGGCCCCCCTTCTTATCTTTACCTGGGATAATCGTTTTCTTCGTCAAGCAGCCAGGGCAGGACGGCGCTGATCTCCAGCTGCAAAACGGGCCGGGGAAAGTCCGGGGCTACCAGTGCGGTGTCCTCAGTGAAGGCCACGCGGAAATTCTCCGCCGCCAGGTAACAGCTCTCCGGGTCCCAGACGCTGGTTCTGGTGGTGGAGTCCTCCGCCACAGTGTGCCAACCGCCCGATCCCTGAAGCAGGGTTCCGCACAGGTGATAGAAGCCGCCGTATGCCAGGGTTTTATCCGTTGGGGCGTAATTTGCATAGACCTCCGCCGGTTTTTGGGGGTCGATGCCCAGGGCGCGGAAAAAATCCTGGAGCTTTTCCGGAAAGGCCGCCGCCGCCCGCTCGTAGTTCCGGCACCCGGAGCAGCTGCAGTCGATCCCCGGCTCCTGGCTGTGATAATAGGCTTGGGTTCGCTCCGCATCCACATCCAAGATAAATTGTCCGAATGCAAGCCGCATGGTTTCTCACTCCACATCCCGGTAGTACAGCCCCCGAGTAAAGTCGTTGGGCTGGTATTTGCCCTGATTCATGTACCGCTCCAGCACCTGGGCGCACTCCAAAGCGTTTTCGGTGGTGAACATCAGCCGCGCCCCCCACAGGCCCAGCCGCTGCCAGTCCTTCTGCTTGTCGGCCAGGAACAGCTTCTTGGAGTTGAGTATCTCGTTCCGGCACCCCCAGGCCTTCACCACGGGGAACCGCTCCCCCTTCCGGTCGGTGAGGAGGTTTACGTTATTGCAGGTGTGCCGGCCGCAGTGGTTGTAGATAATACAGTTCTCGGTAATCATCAGGGGCAGGCGGCCGTAGGCGATAAATTCGGTGGGAACAGTCTTGGAGATGTCCCGAATCTGAGGAAATTTCATCTCGAAGGAGACGGTGGCCCCCACGAGCCCCAGCCGTTTCAGCTCCTTCATGGTCTGGCTGTTATACACCCCCAGGCCGTAGTCCCCCCGGACAGAAAAGCCCAGCTGTTGGGCCCGGCGGACCATCCCCCAGGTGCCGGCCAGGGCCTCCGTGACCCCCAGCTCCCGCAGGGCGGCCAGGTCCTTCTCCGCCTGGGGCAGCTCCCGGTCGGTACAGATACGGGGCAGCACCACCGCCACCGGCACCCCCGCCTGCTGGCAGCGGCGTACCGCGTCGGGATGGGAGACCCCCTCGGCCGCAGGGAGATAGAGCAGGGCAGGCCTGCATTTCAGCAGCTCGGCGCTGAGCTGGGATGCCGCACGCAGGGAGACGGTGAACACCGGCCCCTCCTTCTGATTCTCATACCGCACCCCGGGCTGATACCTCTCCTTCCGCCGCCGGGGCGGCTTCTGCCGCTCCCTCCCCAGCTCCTCCAGCACCCGCCGCCGCAGGTCGTTGAGGGCGGACAGGGGGAGGGACAGGCCCTCCTCCACTCTGGCAGTGGCCTTTTCACACTGGAAGGGAGTGCCCCCGGTGCGGGCCAGCTGTCCCTCCACCTTCTCCCGGGTGAGGGGGACGTTTTTTGCCTCCTCGGGGACGGGGCCCTCCACCTGGACCACCCGGCCCTCTCTGTCCTCCGCCGCCGCCTGGGCGGGCTGGCCGCGCTGGATCAGGGCGTACATCCGCACCGGCTCCTTCCGGTTCTCCACCCCGTTCTCATAGGTGGATCGGGCCTGGGCGTAGAGCTCACGGGGCTCCTTCTCCTCCTGGCGGGTGCCGAACATATCGGGGCCCTTTTCTCCCATGTAGTAGCCGTCGGTAAAGCCCTGGCGGGAGAAGGCCTGCTTTAAGGTGTCGATCTCCTCGGGGGTGGGCTCCCGGTCCTCCCGCAAAGCCCGGGCGTAGATGCCGGTGACGATGGCCACATATTCCGGCCGCTTCATCCTGCCCTCCAGCTTGAGACAGGCCACCCCCATATGTTCCAGGGCCTTCAAATGCCCGGCCAGAGACAGGTCCTTCAGCGACAGGGGGTACTCGTCCGCCCTGCCGTTCCAGCCGTAGTTCAGCCGGCAGGGCTGGGCACACATCCCCCGGTTGCCGCTGCGCCCCCCGATCACCGACGAGAAAAAGCACTGTCCCGACCAGCACATGCACAGGGCCCCGTGGCCAAAGACCTCAATCTCGATGGGGGCGTTCTGGCAGATGTAGGCGATCTGGTCCCGGCTCAGCTCCCGGCCCAGCACCACCCGGGTCATGCCCAGGTCGGCGCACAGCTTCACCCCGTCCAGAGAGTGGACGGTCATCTGGGTGGAGCCGTGGATGGGCAGGTCGGGCACCGACTGGCGGAGCATCCGGACCGCCCCCAGGTCCTGGACGATCACCGCGTCCACCCCGATGCCGCTGGCGTGGGCGGCCACCTCGGCGGCGGCGGGCAGCTCCCGGTCGGTGAGCAGGGTGTTCAGGGTGAGATTCACCTTGCACCCCCGGAGATGGCAGTAAGAGACCGCCGCCGCGGCCTCCTCCCGGGTAAAATTCCGGGCGCCGCGGCGGGCGTTGAAGTCTCCGTATCCAAAATAGACGGCGTCCGCCCCGTTCTGAACGGCAGCGGTCACCGCCTCCATTGACCCGGCGGGGGCAAGCAGCTCCATCATGAAAAGGACCTCCTGTTATTTTCTCGTCCCCAGCTTGAAAATCTCCCGCTTGGCCTCAGAGAGCTCCAGCTTCAGGCTGTTGGCCTCCTCCAGATTCTCCTTTACCTGGCGGCGCAGATTTTCCGATACCTCCTGCTCCTTCATCAGCAGGTCGGCGATGTTCATGGCGGCCAGCACCGCCGCGTCCGCCTGGGACAGCCGCCCCGCGGCCGACACCTCAGCCAGCTGCCTGTCCACCAGCTCAGCGCATCTGCGGACATAGCTCTCGTCCTCTGCGGCTACCATGGTGTAATCCTTTCCGCCGATACTGACCACGATTTTGTTTCTCATGCTCTGTTCCTCCCCGTGCGTTCGGGGGCACACTCCCCCAGTTTTTATAGATATTATTCATTATAGCACAGCCAGGCAGGTTTGGAAATGAAATCTTTCATAAATTTTTTACTTTGGCGTCCATCTTTTAAAAAAGATGGACGTGGGGACATTTTTGTTGTAGAATAGAGAAACCGATTTTTGCAGAGAGGAGGGCGCCGCCCGTGTCCCAGACCTTTTTTCCCGGCCAGGTACTGGCTATCGCCGCCCAGGCGGCGGACCGGCTATTAAAGCTGGACAGCGGCGACGCCGCCCTGCTCTACCTCCAGCTGCTCCGCCACGGCTCGGCGGAGGGGCTGAAGTGGACGGAAACCCGCCTTCAGGCCGCCCTGGACCAGCTGCGCACCCAGGGGCTGGCCCCCGACCGGCTCCCCGCTCCGGAACCCCCGCCCGCCCCCGAGACCCCGCCTCCGGAGTACGCTGCCGAGGACATCACTCAGGCCCTGGCGGAGGAGCACTCCACCTTCCCCGCCCTGGTGGGCGAGGTGGAGCGCCGGCTGGGCAAGCGGCTGTCCACCGCCGACTTGAAGAACCTCTACACCCTCTACGACCACCTGGCCCTCCCCGCCGAGGTAATTCTCATGCTGGTGGGCTGGTGCATCGACGAGACCGCCCGGAAATACGGCCCGGGCCGAAAGCCCTTTCTGTCTCAGATTAAAAAGGAGGGGTTTTCCTGGGCCCGCCTGGGGGTGGACACCATGGAGCGGGCCGAGGAGCGCATCGCCGCCCTTACCCGCCTGCGCTCACGGGAGAGCGAGGTGCTCCGCCTGCTGGATATCTCCCCCCGCCCCCTGGTCCAGCGGGAGAAGGACTACATTGCCGCCTGGGACGGCATGGGCTTTGACGACGAGACCCTCCGCATGGCCTACGAGCGCACGGTATTAAAGAAGCAGTCCATGGACTGGGGCTATATGAACGGCATTCTCCGCCGCTGGCACGAGAAGGGGCTGCACACCGCCGCCGCCGTCCGCACCGGCGACCGGGACCCCCGTCCCGTTCGGGCCGGCGGGGTACAGAAGGCCGCCCCGCCCCCCGCCGACCAGGAGCGCCGGGCCCGGGAGGACATGGAGCGGATGCGCCGGCTGATGGAACAGATGAAACAGGAGGGAAGCTGAGATGCCATACGACGCCAACGTACTGCGCCGGGCCGTCCAGCGGCTGGAGGACGCCAGCCGCAGCCGCCGGGAGGAGGCCGAGCGGCGGCGGCGGGCGGCCTACGCCCGGGAGCCCCGGCTGGAGCAGCTGGACCGCCGCATTCAGGGCACCATGGCCGGCCTGGTGGCCGCCACCCTCCGCCGGGGGGGAGACGCCGCCGCCGCCGTCCGGGCCGTCCGGGAGGAAAATCAGGACCTGCAGCGGGAGCGGGCTGTTCTGCTGGGGGGGCTGGGCCTGCCCCCCGACGCCCTGGACGACAGACCCGCCTGCCCCCTGTGCCGGGACACCGGCTGGCAGGGGGCGGCGATGTGCCACTGCCTGAAGGAGCTGTGCGCTCAGGAGCAGATCCGTGAGCTGTCCAAGCTGCTGGACCTGGGGGAGCAGTCCTTCGACACCTTCCGCATGGACTTCTACAGCCAGACCACCTACCCCGGCCGGGGCAATTCCCCCCGGGGCAACATGGAGCTGGTCTACGACGTCTGCCTGAACTACGCCACCAAATTCGGCCGGTTTGCCCTGAAGAACCTGTTTCTCTCCGGGGCCCCGGGGCTGGGGAAGACCTTCCTGTCCGCCTGCATCGCCCGGACCGTATCGGAGAACGGCTTTTCCGTGGTCTACGACACCGCCGGGAACATCTTCGCCCAGTTTGAGGCCCGGAAGTTTCTCCGGGACAGCCGGGACGGCCTGGACGCCCGGGACGAGACCCGGCGGTATCTCAACTGCGACCTGCTCATTCTGGACGACCTGGGCAGCGAGCTGACCACCCAGTTCACCCAGTCCGCCCTCTATGAGCTGGTGAACACCCGGCTGGTGGGGGGGCGGCACACCGTGATCTCCTCCAACCTGTCTATGGAGGAGGCGGCCCAGCGCTACGCCCCCCAGATCGCCTCCCGCCTGGACGGAGAGTACCACATCCTCCACTTCTTTGGGGACGACATCCGGCTGGCGCGGAAAAACCGACTTTAAAAGGAGAAACTTCTCAATGATTTACGCTCTCATTGCCGCTGTTCTGGTGGCGGTTGACCAGCTGGTAAAATATCTGGTGATGACCCGCATCCCTTTGGGGGAGCACGTCCCCTTTATCCCCTACATCCTGGACCTGACCTATGTAACCAACACCGGCGCCGCCTTCTCCATCTTCTCGGAGCACACCTGGGCGCTGGCACTGGTGTCGCTGGTCATGTCCGTCCTGCTGGCGGCGGCCCTGTGGTTCAACCTGTTCCGCCACCCCCTGGGCAAGCTCACCCTCACCCTGCTGCTGGCGGGGGCGGTGGGCAACCTCATCGACCGGGCCTTCCGGGGGTTTGTGGTGGACATGTTCAATGTGCTGTTCATGCACTTCGCCGTGTTCAACGTGGCGGATATCTGCGTGGTGGTGGGGGGCATCGCCGCCGGGCTGTATTACATGTTCCTGATGGACAAGTTTGAGCCCCGGGAGGAGCCCCCCCATGAACAGGCTGACACTGACCGCTGACCGGGAGGGGGAGCGGGCGGACGCCCTGCTGGCCCGGCTGGTCCCCGATTTGACCCGCTCCGCCGCTCAGAAGCTGCTGGAACGGGGGGCGGTCACGTTAAACGGCGGGCCGGCGCGGAAGAACGACCGCCCCGCCCCCGGGGATATGCTGGAGGTGGTCCTTCCCGACCCGGAGCCCATCGACGTGCGTCCCCAGAACATCCCCCTGGATGTGGTCTATGAGGACGGCGACGTAATTGTGGTCAACAAGCCGGTGGGGCTGGTGGTCCACCCCGCGCCGGGGCACCCGGACGGCACGCTGGTCAACGCGTTGTTATATCACTGCGGAACTTCACTGTCTGGAATTAACGGGGAGCTGCGCCCCGGCATCGTCCACCGCATCGACCGGGACACCTCCGGGCTTATCATCGCCGCCAAGAACGACCGGGCCCACCTGGCCCTGGCCGCCCAGCTCCAGGACCACAGTCTGGCCCGGACCTACGAAGCGGTGGCGGTGGGCAGTCTCCGGGAGGACAGCGGCACGGTGGACGCCCCCATCGGCCGGCACCCGGTGGATCGGAAGAAAATGGCCGTCGACCGCAAAAACGGCCGGGAGGCGATCACCCACTGGACCGTTCTGGCCCGGTATCCGGGATATACCCACGTGGAGTGCCGTCTGGAGACGGGCCGCACCCATCAGATTCGGGTCCACCTGGCTTCCATCGGCCACCCTCTCCTGGGAGATACGGTGTACGGGGCAAAGAAGCCCGTCCCCGGTCTGGCGGGCCAGTGCCTCCACGCCCGGCGGCTGCGGTTTGTCCACCCCGCCACCGGGGAGACCGTAGAGCTGGAGTGCCCCCTCCCGGACTGGTTCCAGGAGGTTTTGCGGAAAATTGACCGGTAATTGGCGAAAATCCCCCTTGACAACCCCGGAAAAAGCGGATAGAATACGGAACATATATGCAAAATGCGCGGAAAAGGACGAGTACCCGCCCCCGAGACGCAAAGAGAGCCGCCGTTTGGTGCAAGGCGGACGGGAGGGAGCGGTGAACATCACCTTGGAGCTGAGGGCTGAACTACAGTAAGCCCCTCCGGACGCCCCCGTTACCGGGCAGCTTTTGAGCGGCCGGGATTTTCCTGGCAAGAAGAGTGGTACCGCAGAGGTTTGCGCCTTTGTCTCTTTGTGGAGGCAGGGGCGTTTTATTTTTGCGGGAACTTTCGGAGAAGCACCAAAAGGCCCCCTTGCCAAAGGGGGCTGGCAGCGGCGTGAGCCGCTGACTGGGGGATTCCGTTTTTAGGGAGCTTTCCACTGGACGGAATCCCTCCACCACCGGGCTTTGCCCGGCGGTCCCCCTCCCTTTGGCAAGGGAGGCTTGCCGCCTGCGGGCGGGACGAGAGAACAAAGGAGGAACGCTATATGAACTGTCCAAACTGCGGGAATGGAATGGAACCGGGAGTCGTGTATTCTCCCCGCGGCTATCTATTTTGGACGCCCGAACAGGAAAAATTGAAAAATTTCCAACGGCCAAAAGATGCCGTTCGCCTGCGTCCCGTCGGAGTCCACACCAAGTCCGCTTTTTCTCCCCAAGCCCTCTCCGCGCTCCCCCAGTACTCCGGTACGATTTGCCGGAGCTGTGGCACCATACTATTTTCTTTTGAAAGCAAAGAATAACACTTGTCATAAATGGAGGAACGCTATATGAACTGTCCAAACTGCGGGAAAGAGATGGAGTCCGGCTGGATGGTACCATACAAAAACTGCTTTCTGGAGTGGGCCCCTGGCCGCTGGCTAATCCAAATCCCCTTCTTCCCCAGAAAGGGCCGGGTGGCGCTGCGTTCCCCCGAACCCCGGGATACCGCCTTCGATTTCCCCGAGTACCCCGCCTCGATCTGCCAGAGCTGCAAGACGGTTCTGTTTCAATACCAATAATATTCAGATATTAGGAGGAACACAAAAATGGACTACAACAAGACCATCAATCTGCCCAAGACCAACTTCCCCATGCGGGCGGGGCTGCCCGCCCGGGAGCCCGACATGCTCAAGCGCTGGGAGGACATGGACCTGTACCACGAGCTGCTGAAAAAGAATGAAGGGAAACCCCTCTACAGCCTTCACGACGGCCCTCCTTTCTCCAACGGCGCCCTGCACATGGGCCACGCCCTGAACAAGTCCATCAAGGACTTCATGACCCGCGCCGCCGCCATGCGGGGGTACCTCACCCCCTATATCCCCGGCTGGGACAACCACGGCATGCCCATCGAGTCCGCCATCATCAAGCAGAACAAGCTCAACCGCAAGGCCATGTCGGTGCCCGAGTTCCGCACCGCCTGCCACGAGTTCGCCCAGCACTATGTGGACGTGCAGCGGGAGGGCTTCAAGCGCATGGGCGTCATCGGCGACTGGGAGAACCCCTACCTCACCATGTCCCCCTCCTTTGAGGCGGAGGAAGTGAAAATTTTCGGGGCCATGTACAAGAACGGCTACATCTACAAGGGCCTGAAGCCGGTGTACTGGTGCCCCCACGACGAGACCGCCCTGGCCGAGGCGGAGATTGAGTATCAGGACGACCCGGTTACCACCGTCTATGTGAAGTTCCGTATGCTGGACGACGACGGCAAGCTGGGCCACCTGGACGACCAGAAGCTCTATTTCCTCATCTGGACCACCACCATCTGGACCCTCCCCGGGAATATGGCCATCGCCCTCCACCCCAGTGACAGCTACGCCATTGTAAAAACGCCCGGCGGGGAGATGTATATTTTGGCCGAAGCGCTGGTGGAGAAGGTTATGAAGGTGGGCGGCATCGAGAACTATGAGATCCTGGAGACCCACCCCGGCAGCTTTTTTGAGGATATGATGGCTTGGCACCCCTTCCTGCCCAAGGCCAGCCGGCTGGTAAACGCCGAGTACGTCACCATGGACTCGGGCACAGGCTGCGTCCACACCGCCCCCGGCTTCGGCGCGGACGACTACGAGACCTGCAAGCGGTACGAGATCGAGATGGTGGTGCCCGTGGACGACCGGGGCCGCCACACCGACTACGCCGGCAAGTACGCCGGCATGAAGACTGAGGAGTCCAACCCGGTCATCCTGGCCGATATGAAGGAGAACGGGGCCCTGTTCGCCAGCGAGGACATCGTCCACTCCTACCCCCACTGCTGGCGGTGCAAGCACCCCATCATCTTCCGGGCCACCCCCCAGTGGTTCTGCTCGGTGGAGTCCTTCAAGGACGCCGCCGTGGCCGCCTGCGAGGACGTGCGCTGGGTGCCCGGCTGGGGCATCGACCGGATGAAGTCCATGATCCAAGAGCGCTCCGACTGGTGCATCAGCCGCCAGCGCCGGTGGGGCCTGCCCATTCCCGTGTTCTACTGCGGGGACTGCGGCAAGCCCATCTGCACCGACGAGACCATCGCCGCCGTGTCCAAGCTCTTTGGTGAGAAGGGCTCCAACGCCTGGTATGAGACCGAGGCGGCGGACATCCTCCCCAAGG
>CANPFP010000026.1 GCA_947573385.1 uncultured Bacillota bacterium | reverse complement strand
TTTTGCTGATAAGGTTCAGAGGGATGGCGGAGAACTGGCCGGAGGCCCCGGTCTGAAGAAACAGGATGCGGTAGTTCTCCGGAACGTTCATCAGCCGGCGCAGCTTGTCCTGAGTCTCCTGGAAGATGTCCATAAATACCTTAGATCGGTGGCTCATCTCCATCACAGACATACCGGAGCCCCGGTAGTTGGTGATCTCAGCCCCAGCCCGCTCCAGTACGGACAGCGGAAGGACAGAGGGCCCGGCGGCAAAGTTGTAGACGCGGGAATTGCTCATTGGAAAGAGCCCCTTTCTTTCAATAAAATAAAAACCGCCTCACCACATAGGTGTGGCAGTTTTTTATTATAGTCCAGGAGTAATGGGGTGTCAATGGCAAAAGAGAAGAATCAGATAAAGCGGAAGGGGGAGCACTGTCCACAGAAAAGGGTATTGTTGTTTAAGGGGGTTCCGCAGTATCTGTAAAATTCATGTATGGTCTTCATCACAGTCTGTCTGTATCTTTTTTGCCCTAGTATGGGAACAGAGCCAATACCCGGCCAGGAGTATCAGAATAAAAATGCTGATCCACTGGGAGGTGGAGAAAAGGTAGAAGCTGCCCCGGGCTGCGTCATAGCGCAGGAACTCCAAAAAGAAGCGGGCGTTTCCGTATAGAAGGAGGTAAAGGGAGAGCAGATTGTACTTTGCCTGATATTTTAGGACCAAATACAGCAGCAGAGCGCAGATAGCGAATTCTGCGCCGGCTTCCAGCAGCTGAACGGGGAAGAGGGAAATACCGTGGGGGGCAGCGATACTATTGTGGTAGGTGAGAGCAAAAGGGCCACTGTAGGGAATGCCGTAACAGCAACCCGCCAGTGCGCAGCCAATCCGGCCAAAGCCGTGGACCAGGGGGAGGGAGGGGAGACAAGCACGAAGGTAGTCGATCACCCGGATGTGGTGGAGCCGACCGGCCAGATACAGCCCGGCAATGCCGGCGGGGACACCGCCATAGAAGACAAAGCCGCCCCCCATCAGCGCACGGAAATACTCCCATTCGAAAAAGTGTGGCCAGTCGATAAGGGAGAAGTTCAGTGCCAGATACAGAATCTTTGCGCCCGATATGCCGAAAGCGACGGTGTAGGTGGACAAAAGGATAATATCGTTAACATCGAGAAAAAACCGGCGGCCTAGCCAGCAAGCCAGGGCACCGGCAGACAACAGACCGAGGGCGACCATCGCGCCGTATCCAGTGATCATGAGCCTTCCTCCTAAAAAATAAAAGCAGGCCGGCGTGACGCCGGCCAAGCTTTGGCTTAGAGATTTGCCAGAGCGCCCAGACCACCTATGCTGCCGACACAAGCGGCGCACAGGACGACGAACAGGAAGGACAGGGGGGTACCCCCTGTCCTAATTAGCATTCAAGACGAACAAAGATTAAAATTTATCTAAGTGTACCCTACTATCGGAAGAAAGTCAATAGAGAATGGAAATAATTTGTCGAAGATTATTGCAGAAGGGGGAAAATAGTGGTATGCCGCAGCTGTTCCGGTGAAATGTCTGCTCAATAAGGACGAATGCTTTTATTATGAATATATGATGGTTTGAGAATTGGCTTTTTGAACAAAAATACAATATAAAATTTAGATGAATTCAACAAAAACGGTTCTTGACTGTGGCAAGCCAAACTGCTACAATACGGGCAGCCGCTGAGGAGTGCGGCAGGTACAAAGCGCGGGCCGCCGGAGTGGTGAACACCCGCAGCGCAATCTGTTTTATGTGAAATGCAAGGAGGTCTTTGCTATGTTTAAGGAAATTGAAATTAAAGATAAGGCTCAGGTGGAGAAGATCAACAGGCTGGCCTGTGACGCCCCCTACGAGGTGTGGCTCAGCTCCGGCAGTGTGATGCTGGACGCCCGTTCCCTGCTGGGGCTGTTTGCCCTGGTGGGCAAGAAGGCCAACGTGGTGGTGGAGGACGACGTCGCTCCTAAGTCCTTCCAGAAGCTGATCACCAAAATGGCCTGACAACAAAATTAATACACATCACACAGCGGAGGACTGCCCAGCCGGGCGGTCCTCTTAATTTTTTTCAAAAAACGCTTGACACAGAACTTGATTGGTGATATGGTTAGTTACA
The DNA here is from genome assembly GCA_947573385.1 of uncultured Bacillota bacterium. Lineage (GTDB taxonomy): Bacteria > Bacillota > Clostridia > Oscillospirales > Oscillospiraceae > Lawsonibacter. Next base: position 21,145 of record CANPFP010000026.1, on the reverse strand, counting down.
CAAGTAATTAACCAATCAACTGACAGGGGAATTTAACCGCGGAGGTGATAAGATGCGTGGGACCTTAAACGACCAGTCCCTGATTTACTTGCAGATTGCCCGGATGCTGGAGGACGACATCCTTCGGGGGGTCTACCGGGAGGAGGAGCAGGTGCCCTCCACCAACGAGCTGGCCCGGGGGTATAACATCAACCCGGCCACGGCGGCCAAGGGCATTAACCTGCTGGTGGCAGACGGAATTTTGTACAAGCGCCGGGGCATCGGCATGTTCGTATCGAAAGGAGCGGGAGACACCGTGAAGCAGAAACGAAAGGCCTCCTTTTACGACGGCTATGTAAAGCCGCTGGTGAAGGAGGGGACCTCCCTGGCCCTCACCGGGGAGGAAATTACAGCTATGATTCAACAGGCTATTGGAGAGGAGAACGAAACATGAACGCTGGAATTTTAAAGGCCGAGGGCCTGTGCAAATCCTACAAGGACAAGGAGGTCCTCCACAACCTGGACCTCACCATCGAACCGGGAAAAATCTACGGTCTTATCGGCCGGAACGGGGCGGGCAAGACAACCCTGCTGGGCATCCTCACCGCTCAGAACACCAAAAACAGCGGCTCCGTCATCTACAACGGTCAGCCGGTGTGGGAGAATCAGAGGGCCCTCAACGACATCTGCTTTTCCCGGGAGCTCCAGGCCACCCTGTTCTCCGGACCCAACAATTTGAAGGTGAAGCACTATCTCAAATCCGCCGCCATCTACTACCCCAACTGGGACATGGACTACGCGCTGCGGCTGCTGGACGAGTTCCAGCTGTCCACGAAAAAGAAAATTTCCCAGCTGTCCAAGGGCCAGATGTCTATGGTTACGATTCTGATTGCCCTGGCCAGCCGGGCCCCCGTCACCATCCTAGACGAGCCCGCCGCCGGGCTGGACGTGGTCATGCGGGAGCGGTTCTACCAGCTTCTGTTGGAGGACTTCGCCCAGACCAACCGCACCTTCATCGTCTCCACCCACATCATTGAGGAGGCCGCCTCCGTCTTTGAGCGGGTCATCATCCTGGATGAGGGCCGCATTTTGGAGAATGCCGAGACCGAGGAGCTTATCAGCCAGTTCCGCTATGTCTCCGGCCGGGACGACGTGGTGGACCGGGTGTGCAACGGGCTCCAGGTCCTCTCCACCCACCAGATGGGCCGGCACAAGACGGTGGCCGTCCGGGGGGACATGGTCAAGCTGGAGGCGGCCCGGGAGGCCGATGTGGACATCGCTCCCATGAACCTGCAAAACGTCTTCGTGTCCCTGTGCGGCCACGGGGACGCCCAGTAAGGGGGGAGCGAAATGGTGAAATCCTTCCGGTTTCTTCTCAGCTATTCCTGGGTCAACCTGGGGGCGGTCTTCGGCTTTGCCGCCATCGTGATTGTGGGCTGTTACATCACCGGTGTGCCCGGCAACCCCAATGTGGGCAACCTCTTTGAGACCTACTACGCCATGTTCCCCACCATGATCCTGCTGTGTCTGTTCCTCTTCGCCTTCGCCATGTGTACCAGCAGCCTGAACCTGGGTCTGTCCATGGGGGCCCGGCGACGGGATTTCTTCTGGGCCATTCAGGGCAATATGGCCTTCTACGCGGTGGTCTGCTGGGGGCTTCAGCTGTTTATGTCCGCCTTCCCCGCCCTCGCCAACTGGGAAGTCCGGGACAAATGGGCTTTGCTGGACCTGTTTGACGGCCGGGTGTGGGCCTTCCCTCTGGTGTGCATGGTGCTGATGGTGCTGGGCTGCCTCAGCGGGCTGGTGATGGTGAAAAGCAAGATTGCGGGCGCCATTCTGGTCACAATATCCATCTTTGTGATGATTTTTGTCACAGTGTTTATGATCCTCTCCGCCGACACCGGGATTATGGACTACCTGATGGAGACGGAGTGGGGCTGGCTGTGGACCACTCTGCCCAGGATCATGATTGCCGTGCTGTCCGCCGGCGCGGTGGGCGGAGAATTCCTGATCTGGAAGGTTGTCCAGCGTTATGTTGTGAGGTGAGTCGAGATGCTGAAAAAATTTCAAAAGCTGGTAAAGCTGAATCTGGACGACCTGGCCCTCTACCTGGCGGTGGAGGGGGGCCTGTTCCTGGTGATTCAAATCATCATTGGGTGCGTCATGCACTTCGGCCGGCCGGACACCAGCGTCACCGTGGCCTGTATCATTTTCCCCATCGTGGGCGGCTTCACCGCCCTGGTGGCGGGCATCTCCCATGTGGGGGTCAGCTTTGACCAGGCCCTGCGCTTCGGCCAGACACGGAAGCGGGCCCTGGTTCTGACCCTGGGGCTGTGTGCCTTCGAGTCCGCCTTCGCCCTGGTCCTGGGCGGACTGCTGGCCCTGGCGGAGCGCTTCCTCTGCGTCCCTCTGTGGGCAAAGCTGGCGGGGATGAACGGCTGGGTAACGGGAGGGTCCGGTGTGATGGAATTTGCGGTCTCTCCCGGCCACGACGCTCCCATTAGCGGGAAGGTCTTTGAGAATATGGCCGGGGAGCTGGTCTCTGTGCCGGAAAAGACCCTGATTATTGAGGCCTTCACCCTGGACTGGTACTGGTGGCTGCTGATCTTCGCCCTGGCCGTAACCGGCGGGCTCATCGTGGGGGCGCTGCTCCAGCGGTTCGGCGGCAAGGGCGGCTGGATCATCTGGGGCATCTGCGTCGTCCCCATGCTCCTGCTCCAGATTTTCCCTCGGGAGCTGGTCTCCTCCGCTGAATTGATGGTCCCTGTGCTGGCAATCCTCTTTATCGCAGGTTTTCTCTGGTCCATCTGGTCCCTGCTCCATGCGGTGGTACGGTCATAATGTTTGCGGGCAGCTCCGACGGGGCTGCCCGCTTGACTTTTGCTTCAGTCTCTGGTATAGTGTGACAAACTGAATAAGTTACCGCCGGGTAACCTGGTTAACGTCTTTGCCGCTCTATAGGCCGTAGAAGGAGCGGCCGGGGGCGTTTTATTTTTTGCTTTGGAGGTCGTTTTCATGTATGAGGGAAAACCCCGCACGCTGTTTTTTCGATTCGCTGTGCCCCAGATGATCGGGCTGCTGTTCAACTCGGTGTATACCATTGTGGACGGCGTTTTCATCGGCCACCGCCTGGGCCGGGAGGCCATGGCCGCCGCCGCTGTGGCGGTGCCGCTGATTGAAATACTGATCTCGGTGGCAATTGCCGCCGGCTCGGGGGCCGGAGTGCTCATCGCCGCCCGCCTGGGGTCGGGAGACCGGGATGGGGCCCGCCGGCTGTTCAACACCGCTGCCTGGATGCTGGCCCTTGCCGGGGGACTGGTTTGTTTGCTGGGCAACCTGTTTCTGGAGCCCCTGGCCCGGCTGCTGGGGGCCGGGCCGGAGGTGCTGGAGCTGGCCTGCGGCTACCTGTGGTTTATTGTCACCTTCGCCCCCTTCCAGCTGTTCAGTTTTTTGCTGGGGGGGATGGCCCGGAACGACAGCCGGCCCAAGCTGGCCATGACCGCCCTGATTGCCGGGGCGGTGTCCAACATTCTGCTGGATTACCTGTTCATGTATCCTATGAACATGGGCATTCGGGGGGCCGCCCTGGCCACCGCCCTGGGTCCTATTTTCAGCGTAGTGATTCTCCTGCCCCACTTCCTGGCGCGGAGAGGGGAGCTGTACTTTGCCCCCTGCCGGCCCCGGCTGTCCGACGCGGGCGGTATTCTGGCCTGCGGAACGCCCTCCTTTGTGATGGAGTTCTCCATCGGGATTGTCACCTTTTTATATAATATCGCCGTTACCCGCTGGGGCTACGGCGAGCTGGGCCTGGCGGCCTATCTGGTGATCGGCTACCTGATGCTGATTATCATGACCCTGTTTCTGGGTATGGCGGAAGGTCTTCAGCCGGTGTTCAGCCGTCTGTCAGCGGTAGGGGAAGAGAACCGGGCTTTAACCATGCGGCGGTTTTCCGCTAAGGTCTTTCTGGGGGTGGGGGTGGTCTGTTATGGACTGATTCTCCTTGTATCGCGGTGGTTTTTTCTCCTGTTTGTGCCAGCGGACCCGGAGCTCGTCGACTTTGCAGTGGAGAAATCGGTCCTTTACTTCTGCGGTTTCTTTCTCACTGGCTTCAACATCCTGGTGATTGCCTATTGGCAGGCCGTCCAGCGGACCGGGCGGGCATTGGTTGCTGCGGTGCTCCGCAGTGTGGTGCTGCCGCCGCTGCTGCTTCTGGTTCTGCCCACCCTTCTGGAGCGGGAGATCATATGGGTGTGCCAGTCCGCGGCAGACGCGCTGACCGCATGCTGCATCATGTTTGCCTTGGCACATATGGACAAACGGCAAACGGGACGGCCCTAAGGCCGTCCCGTTTGCTTATATCCGCTTTACAGGGAAGAGTACCCCGGTCTCCAGCTGATCAGGGGGTGTGTTGTCAGGGTCACCGAAGTAGCGGTCCATGGCAGGACCACACATCTGGTATTCAGTGTGCTCTCCCAGCCAGGCACACAGTGCGTCGTAGGCGTATTGCAGCTGTTCATATGGCCCTTTGTGCTGTACCGCCGCGCAGGTGCAGGCGGGCTTGATCCTGACATCGGGGCCGTCCTGTGCCACCACCATCTGGGCTTCCACATCGGAGCGTTCCGGATTGAATTCCTCGTCGTGGTAGAGCATCTGGATGGGGCCCGCCTGGGTCAGCCCACGGGCGGCCGTCTCGCGGAACAGCCGCTCAAAAAAGTCGTGATACTGGTTTACGCCAATGGTCTCCCGAATGGAGAAGACTTTCTGTTCCGGGTCTTCAATCAGGACCACGTGGTAAGGTGTTTGAATCATTTTTGTTCCCTCCATGCGGAGGATGTCTGTCTCGATCTGGTGGATGAGTCCCTGCTGCCGGTTCAGCTCCTGGTAAAGCTTCAGCCGACGCTGCCGCAGGTGAGAAATCAGATGCTCATCTTCCAGCTCCAGCAGCGGGCCGATCTCCCCCAGGGAGAAACCGTAGCTTTTGAGCCACTGAATTTTTATCAGGTCGGACAACTGCTCCTGCCGGTAGTAGCGGTAGCCGTTTTCGCCAACTTCCCCGGGACGGAGCAGGCCCAGTGCGTCGTAGTGCCGCAGCATCCGGGGGGTGACCCGGCTCAGCCGAGAAAAATCACCGATGGTCAACATCACATTCCTCCTGAGTTTGTTGTGGGAACCGGTTCCTGAACACAGAATAAACCCTCACACAATGGGAATGTCAAGTGTTTTTTTAATAATTTTTTCCGGTGGCCGGGTGTGTCCGCACACCGCTGCTGCCCAGCCGGGGCCAGTCCAGGTTCGGAACCACAGCCCGTCCATCTCCGAAACGTCCGCCCCTGGGAGGGGGATGCGGATATCCCGGATGGAGGTGGTCAGCCCCAGGCCGCTCTCCTTGGACCTGGCTTCCTTCAGGGTCCAGAGAAGGGTGAAGGCGGACCACAGGTCCGGCTGTTCGTCCAGCCAGGCCAGTTCCTCAGCCGAGCATACCCGCCGGGGCAGGGAGGGTCTCCACTCCTTTATAATCTGGATATCTGCCCCTATCGGGGCGCTGTCCAGGGCACACAGGGCCAGGTCTCCGCTGTGGCTGAGGTTGAAGTGGAGGTCCTCCCGTTCCGAAAAAAAGGGTTTCCCTCCCGGACGGCGGGCAATGTCCGGCAAGGGGGAAAGCCCCCAGACCTCGTTGACCGCCAGGGCCAGCAGGTCCCGGGCCTGAGCCCGAGCGTTCAGGCCGCTTGCGCTGCATAGAAACAAATCGCTTCCCCTCCCTTTTGTATTATTGTAGCAAAAGAAGAGGGGGAGCGAAAAAATTTACGCACAAAATTTCAGCAGGGCAGAGGCAGCCAGGAGCCTACGGCGGCCAGGTCCCGGAAGAGGAGCCCTTCCGGGGGATAGAGGGTAAACCAGCCGATAAGCAGGGCAAGACCGATGGAGGCAGCGATGGGCAGCATCCATTTAACCCCTTTGAAGGGCCCGGAAAAGCGGGTGGCCAGCCAAAAGCCCAGGGTCATTACCAGCACAAAGATGGCGATATCTACCCACATGGCCTCGCCGCCCAGCATGACGTGGTAGACCCAACCCAAAATCAGCATCAGGACACATATTCCGGGCAGCACCAGCAGCCAGGGCCGGATGCCGCCGGGACGGCCCCGGTTAAGCATCAGCGCAGCCCCCAGAAAGGGCCAGAACACCAGCTTTACATGCTCCCACAGGCTCTCGTTCACCGGGGAAAACAGGGCGGTGACGGCACTGGGCCACCACGCATACAAAAAATGGAGAGCACAGCCTGCCAGCAGGGTGGCCAGCCAGGTTACAATCAGCTGTCGTTTAGAATAAAACAATACGCTCACTCCCTTCTGTATAACCTATGCGGGAGGGGGCGTTTTCATACGAAGACGCATAATTTTTCCCGGCCCGGAAACCCTAGAGAAAACGTAAAAGGAGCGATGCGCACTATGACAAATCAGGACTACGGCAAACTGGTCAACGAGAGGTCGAAGCCCTCCCCTATGGGGAAAAACATGGTGTGGGCCTTCCTGGTGGGGGGCGCCATCTGCACCGTTGGTCAGGGACTTATGAAGCTTTATCAGAGCTATGGTCTGGACAAGGAACAGGCGGGAACCGCGGTCTCCGTCACCCTGATCTTCGCCGCCGCCCTGCTCACCGGTTTGGGGCTGTTTGACAAGCTGGCCAAGCGGGCGGGGGCAGGGACCCTGGTTCCCATCACCGGCTTTGCCAATGCTATGGTGTCCCCCGCCCTGGAGTTTAAAAGCGAGGGCCTTATTACCGGAACTGCGGCCAAGCTGTTCACCGTGGCGGGGCCGGTGCTGGTGTTCGGCATCAGCGCCAGCGTGATCTATGGACTGATTTTGTGCCTGTTGAAGGCGTTTTAGCCGAAAGGCAAAAGCGGCGGCGGCCCTTACGGGACCGCCGCAAAAATATTTTTTGGAAAAACGCAACCAAAACGAGCGAAATACCGTATTATTAACAGGAAGGGGGGAAAACATGGAGCAAATATGGAATGATCCCGGCGCATTGGCACGGCGGTACGCTCCGGCGGTGTACCGGCTTGCCTATGCCAGAACGGGCAGCCGGGCGGATGCGGAGGATGTGATGCAGGAGGTGTTTCTGCGTCTGATGAAGGCTGGGCCTGCCTTTGAGAGCGAGACCCACGCCAAGGCCTGGCTGCTGCGGGTGGCCTCCAACTGTGCCAACGACCTGTTTCGCCTACCCTGGCGGAAACGGGAGACTCCCCTGGAGGACAACCTGCCCGCGCCGGAGGTCCCGGAGATGGGGAGCGTGACGGAAGCGGTACTTTCCCTGCCCGCCCGCTACCGTATTCCAATCCATCTGTATTACTATGAGGATCTTTCTGTGGCAGAGATTGCCAAGACCATTGGAAAAAGCGAGGGAACAGTGAAATCCCGCTTGTTCCGGGCGCGCAATCTGCTGCGGGCCCGGCTGGAGGAGGAGAAGGATGAAGAACAGATACGTACATGAGTTGGAGCAACTTGGTCCCCGGCCGGAGGAGTTGGAGCGGCTCTATGAAATGCTAGAAGGAGGTACGGAGATGAAGCGGACAAAAGGATTCAGCAGCCGGGCGGTGGTCATTGCGGTGTGCGCCGTTCTGACCATCACAGCGGCGGCAGCCGCGGCGGTCCCTGCCGTATGGGAGGGGCTTTGGAGACAGCTGGGGGTCTTCGCCCCCTACGCCCAGACCATCGACGGGGCGGTGTGCCGGGACCAGGGGATTGAGATCAGAATGCTCAGCGCCCTGTCCGACGACCTGGAGGCCCGGTTCTACTTCTCGGTGCAGGATGTAACGGGGGACCGCCAGCTGAATGAGCACCTGACTTTGACGGGGAGTCTGGAGAGCGGGGAGGAAAAGGAGCAGGAGCCGAAAAGCGTGGGTTATCTCGGCGGCAGCGTCAGCAGCAGCTTCAAGCTCCTCTCCTACGACCCGGAGACGAAAACAGCCCTGTTTTCTTCCAGTCTCAGCTATGGGGAAACATACCGGCCAAATCAGAGAGCCAGTCTGTCCCTCACCCGGATGGCCACCCAAAACGCGAAAATAAGCGGAACGGTCCCCTGCGCGTCCATCACAGACGAGGTGCTGAAAAGCCTGCCGGCGGGAGAGGAGGACCGGATCATCTTCAAGCCCAGCGGCGCCGGCGGATTTAAGTATGCGGACATCGTTCTGCCTGACCAGCAGGTCGTGCTGGCCCCGGAGCAAAATCCTATGCCCATTGAGGGAACAGAGGACATGTGGATATCCTCCATGGGATTTGCCAGCGATGGATACTTCCATGTCCGCCTGGGCTTTGCAGACGGCATCTCTGTGATTAAGGAGAACGGAGACCGATGGTTCCTGTGTACACTGGGCCAGAGCGGCAAATCCAGCGAAGCGGAAAACGCTATGTGGGAGCGCCTTGTGCCAGGCGGCTTGGACATCCTCTTTCCCCTGTATACGGTGGAAGACCTGGAACAGCTCCAAAACGGCATGGTAAAGCTCTATGGGGACTACACCAGACCGGGAACCGTTGTCGAGGGCTCCTGGAATATTGATTTCGAGCTGGAATATTACTCCTCCGTCGTTCTGGACTGGGTGGGGGAGCTGGCCGGCAGTCAGGTGCGGCAAGTGGCCGTCTCCCCCCTGTCTGTAACGATGTACAGCGATGACGCAGGGAGCTTTGCCTATGCCACACTGTACGCCGTGAAGAAGGACGGTTCCACCGTGTCCGCTGAGCCCGATGTCGGCCGCTACTCCAATCTCGCCTTTGACAGCGGGTCTGACAAGCCGGTCTGGGACGCCTTCAATACATGGATATTTGAAGAGCCCGTGGAACTGGAAGACCTGGTCTCACTTTCCCTGATGGATGAGACCATTCCGGTGGGCTGAAATTGACCGCGGCACTAACAGTATTCCTGTTCGACACAGAGCAAAGGGGCGGCCCCAACGGGCCGCCCTTTCTGTGCTATTTCGCCACAAACACCGCCACGCTCCGGGCCCGGACGGTGACCTGTGTACCGCTGACAGGACATTCGGACTGCTCCGCCGTCCAGGTATCCACCGCCTTGACCCAGTCCATGGAGGCGGGCAGCTGGGGCAGGGTGACGGTCAGGTCCTCCCACCAGGCGTTGGAGGCCACGTAGACCACTTGGGAACCGATGTCCCGCTCCCAGCCGGAGAACATCACCCCCACATACCGGTCGTGCCCCTCAAAGGGGCGGTCCCGCCAGGGGGTCACGCCGTGGAAACTGACCTCCGGAAAGCCGCAGGAGCCGTCTCCTGTGCCGGTCCGCAGCACCCGGTGCTCCTTGCGGAAGCGGATCATAAAGCGGAAAAAGTTGAACATATCCCGGTTGGGCTCCAGCCGGCTCCAGTCCAGCCAGGAGATGATGTTATCCTGACAGTAGGCGTTGTTGTTGCCGAACTGGGTGTTGCAGAACTCGTCCCCGGCCAGGAACATGGGGGTGCCCCGGGAGCACATGAGCAGGGCGAAGGCGTTGCGGCACATCCGCCGGCGCAGCTCGATAATGGCCGGGTCCGCAGTTTCCCCCTCGGCACCGCAGTTCCAGCTGTTGTTGTCGTTGGCCCCGTCGGTGTTGTTCCAGCCGTTGGCCAGGTTGTGCTTGCCGTTGTAGCAGTACAGGTCCCACAGGGGGAAGCCGTCGTGGCAGGTAATGAAATTCACCGAGGCGTTGTCCCGCCCCTGGCTGGCGTACAGGTCCGGGGAGCCGGCCAGACGCAGGGCGGCCCCCTGGGCAAAGCCCTCGTCCCCCTTGAGGTAGCGGCGGATATCGTCCCGGTAGCGGCCGTTCCACTCCGCCCAGCGGTTCCAGGCGGGGAAGGTGCCTACCTGATAAAGCCCGCCGGCGTCCCAGGCCTCGGCGATGAGCTTTACATTGCCCAGGATGGGATCGAAGGCCAGAGCCTGAAGCAGGGGCGGGGCCCCCATGGGGGAGCCGTCCTCGCTGCGGCCCAGAATGGAGGCCAGATCGAAGCGGAAGCCGTCCACCCGGTAGGTAGTGACCCAGTAGCGCAGGCAGTCCAGAATCATCTGGCGGACGATGGGGTGGTTACAGTTCATGGTGTTGCCGCAGCCGGAGAAGTTGTAATACTGCCCGTCGGGGGTGAGCAGATAGTAGATGTTGTTGTCAAAGCCCTTGAAGGAGAAGAAGGGGCCCTTCTCGTTGCCCTCGGCGGTGTGGTTAAAGACCACGTCCAGATAGACCTCGATGCCCCGCCGGTTGCAGGCCTGAATCAGCCGCTTAAGCTCGTTTCCCTCCCGGTTGTATTCGGTGGAGGCGGTGTAGCTGGTGTTGGGGGCGAAAAAGCCCACGGTACTGTAGCCCCAGTAGTTGTACAGGGCCTTGCCGTCCACGATCCGGTAGTCCTGCATCTCGTCAAACTCGAAAATGGGCATCAGCTCAATGGCGTTGATCCCCAGGTCCTGGAGGTAGTCCAGCTTCTCCATCAGGCCGGCGAAGGTGCCGGGGTGGGCCACGCCGGAGGATGGGTCCTTGGTGAAGCCCCGGACATGGAGCTCGTAGATGATCAGGTCCTCCATGGGGATGAGGGGCTGGGCCATGTCCGCCCAGTCGAAGTCGTCCTTCACCACCCGGGCCTTGTAGTGCTGGCCCCGGGGGGAGGAGTCCCCCCACTGGCTCTGACCGGTCACCGCCTTGGCGTAGGGGTCCAGCAGGTACTTGCTCCTGTCGAATACCAGCCCCTTCTTGGGGTCGTAGGGGCCGTCCACCCGGTAGGCGTACTCGAATTCCTCAATGTTCAGCTTGAACACGATCATGGAGTAGACATTACCGATGCGGTAGTGCTGGGGGAAGGGGAGCACGGCGAAGGGCTCGTCCTGTTCCCGATGAAAGAGGAGCAGCTCGATGGAGGTGGCCCCGTGGGAGTATACGGTGAAGTTGACGCCGCCGGGGATGGCGGTGGCGCCGTTGCTGTCGTAGAAGCCGGGGCGGACGTCGAAGCCGGAAATGCGGTCCAGCGGGACCAGATGGAAGGCGCGGGTGGGGCTAACGGGGACGGCGCTGTCCGCATGGGGGGCGGTGGACGCGTTTTTAGACATGGATCGATCCTCCTTGTATCAAGTAGTGCTGTCTCCATTATACGCTTTTTTTTTGATTTGTCATTTCTTTTTGTTAATACCTTGAAACTTCGTTTTTTTTTGCACTTGCGCCAGCGGGCGAAGTTTGTTATAATCTTTAACGATAGGGGGCCGTGCGGCCCGGAACGGGCCCCTGGCACAATTCCATGAAATCAAGTAATTTATGTAAGGAGCGATTGATTATGGGTTTTTTCGGAGGACAGACCAGGCAGGATCCCGTTAGCACCCCTTCCTATGAAGACGAGACCTTTGAGGATGCTTTCGATTCCCTGCCTACTTTGCCCAAGCCTCAGGATAACACCGTCATTGCCAAAGGGATTACCTTTACCGGTGTGATTGAGGGCGATGGGATCGTACAGATTGAGGGCCGGCTGGAGGGTGAGGTCAGGCTGAAAGGCTCGGTTACCGTTACCACCACCGGAGAGGTCCAGGGCCCCATTACCGCCGACTCGGTGCGGGTGGCTGGCGAGGTTACGGGCAGCATCACCGCCCGGGAGCACCTGTGCCTGGAGCGCACCGGCAGCATCCACGGCGACGTGTCCACCTGCTCCCTTGTGGTGGAGAACGGCCGTCTGGACGGCAGCAGCAAGATGCTGATACCCCAGGAGCGGCCCCAGGAGCCCCAGCCCGCTGAGGTAACCGTCAGCAGTCTGGATTTCGATATCCCCCTGGACGAAGGTTAAATGGAAGACGGCCCGGAGCGCAGGCTCCGGGCCGTTTTATGTCCGGGTTCAGGTTTTGGCAATACCGTGCTTCTCGGCGTAGCCGGTGAGGATCAGGGTGAGGGCGCCGTCGCCGGTGACGTTGCAGGCGGTGCCGAAGCTGTCCTGAAGGGCGAAGATGGCCAGCATCAGGCCCCGGCCGGCGTCGTCAAACATGAGCACCCCGGCGATAAGACCCAGGGAGGCTACCACCGTGCCGCCGGGGACGCCGGGGGCGCCGATGGCAAAGACGGCCAGCAGCACGCAGAACAGGGCCATCGTACCGAACTCAGGCAGTTCGCCATAGAGCACTTGGGAGACGGTCATGCAGAAGAAGACCTCGGTGAGCACCGAGCCGCACAGGTGGATGTTGGCGAACAGGGGGACGCCGAAATCCACCATGTCGGAGCGCAGATTTTCGCTCTTGTGGGCGCACTGGAGGGCCACAGCCAGGGTGGCGGCGGAGGACATGGTGCCCACGGCGGTGAGGTAGGCGGGGCCGTAGTGCTTTACCACCTCGATGCCCGAACGGCCCGAGTAGGCCCCGGCGGTCAGGTAGAGGATGGCCAGCCAGATGTAGTGGCCCGCCATCACAATGACGATGGCGATAAGGAAGACAGGCAGCTGCTTGGTGATGGAGCCGTTCCAGCCCAGCTGGAAGAAGGTGGAGGCGATGAAGAAGGGCAGAATGGGGATGACCACCCGCTTCACAATGTCCAGCACGATGTTCTGGAACTCCTCCAGAATGGCGGCGACGGTCTTGGCTTTGGTCCACACGGCGGCCAGGCCGATAAGGACGGAGAAGACCAGGGCGCTCATGACAGGCATGATCTGGGGGATGGCAAGCTCAAAGGGGACGGGCAGGCCCGCGCCCTCCTCGGCGGCGGAGGCGATGTTCAGGTGGGGGATGATGGCGTAGCCCGCCCCCATAGACATAAAGGCGGCCAGCACCGAACTGACGTAGGCAATCACGATAGCCACGCCCAGCAGCCGGGTGGCGTTGCTGCCCAGCTTGGTGATGGAGGGGGCAATAAAGCCGATGATGATAAGGGGCACGCAGAAGTTAATCAGCTGGCCCAGAATGTACTTCACCGTGCCGACGATGTTCACCACCGCCTCGGCGAAGGGCAGGGTGCTCCCCTGGGGGATAAGCAGGCCCAGCACCGCGCCGGCCACCACGCCAACAAGCAGCTTTGCCAGGAAGTTTTCGGATTTTTTCATACATATCTCCTTTCCCTTGTTACAATACGACACACAAATCGTATGCCCCTATCATAGCACACCCGCCTGGAAAAAGCAACCGCTCAGGCCAGCAGAGTGTGCTCCACCAGTATTTTTACCCCCATACCCATGAGAATCAATCCTCCGGCCAGCTCCGCTTTGCTCTTGAAGCGGACGCCGAAGGCGGCCCCCACCTTCACCCCGGCGGCGGACAGGACGAAGGTGGTCGCGCCGATGAAGGCCACGGCCAGGAAAATATTGTCCACCTGGAGAAAGGCGAAGGTGACCCCCACGGCCAGAGCGTCGATGGAGGTGGCCACCGCCAGGGGCAGCATGGCCCGGGGGGAGTAGGAGCAGTCCAGCTCCTCCACCTCGCCGCCACGGGACTCCCGGACCATGTTGAAGCCGATCATGCCCAGCAGAATGAAGGCGATCCAGTGGTCAATGGAGACGATCATCCCCTGAAAGCGCACCCCCAGCAGCCAGCCGATGAGGGGCATCAGGGCCTGAAAGCCGCCGAACCAGGTCCCGCAGGCGAGACAGTGGCCGGCCCGGGGCCTTCCGGTGGACAGCCCCTTGCAGATGGACACGGCGAAGGCGTCCATAGACAGACTTACCGCGATGATAAAAAGCTCATACAGCTGCATAAAGAGTCCTCCTAAGTGATCAGACACAGGCACCGCTGATGCCAGACTATTGTGCCGGCGGAGAAAATATGACTGCCCGCCCACCTTGGACGGGCAGTGCGTGTTAAAGCTGGAGCACCGCTCCGATCACGGCAGCGGCGGCAATAAAGGCCACGGGGTGCAGCTTTTTCAGCGGGGTATAGCGCATACAGACAAACACGGCCACAGCCAGAATCAGGGCGGGCCAGTGGACAGAAAACACGCAGCTCTCCGCACCCTGGAAGGTGAACAGCACCGACAGGGCCACACTCAGCCCGGCGGCGGCAATCAACGCCGTGGAGGCGGGGCGCAGGCCCTGAAACACGGCGTCCACCGTTTTGGACTGACGGAATTTCTGCAAAAACCCGGCGATTGCGATGATAATAATAATGGAGGGGGTGATAAGGCCCAGGGTGGCCAGCACTGCGCCCGCCGCGCCGCCCAGCGGGCCGCCCGCCAGACTGCCCGTCTGGAAACCTACATAGGTGGCCATGTTCACCCCCATGGGGCCGGGGGTGGACTCGGACACGGCGATCATGGTGGTCAGGTCGACGTCGGTGAACCAGCCCGTCCGGGCCCCCATGTCCTGAAGGAAGGGGATGGTGGCCAGGCCGCCGCCCACGGCGAACAGGCCCACTCTGGCAAACTCAAAAAACAGCTGTAGGAATATCATTTGCCCGCACCGCCTTTCTTAAACAGACCGAAGATGATATAGCCCGCGATACCGGCCAGCACAATGAGAACGGCGGGGGAGGTGAGGATGTCCAGCACAGTGCCCAATACGCCCAGAGCCCCGAAGCTGGCCAGGTTTCCTGCTGCGGCCAGGGCCAGCACACACAGGAAAATGGCGATGGCCGCACCGTTTTTCAGGGTGGACCTGCCCAGCTTCAGCACACTGGCGGCAATGAGGGCCACCACGGCGGCGTTGATGCCCGCCAGGGCGTGCTGGACCACCGGGATGTCGGCGAAGTTGGACAGAAAGGCGGCAATGGCGGTGATAATCACAAGGGAGGGGAACACCACCCCCAGGGTGGTGAGCACGCCGCCAGGGACGCCCTTGTGCTTGTAGCCGATGAAGGTGGCGGTGTTGACGGCAATGATGCCGGGGGTGCACTGGCCCACGGCAAAGTAGTCGGTGAGCTCCTCGTCGGTGGCCCAGCCCTTCTTTTCCACCACCTCCCGCTGAAGGATGGGCAGCATGGCATAGCCGCCCCCAAAGGTACACACCCCCACCTTGGCAAAGGTGAGGAAAAGGTCAAGGTAGATGTTCAACTGGTTTCACTCCTATTGATTTGTGTAGGGGGCGGCCTCTGTGCCGCCCCGCCGTTCACAGGCGCATGGTGGAGAACGGGGCGGCGCGGAGACCGCCCCCTACCGGTCACACGTTGAACCGGAACAGGATAATATCCCCGTCCTGGACCACATATTCCTTGCCCTCGGAGCGGATCAGGCCCTTCTCCCGGGCGGCGGACATCGCTCCGCAGGCCATCAGGTCGTCGTAGGCCACCACCTCCGCCCGGATGAAGCCCCGCTCGAAGTCGGAGTGGATCTTCCCCGCCGCCTGGGGGGCCTTGGTGCCCCGGGTGATGGTCCAGGCCCGGCACTCGTCCTCGCCGGAGGTGAGGTAGGAGATCAGGCCGAGAAGGGTGTAGCTGGCCTTCACCAGCCGGTCCAGGCCGGACTCCGCCACCCCCAGGTCGTCCAGAAACATCTGCTTTTCCTCCCCGTCCAGCTGGGCAATCTCCGCCTCCAGCTTGGCGCACACGGGAATTACCTGGGCCCCCTGCTCTTTGGCCCGCTCCTCCACCTGCCGGTAGTAGGGAACGGCGGCGGGATCGGAGAACCCGTCCTCGTCCAGATTGGCGGCGTAGATCACCGGCTTGAGGGAGAGCAGCTCGCAGTCGGGGTACTCCGCGGCGATATCCACCTCGGTGTAGCTCCGGGCGGATTTTCCGTCGTTGAGCCAGTCCCGCAGGCCCTCGAAGTCGGCGGTCTCCTGGAGGAACTTCTTGTCCCCCTTGGCCGCCTTTTTGGCCTTGTCAATCCGCCGCTCCACCATCTCCAAGTCAGCCATAACCAATTCCAGGTCGATGGTGTCCATGTCCCGGACGGGGTCGGTGGAGCCCTCCACGTGGATCACGTTGTCGTCGTCAAAGCAGCGGACCACATGGACGATGGCGTCGGTCATGCGGATGTTGCCCAAAAATTTGTTGCCCAGGCCCTCGCCCCGGCTGGCCCCCTTCACCAGGCCGGCGATGTCCACAAACTCAATCACCGCCGGGGTGGTCTTCTTGGGGTGGTACATCTCAGACAGCCGGTCCAGCCGGGCATCAGGGACGGCCACCATGCCCACGTTGGGGTCGATAGTGCAGAAGGGGTAGTTGGCGCTCTCCGCGCCGGCGTTGGTAATGGCGTTAAACAGGGTACTTTTGCCCACGTTGGGCAGACCCACGATTCCTAATTTCATTTTTCTATATTCCTCCTGATTTTTCAAGGGTATCCGGCGTTTGAATGATGTCTACCACACCATTTGTACACCATTTTTGCATTTTAGATACGCTTAGATATATAGAGTTATGGTCACTCGGCCACTCTTTGTCGCTAAGTTCGTAGTGGAGACTCTTTGGAATCTGATTTGCATTACATCCCACCACTCTACAAATATTATGTAATAAAAACCATCCTTCCGTTGGCAGATGCCTTTGCCACATTATTTTCCTTTTAAGTTTTTTCCATATGGTGAGCTCCGTTCCTGTGTGAGAGAAAGGGCCAATGCAATGAGCATATTTTAGCATATTAGTCTCTATTTCTCAATAGGAACTGTGGCCATATCACAGTTTTTTTACTGATGAACTCTTCAAACTTCTTTCGCTTGACCGGCTTCTTTGTCCCCGTATAAAGGGCAAAGGGGAAGTTAAGGAATCGCTGATTTAATTGCCGGACGAAGAGAGATGTGATAAAATAAGAAAAAAGGTGGAAACAGGAAAGTTTCAGCGACATGGAATACGGCTGCCGGAAAAAGAAGACAAAGCGGGAAGAATTTCTGGAGATCATGGACGAGATCATCCTATGGGATGAATGGGTATCGCTGATCGTACCCCATTACCCCAGCGGGAAGCGTGGCCGTCCTCCCGTAGAGATTGAAACTATACTGCAGATGTATCTGCTGCAATGCTGTTCAGCCTGCACGACTATTGCACTTTTACCATTACTTTTGACTGTTTACTGGAATTCCTCCCGCTTTATTCAGTGCTTCCTTAGAGTTCGGCTGGGGTGGTTTTGTACTTCCTTATTGTGCCCCGGCTTCAGCGTGAGAGGGAAAAGGGACTTTTTTCCTCCAAGGCTATGGTAAACACTGGGCAGCCCTCCGCTGCGGGGGAAACGGCGCACTGGGGCAGGGCCACCTCCACCCCCTCCTCGGTGAGACACCAGTCCCGAAGGAGACGGTTTTTTTTGGCCTTTTGAGTCCAGTCGCTGTCCAGAAAGCAGTCCCCCGCCTGGCGGCGCTCCTCCCCCTGTCGGAGAATAACCTGCCACAGGCGTTTTTTCCAGCCCTTTTCCCCCTGAAACAGGGAGCCCAGTGACTTGGGCGCCCCTTCCCGGAGCTTCCATACGTCCCCCCAGCGCACCCGGGCGGGGCGGCCGTCCCCCCGGACCTCAGCGCCGAAAAACCGCAGACTGAGGACCCCATCCTGAAGGAGGGCGGTCTCTCCGGTCAGTTCCCCCGACCAGGGGGTAAAGGGCCGGGCCTCCTCCCGGCGGGCGGCCAGCTCCAGACAAGCCCGCCAGTAGACCTCCCGCTCCCAACGCCGCCGCCAGCTGCGTGCCAGCCGGGCATAGTATTTACTGATCCATCTGCCCCCCAGGCCCCCGTCCTCAATTTTGGGCCAGGACAGGGTGTAGCTCAGCACCGGTTCCCCCTCCAGGGTTAAAATACGATTTTTCCTTTCCCAGATAACCCGGGTCTCTCCGGTTTCATACACAGTCTTCCCCTCCTCCCTCGTTTTCCCATCCTATGCCTGGCCTGACCGGCCTGTGTACTCCCCGCCGGCTATGGGACATTGTTCCAAATTCTTTGCTTTTTAAAGTTTACTTTTCTACGTCAGTGTGTTAAAATAGAGAAAATTACAGAGAGGCAGGTACGCTACATGTCAAAATTTTTGGACAAGCAGAGCAGCGACGCCCTGTACCGGGCCATCGTCAGTATCCAGAACGAGGAGGAATGCCGCAAGTTTTTAGAGGACCTGTGCACCGTCTCCGAGCTGAAGGCCATGCAGCAGCGGATGGACGTGGCCCTGCTGCTGGACCAGGGACTGATCTACAGCGAGATTCTGGAGAAGACTGGGGCCTCCAGCGCCACCATCAGCCGGGTAAACCGTTGTCTCCACTACGGGGCGGGGGGATATAAGATCATCGTCCCCCGGCTGAAGACGGAGCAGGAATGAGCAGCTACGACTTTCTGGCCGGCTGCTACGACCGCCTGACCTACGACGTGGACTACTCCGCCTGGGCCGACTACATTGAAAAGCACTTCGCCAAAGCCCCTCTGCCGGGCAGGACCGTGTTGGATCTGGCCTGCGGCACCGGCTCCCTCACCCGGGAGCTGGCCCTGCGGGGCTATGAGATGATTGGCGCGGACCAGTCTCCAGAGATGCTGGCCGAGGCGGCGGAGAAAAACCGGGGCGCCGCCCCCATCGAGCCCATCTTCCTGTGCCAGAGCATGGAGAAGCTGGACCTCTACGGCACCATCGACGCCTGCGTGTGCTGTCTGGACAGCGTCAACTACGTCACCGACCCAAAAAAGCTGGCCCGGGCCTTCCAGCGGGTCCACCTGTTCCTCATGCCCGGGGGGCTGTTTCTCTTTGACGTCAACACCCCGGAGAAGCTGGCGGGGCTGGACGGCCAGGTCTTCCTGGATGAGACCGAGGACGCCTACTGCGTGTGGCGGGCGGAGTTCTCCCGGCGCATCTGCACCTACTTCATGGATATCTTCCGGCTGGATCCCTCCACCGGCCAGTGGGACCGGGGAGAGGAGCTCCACCGGGAGCGGGCCTACACCGTGGAGGAGCTCACCACCCTGCTGGAGGGGGCCGGCTTTGTGGACGTGCGGACCTGGGGGGAGCGGAAGCTGCGCCCACCCAAACCGGGGGAGCAGCGCATCTTTTTTACCGCGAGAAAGGACACATAACCTATGACCAACGAAATTGTCAGAGCCATTACCGGCGACGGCCTGGTAAAAGCCGCCGCCATCACCGGCCGGGATATTGTAGAGCGGGCCCGGAATGTCCACAAGCTCCTCCCCATGGCCACTGCCGCCCTGGGCCGCACCCTGCTGGGGGCCTCCCTGCTGGGGGACATGCTTAAGGAGGAGAAGGGGGCTCTCACCCTGCAGATCAAGGGGGGCGGGCCGCTGGGCACCATTCTGGCCGTCTCCGACTGCGAGGGCAATGTGCGGGGCTATGTCCAGAACCCCCAGGTGGAGCTGATGGAGCAGTGCCCCGGGAAGCTGGATGTGGGCCGGGCGGTGGGCACCGACGGAACTCTCACCGTCATCAAGGACATCGGTCTCAAGGAGCCCTATGTGGGGTCCATCGGCCTGTTCTCCGGAGAGATTGCCGACGACCTGGCCATGTACTTTGTTGAAAGCGAACAGATTCCCACCGCCTGCGCCCTGGGGGTGCTGGTGGGGCTGGACCAGAGTGTCACCGCCGCCGGGGGCTATATCATCCAGCTGCTGCCCGGGGCCAGCGAGGACATGATCGAAAAGATTGAGACGGGGGTCCGGGGCATGGGCCCGGTGAGCTCTGCCCTGGCCGGCGGTCTGGATGGGGAGGGCCTGCTGCGGGCCGTGCTGAAGGACTTCGATCTGGAGATTCTGGAGCGGCACCCGGTGGAATACCGCTGCTACTGCTCCCGGGAGCGGGTGAGCCGGGCCCTGATCAGCATGGGGAAAAAGGACCTGACCGAGCTCATTGCGGAGCAGGGCCAGGCCGAGCTGACCTGCCAGTTCTGTGACCAGGTGTACCGTTTCTCCAGGGAGGAGCTGGAGACGCTTCTGGCGGAGATGTAGGGGCGGATATTATCCGCCCCTGCAAGACAGGTTCAAAAAGACCCGGGCGGGATATCCCGTCCGGGTCTCTGCACGGTTCAGTGGAAACGGCTGGTGCCGTTGTTGGTGAGAGCCTCCAGAATGTCGTAGCGCTCCATCTGGAACTCCTTGGTCTCGGCTAGAGCCTCCTCCATATCCAGGTCCAGGATCCGGCCGTCCTTGGACACCACAATGCGGTTGCCCTTGTCGTTCACCAGGGCCTGGACCGCCACATAGCCCATACGGCTGGCGGTCTCCCGGTCCCGGGCGGAGGGGGAGCCGCCACGTTGGATGTGGCCCAGCACCGTAACCCGGGGATCAATGCCGATGGCCTCATGAATCTGTTCGCCGATATAAAAGGCCTTGCCGGCACCCTCGGCCACCACGATCATATAGTGCGTGGTGCCGGCCAGGCGGGCCCGCCGGATATTTTCAATCACATCCCGCTCAAAGTCCACCGGCCGTTCGGGGATCAGCACCGCGGTAGCGCCCACCGCCAGGCCCACATACAGGGCCAGGTTGCCGGCGTGACGGCCCATTACCTCCACCACGGAGCAGCGCTCATGGGACTGCATGGTGTCCCGCAGCTTGTCGATGCACTCGATGCAGGTGTTGCAGGCGGTGTCGAAGCCGATGGTGTAGTGGGAGCAACCGATGTCGTTGTCAATGGTGGCGGGAATGCCCACCACAGACAGCTTGTTCCCGTGCTCCGCCACCTGGCGGGACAGGGCCAGCGCCCCCCGGAAGGTGCCGTCGCCGCCGATGGCCACAATGCCGTCCAGCCCCAGCAGCTTGCAGGTGGCGATGGCCTTCTCCCGGCCGGCGTGGTCCATGAACTCCTCGCTGCGGGCGGTATACAGCATGGTGCCGCCTTTGTTGATGATCCGGCTGACGCTGTTTCCGTCCAGCTGGACAAAATCGCTGCTGATCAGGCCGCTCCAGCCCCGGCGGATGCCGATGCACTCGATCCCCTGCCCTACCGCCGTACGCACCACGGCCCGGACCGCAGAGTTCATGCCCGGCGCGTCGCCGCCGCTGGTCAGCACACCGATCCGCCTGATTTTAGCACTCATAATGCAAGCCTCCTTATATTTTACGACCCTCTCCCGTTGGGGGTAAGCCGCTTTACTAATCTATTTCATTATGTCATTCATTTTCAGGAATGTCAAGAATCAAGCCCGAATGGTATTTCGTATACCTTACCAATTTTTCCTCAAAACCCGCAAAAAATTTTCTCGGCAAAAATTCTCATTTTCCTGTTGACAAGCGGCGAATCGTCGAGTATAATAAGCAAGCCGTCGCAAATGTGGCGGCACACCGGGGAGCATAGCTCAGCTGGTAGAGCACATGCCTTACAAGCATGGGGTCACA